>CAXTTL010000004.1:0-66306 GCA_964247135.1 uncultured Deinococcales bacterium | reverse complement strand
ATCGTCGCCATGCTCGCGCTGAACCCAACGTATCTGAAAGCGGTGAACCTCGAGCGGAGTGCGGTTCGTGGTGTGGTCGGCATGGCGGGTCCGTATGACATCGCTGCGTTTTTCCCGCAATCGCCTGCGTTGCAGCAGGTTTTTGGAACAGACCCGAGCGCTTGGGCGGCAACGCAACCGCTCAATTTTGTGGATGGCACAAACCCGCCAATGTTGCTTCAGCACGGTTTGCGTGACAGCACCGTGGATTACCACCAAAGCATCATGCTAGAAGAAAAAATTCTGGCAAAAGGCGGACAGGTCGAACTCAAAACCTATCCGAAACTCGAGCATGAAGAACTGATCGGGGCGGTGTCTTTGGCGGCTGAAGCTTCGCTTGACCCGCGTGTTGTGCCTGACATTGTGGATTTTCTCAAGCGCCATTAATCGAACAATGAAGCTTGGGCTTGATCTCGAGGCACACGAAAATGCTTGGTCTCGAGTTTAAAGTTTGTTGTCTCGAGTTTGGCTTGACGGCAGGCGGCGCGGAAGAGTTGTTTGATTTGTTCGGCAAAAACCCCTTCGCCGCGCATTCGATGCCCGAACCTCGAGTCGTTTAATTCGCCATTGTGCATGGCTCTCAGGCGGTTGAGGATTTTTTCTTTGCGGTCTGGGTAATGACGCGCCAACCAGTCGGTAAAAAGTGTGGTGTTGCTGTGAGGGAGGCGCAACAAGCCGTAATGCGCGAAGCTTGCGCCAGCGTCCACGGCAGCTTTAACCAGCGCTGGTATCTCGTGGTCGGTCAAACCTGGAATGATTGGCGCGGTCATGACCCCAACATGGACGCCAGCGTTCGCCAGGGTTTCAATGGCGTGCAAGCGTCGCTTGGCGGTGCTGGTTCGAGGCTCGAGCTTGCGCCGTAAATCTTCATCCAAACTGGTCAGCGAAATTGCCACCCATGCCGCGTTCAGTTTTGCCAATTCTGAAAGAATATCCACATCTCGAGTCACCAAATGATTTTTGGTGATGATGGCGACAGGGTTGCGAAATTCCAGCAGCACCTCGAGCACTTGGCGAGTGAGTTTGAGTTGACGCTCGAGCGGTTGGTACACGTCGGTGATCGCGCTGAGGGTTAAGGCTTGAGGCACATACTTTTTGGCGCTCAGTTCACGGCACAAGAGTTCGGGCGCGGAAAGTTTGACCATGATTTTGGTTTCAAAATCGATGCCCGAACCAAAACCCAAATACTCGTGCGTCGGACGGGCGAAGCAGTACACGCAACCATGTTCGCAGCCACGATAAGGGTTGATGCCCGCCTCAAACGGAACGTCTGGACTTTTGTTGTAGGTGATAAAACTTCTGGAATGGTCGATCAAGAATTCGGTTTTTGGGCGGTACTCGAGGTCTGGCTCATAATCCCCAGCATCGATGCTGTCAGGCTCGAGGGTAATCTCGAGTTTTTCAAAACGGGTCTTGGGATTGAAAGCCGTGCCGCGCCCGTGAATGGTGGGATGATGTGAAGGGTCATTCATTGGCTTAAAACATATTATAGCATAGAAATCTGTTTTTAACGAATCAAACTCGAGTTTTTAACTCAGGTTATATCAAATGCTTATGTCGTGCTGCTCGAGAAATCTTAAACATTCAAATCAGCCCAGGTCACAAAGACTTGAGTTCTTTCATCTAGCCTGTTATAGTTCGCAGTCGGTCAGAGGACACTGGCCCCATCGACTAGCGGTTAGGTCACCGCCCTTTCAAGGCGGCGACACGGGTTCGAATCCCGTTGGGGTCACCAACCCGCGTGATGAAAAACGCGACCACAAAGAGACCCTCGAGCTTTAAAACTCGAGGGTCTCTTGATTTCAAAAATTTAACGCATCATGTCATCGAGTACCGTCGGATGCTTCGCCGAATTCATCATCAAATCCAACAAACTGACCACCTCGGGCGCACAGGTCGCCACAAAACGATACCGGCGTTTACCACTGGAAGCGATCACGCTCGAGAGCGATTTCACCTCGAGTTTGAGTTCACCTTCAATTCTTAAGCCTGGTAAACCGCGTGGGATTTGCACACCGTCCACCAGTTCAAAATAGCCGCTGACCTCGTTGTTGGCAAGGTCGAGCGTTTTGATGCGTCCAGCGATGACTTCAAATGACACACCTGCGGAACGGACTTGGTAATTCTCGAGGACAACCACACCTTCAGTATGCAACAAACTCGGGGTTTGAAAAGTTCATTTGCGTTTGTTACGTCTGGTTCAACTCGAATTGAGGCTCGAGTGTACCCGTTGCCGATGTGCGGGGTTCACGATGACCGCTGGCACTGGTATGCAGCCCATGCGCAACTGGTAGACTTAAACTGATGAGTCAACCTTCAGATAAAAAAGCCAACCAGTACGGCGTGACGCCACAAAGCACCGACTTTAACGATTGGTACAACGAAATTGTCCTCAAAGCCGACCTTGCCGATTACAGCCCGGTGCGCGGTGCGATGGTCGTGAAGCCTTACGGCTGGGCACTTTGGGAAAACATTCAAAAAATCCTCGACGGGCAGTTTAAAGCCACCAATCACGAGGCGCTGGCGTTCCCGATGTTCATTCCCATGAGCTTCCTGCAAAAAGAAGCGCAACACGTTGAAGGCTTCGCACCCGAATTGGCGGTTGTCACCCACGCTGGCGGCGAGTTGCTCGAGGAGCCGCTGGTGGTGCGTCCAACTTCAGAAACCATCATCGGTCACATGTGGGCAAAATGGCTCAAGTCTTACCGCGACCTGCCGTTTTTGCATTACCAATGGGGCAGCGTCGTGCGTTGGGAATTGCGCCCGCGTTTGTTCTTGCGCACCACCGAATTTTACTGGCACGAGGGTCACACCGCCCACGCCAGCCACCAGGAAGCCGTCGAAGAAACGTTGCGCCTGCTCGAGATTTACCGTAGTTTTGCCCGCGATTATGCCGCCATGCCCGTGATCGCTGGGCGCAAAACCGATTCTGAGCGTTTTGCGGGTGCGGTGGAAACGTACAGCATCGAAGCCATGATGGGCGACGGCAAAGCGCTGCAAGCAGGTACAAGCCATTACTTGGGACAAAATTTTGCCAAAGCCTTCGAGGTCAAATTCCAGGACGAAAACCAGAAAGAAGCCTTTGCCCACACGACCTCCTGGGCGATCAGTACCCGCATCATCGGCGGCATCATCATGACGCACGGCGACGACAAGGGCTTGGTCATGCCGCCCAGACTCGCCCCGATTCAAGTCGTAATCGTGCCGATTTACCGCAAGGAAAACCAGGATGAGATGCTCGAGGCGGCGCGGGTTTTGGGCACCGAATTAAAAGGTTTGGGCGTTCGCGTTAAGGTGGATGAGCGCGACGGCTTGACCAACGGCGCGAAATACAATTACTGGGAGTTGCGCGGCGTGCCGTACCGCATCGAACTTGGACCGCGTGATCTCGAGGCGGGCAATGTCGTGCTGGCATCAAGACTTGGCGGCGAGAAAGAAATCCTGGCTCGAGCCGAGGTGGTTGCAGGGCTACCAGCCAAACTCGAGGCTTTCCAAAACGCACTGCTCGAGAAAGCCACAACCTTCAGAGACTCGAGGATCAAAACCGCCGACACTTGGGATGAATTTGTTGATTTGATTGAACAAGGTTTTTTTGTTCGTGCCTTTCACTGCGGCGATGTGGAGAGCGAAAAGAAAATCAAGGAACTGACCAAAGCCACCACGCGCAATATTCCAATGGACAGTGAAGGCGAATTGGGTGCGTCAGAAGATGGTGTTTGCGTTCATACGGGCAAACCTGCGGCGTATGGAAAACGCATTATTTTCGCTCGAGCCTACTGATTTTTGATGCTCGAGTTTTCAAAAGCTCGAGCTTTTTCCTCTTCTAAGCATCTTTTTCATGCCACAATAAGCCAATGGACATTTCCGCCTTTCTCGAGGAATTCCGAATCGAGACCGAAGAAAACCTCGAGCATCTAGATCAGGGTTTGCTGGCGCTCGAGCGTGACCCCAGTGATGCCAACTTGGTACGGGGTTTGTTCTTGAACGCGCACACCATCAAGGGCGGCGCGGGAATGCTCGAGTTGAAAGTCATGAAGCAAATCACGCACGCGCTCGAGGATGTGTTGGGGCGACTGCGTGACGGTGGCGAAACGCTCGAGGCGAACACGACATCGTTGTTGTTAAAAGCCGTGGATACCTTGCGTCAGATTGTCAGAACCGAACCGACGCTCGAGAACCCAAGTGCCGAAATTCAGTCGTTGTTGGATGCCTTGCGCAGTCGTGCCAGTGGGGTGATTGCCAGTGTTCCAGTTGTTCAAACACCCAGCCTCAAACCTCAAAAACTGGTGTTGCTACTCGAGCCTTCGCAAACCGGGCAACTCGTGCAACGCCAGCAACTCGAGCGGGCTGGTTTTAGGGTCGAGGTCTTCTCGAGTTTGGATTTGACTTTAGAGCGTTTGGGTGATGGTGGCGTGCAACTGGTTGTCACAACCCTCGAGCCTGGTGGCGTGGACGGTCTAGGATTGATTGCCGAAATGCGAGCTTCAAACCTGAAAATACCCGCCATCATCACGATGCTCGAGCCGAATCTGGAAACCCAAAACAAAGCCGCGAAATTGAACTCGAGCGTCTTGAGAAAAGCCTCGGGTTTTGACACATTGTTGACCGAAACTGCGATGGGGATGGTGTAGGGGATGGTCTCAGACCTACGAATTTACGGGTCGTTTTTCGAGCGCCCAATCTTCGAGAGCAAGCCTCCACCAATTAACCCTACAATCACGCCCACGATCCCCCAAAAACTCGAGCCAGTCATGAAACTACCTTTGATGACACCCAGACCTTGAAAAATCCAAATAAAGCCTATAAACACGCAAACAAAACCGATCACGTTGCGAACAGTGTTGATCATCTCGAGCCTCCTCTATTCGCCTCGAGTCTACTCGAGTTGTAGGGTAGCAAGTGTAGTTCAAGAGTCCAGACGGTATCCGACACCCCAAACGCTGACCACGCGCTCGCCCTCCTCGAGCAACTTGCGGCGCAACCGAACCACAGTCGTGTCCACCACACGGTCAGAGCCTTCAAAACTTGTTCCCCAAATCCGTTCGAGCAAATAATCCCGTGAGAAGGTGCGCCCAGGATGATGCGCCAGCATGAGCAGCAAATCGTACTCTCGAGGTGTCAAGTCGGTTACGGTGCTGCCTATTTTCACAGACCGTGCCGCCAGATCAATCTCGAGTTTGCCCAGCCGAATCACCTCGACGCTGGCGGCGGTGGCTTCTTTGGTGATTTGCGAACGGCGCAACATCGCACGCACCCGAGCCAGCATTTCACGCAAGCTGAACGGTTTGGCAATGTAATCATCCGCGCCAACTTCAAAACCCAGCACGCGGTCTGACTCTTCGGCTCGAGCCGTCAGCATCAAAATCGGCACGGTGGCGCTCGTGGCGTGCTCCAAACCCGCGCTTTCAAACGAGACGTTGTTCAATGGCACTCGAGGTTGCCGAATGCGCCGTGCGACCTCCAAGCCGTCCAATCCTGGCAGCATCAAATCCAGAATAATCAGGTCAAACGTTGTAAACCGGCACGATTCGAGGGCGTTTCTGCCATCACGCTCGAGTTGCACCGTGTGTCCCTCGCCTTGCAGGTGTTGCTGTAAAAGCGAACCCAATTCTGGTTCGTCTTCGACGATCAAAAGTTTAGCCACAAAATTCCTCCTCGAGTGAAAGTATTTTAACTGACGAATCGAGGAGAAGCTCTAAAAACAGACTTTTGATGAGTGCGGCGTCATAATTGCCCGTTAAGCTGGGGTCATGCAAGAGGCTCGAGGTTCGAGAATGAAATGGGAAAGTGCTTTTGGTTCTCGAAGTGATATGTTTGGCGTTCTTGGATTGATAGCCTTCGAGTTCCTGATGATTGTTACTTGGATATTTATTGGGGATTTTGTTTTGGGTTGGATCGTTCGATTTATCTTGCTTGGATTGGCATTTCTTGTCCATGTTGTTGCAGTTTTTGTTTTTGTGGTGCGCGGATTTTTGGGATTTCGTTTGAAGAGATGGCTTGTTTTTATCCCAGTTTTGTTTTTGATCGTGACCGCCTTTCCGCTTCTGTTTTTGAACCAAAAAGCGGTCACCATTAGGTTTAAGACTTTCCAAGGATCATTTGCAGAGGTTGCTAGGCGCGTTGCAAATCAGGAATTCCCAAGTGATTCTCAGTCAGATGCGTTTGCTGAAGTGAGTTTACCTGTACAGTTCTTTTATCTTGGTGGTGTCCAAAGTGAGCGAGTTCAATTGATGGGAACTGATGAAAATATACTGGTCTTTTTTTGGAACTCTGGATTCTTGTTTGGAAGATGCGGCTATCTTTACAGTTCAAAAAATAAACTGCCAAAAGTGATTTATACGGGTGCTCAGGAAATCCAATTCGGTTTTGATTCAATTGCGCACAATTGGTTTTATGGCTGTCTACAATACGACTAATGCTCTACCGATTGTCCCCCGAACCTTTAATCTGATCCCGCTCGAGTCGGTCAAACAATTTGGTCAAATTGCTGCTCGCCACATCCTCGAGCGTCACCCCAAGTTCGGTGGCGATTTGCGCCAAATACCAGAGCACATCGCCCAATTCTTGCTTTAAAGCCTCGCGGTCGGCATCGTCGATCACGCCGTTTTTGTCGCGGAAAATCTTTTTGACTTTGCCCGCAAATTCGCCTGCTTCGTTGGTTAAGCCAAGCGTCGGGTAGACAATTGGGTGATCGGTTTTGACCAATTGTGCGGTTTTCCTCGAGAGGCGTTGGTATTCGTTCAGGTTTTCAACAACAACAGATTCGCCCATTTCAAACCTTTCTCGAACCCTTACTCGAGCACGGGTCGCATGAAACGCCGTTCGTACTTCACGATGCAGCGCGTGTCCTCGGCAAGTTTGATCGCGGCTTGGCAATGCGGGTCGAAGGGGATTTTCAGCCGGTAGGTTTCGTAAGCCGCCAAACTCGGGAAACTGAACAGCGCGTAAGCAATGGTGTTGCCGCTCTCAAACGGCAGAAAATAACCGTGATGCTTGCCGCCCATCGCGTTCACCAACGGAATCCAGAGTTTCGCGTAACGCTCGAAATCCTCGAGCTTGTACGGGTCGATTTCATACTCGAGATAACAAGTGACCATGCTTTTCCCTCTCATCCCCAGCCCTTCTCTCCGTGGAGAGAAGGGAGTTCAAGTCGTTTCTCGAGAAGCTAATATACAGCGTTCTGAAGAGAGTAAAACTTAATCGAGTGCTGCAACACCAGGCAAAATCTTGCCTTCCAGAAGCTCGAGGCTCGCGCCGCCACCGGTGGAAATGTGGCTGATCTTGTCGGCTTGTCCACTTTGATGAATCGCGCTGACGCTGTCACCACCGCCAATGACGGTGTACGCGCCTTGAAGTTCGGCGACGACTTTGGCGATGGCGTTTGTGCCTGTGGCGAATTTCTCGAATTCAAAGACGCCCATCGGTCCGTTCCAAAAAACGGTCTTTGCACCCTCGAGCGCACTCGAGAAGGCTTTGATGCTGTCGGGTCCAATGTCCATGCCTTCCCAGTCGTCGGGAATGTCGTTGGTGGGGAAGACTTTGGTGTTCGCGTCGTTGCTAAACGCATCGCCCGCCAGAGAATCGGAGGGCAGCACGATCTTGCCTGGGTATTGCTCGAGCAAGCGTTTGGCGGTGTCCAAATAATCGTCTTCGTGAATGCTCTTGCCGATCTTGCCGCCCGTGGCTTTGACGAACGTGTACGCCATGCCGCCACCGATCAGCATCCGATCCACTTTGGGCAGCAGGTTTTCGATGACTTTGAGTTTGTCTGAAACTTTCGCCCCGCCGATAATCACAATGTACGGCGCGACAGGGTTTTCGGTCAGCTTGCCCAGCGCTTTGACTTCAGCCTCGAGCAGAATGCCGCCCGCGTGCGGGAGCAATCCAGCCACGCCCGACACGCTCGAGTGCGCACGGTGAGCACTTCCGAAGGCATCGAGCACGAACGCATCGCCCAAGGCAGCCAAAGCACGGTTGAGTTCAGGATCGTTTTTCTCCTCGCCAGCTTCAAAACGCACGTTCTCGAGCAACGCCACCTCGCCTGGTTTGATGCCTTCAAGTGCTTTTGCCGTCTCGAGGCTGGCGGGTTTTGAAGAAATATATTTGACGGGTTTGCCCAGGACTTTCTCGAGTTGCGCCGCCACAGGCGCGAGACGGAATTTGTCATCCACACCCTTTGGTCGCCCCAGGTGCGACATCAAAATCACGCTCGCGCCGTGCTCGAGAAGATAATTGACAGTTGGCAAGCTGGCGGTGATGCGGGTGTCGTCTTCGATCACACCGTTTTCGATTGGCACGTTGTAATCCACGCGCACAAGCACTCGTTTGCCTGCAACATCTAAAGATTCTAGGTTTTTCATAATTAACCTCCAAAAAGCTTTTTTGGCGATCTCGAGAATAACGCTCTGTACTTCATCTGAAGCCCTCCATCAGTCAGCTTCGTTGAAGGGAGAAGGACAAACCCTCGAGCCTAGCTGTGCTAGGGAATAAAACTCCCTTCTCCTGATGTTGGGAGAAGGGTTGGGGATGAGGGTAGCAATTGTTGATTCTCGAGGAACATTTTCTTATCCCCAGACGAGTTAATGCTTACAGGCTCTTGGCGATGTGCTTCACCAGGTCAACAACGCGGTTGCTGTAACCCCATTCGTTGTCGTACCAACTCACAACCTTGACAAAATTCCCACCCAAAACCAGGGTTTCCATCGCGCTGAAGATGCTCGAGTGTGGATTGCCTTTCAGGTCAATACTGACCAGTGGCTCTTCGGTATACTCGAGAATGCCCTTTAAGCTTCCCTGGGCGGCTTCTTTCATGACGGCGTTGATCTCATTGACGGTGGTGTCTTTACCCAGAATCGCGGTGAAATCGACGACCGAAACCGTGCTGACCGGAACGCGGAACGCCATGCCGGTGAATTTCCCTTGCAATTCTGGAATCACCAGACCCACGGCTCGAGCCGCGCCGGTGCTGCTGGGCACGATGTTCATGGCAGCGCCACGGTTGTCACGGGCGTCGCCGCGAGGACCATCAACCAGGCTCTGGCTGGCGGTGTAGGCGTGAACGGTGGTCAGGATGCCTTTTTCAATGCCGAACTTGTCGAACAAGACTTTGGCGACTGGCGCGAGTCCGTTGGTGGTGCAACTGGCGTTCGAGATGATGTGGTGCTTGCTGGCATCGTAGTTGTTTTCGTTGACGCCCATGACAATCGTGATGTCTTCTTCTTTGGCTGGGGCGCTGATAATGACTTTTTTCGCGCCGCCACCTGTAATGTGTGCTCGAGCGGCGTCGGCTTTGGTGAAACGCCCCGTGCTTTCGATCACGATCTCTGCGCCCATGTCCGCCCAAGGAATCTTGGCGGGGTCGCGCTCTTCAAAAATGCGGGTTTTTTTGCCGTCCACAATGATGTTCTGATCGTCGCTGCCGACCACACCAGGGTACTTGCCGTAGTTGGTGTCGTACTTTAAAAGTTGTGCGAGTTCGGCGTTGTCAGTGAGATCGTTCACAGCGGCAACTTCGATGCCGTGCTCTGCCAAAATGCGGAAAACTTGACGACCAATGCGTCCGAAACCGTTAATGCCTACCTTCATGATGCCCTCCTGGATGTGAAAAATCGCGTTTGCGATTGACTTATTCTCGAGCGTTATGGCTTGAATTGTTGTACTCGAGAGCACTTAACGTTTGGATGATAGCACCCGAGTGTGATGACGGGGTATTCAGGTGTCTAGAGGTCAACTCGAGTTGTTGATAACGCACCAAAGCGCATTTCTCGAGCCTGAACCACAAAAAAAGACGCAAGGTTTTGGGCTTGCGTCTTGATGAAGCTCGAGATTTATTTGTTCTGAATCTCGAGCAGTGATACTTTCCAACTGTTCTTGCCCATGCCGCCCTTGGTCATGATCTGCCCGATGCCTTTGGCGTAGTATTTGTATTCAAAAACTGGTGGATTCTCGAGCGCCGACCATTCTTTGGTCATCCGAACATTTTTGTAGGCACCCACTGGAACGGTGGCGGATTCGTTGAGACTGAGGATCGTTGCCCAGTCTTCGGCTTCGCCTTTTTGGTATTCCTGACGGTAGGTTTCGTTCAGTGCGGGTTGGGTTTTCATGATGTAACCAGGCAGCGCCCCGTTCACTCCCGCCGTCCACGATCCTTTGGTACTGACAACCTTGCCATCTTTGTAGGCTTTGGAATCCTCGCCAAAGTACCAGACGTTGCCTTGCTTGTCCTGGGCGTACCAATCGGTGGTGGCTTCCTCGAGCTTGCCTGCCAGCGTCACGGTGTCGATCACGGTCACGCAAGTCACGCCCATGATGACTTTGGTGTCACTTGTGACTTTCATTTCTTCGTGTTCAAAACCCGCATCGGTCTTGCCCTCAAAAATTTTGGTCGTGCCTGGAGTGAGTGGAAAGTACGGGTTGTCTATTGTGGTGACAAAATTGGCGGGATCAATCTTGGGCGCATACGTTTGGGTGTTTTGTGCCGAGAACGCAATGCCGCAACAACCAATCACAATGCTTAAAGCGCGGATGGGTTTCATGGTTTACCTCCAAATCGGGTGGTGTTGGCTCGAGCTTCAACACTTGCCTGATGACGTTCAATCTGAACCTTGAAAGTTTGGTTTCAGTCTGGAAAGGTTGGGTTTTGGTTTGGAAAAGTAAAGACCGATCATCTTTACGCTTTCCAAACCCAAGTGCCTTAGCATGAGCAAAGCTCGAGAAACGGAGGCATGATGCGATTGCTGCTCGTCGAAGATGACCCACGCTTGAGCCGTTTAATGCTCGAGGGCTTGAGCGAAGATGGCTTGCTGATCGATCACGCCCCAAACGCCAGCGTCGGTGATGGCATGGCACGGCTCGAGAACTATGATTTGCTGATTTTGGACGTGATGCTGCCCGAAGGTCGTGAGGCGGGTTTTGAGCTGGCTCGCGCTTTGCGAAACCGCACTGACAAAACCCCGATTCTCTTTTTGACCGCCCGCAGCGACATGGATTCCAAACTCGAGGGATTGGACACGGGCGGCGACGATTACCTGACCAAACCTTTTGACTTCAGAGAATTGCGTGCTCGAGTTCGCGCTCTTGTAAGGCGCTCCAAAGGCGAAGCCAGCAACTTGGTCAACCTGCCTCAAGGTTTAATGCTTGATCTCGAGGCGCACGAAGTTACCCGCGATGGCGAACGCGCCCCGCTGACACCACGCGAGTACACCCTGCTCGAGTGTCTGGCACTGACCCCAGGACGGGCGTACAGCCGCTCGAGCCTGATTGAACGGGTCTGGTCTGAGGGCAGCGAGGTCGATTTTAAAGCCGTCGATGTTTTTGTCTCGACGCTCCGCCGCAAACTTGGCGCGGATGTGATCGAAACCGTGCGCGGCATCGGTTATCGCCTCGGACGGCTCGAGCTTGGGAAGCAACCTTGAGTTTGCGTTTGAAACTGACGCTGTTTTACGCGCTGATTTCGGCATTGATCTTGGCGCTCGGCACGGCGGTCTTGTTCGTTGCGCTGCGCCAAAGCCTGTACCAATCTTTCGACGATGCCCTCCGCGAAGCCGCCGATCTTGCCATCAGTCAACTCGGAGGGCAGGAGAGCAACCCGCGCCTCGAGACTGAAGGACAGCGTTTCCAACCGAGTCAAGCGGGGGCGACCTCGCTGGCGGTCTTCGATCAACACGGGCAACTCTTAGACCGTTTTGGCGATTTTAAAGTTCAAGTCAAACTCGAGCCAGGATTTCAAACCGTCGCTGAGATTCGCACGTTCACCAAAGCCTTGCCAGGCAATATTTTTATTCAAGCCGCCCGTTCACAACTCGAGTTGGCAAAAACCATCGCTCGAGCGGGGCAAGTGGTGTTGGTGGTGCTGCCCGTGTTGCTGCTGATCGGTTTTGCGGCAGGTTATGTGCTGGCAGATCGCGCCTTGCGTCCCGTCGATCAGGTTAGTACCCTCGCGGCGCAGATTGCGGCGTCTGGACATTACGCGGATCGCGTGCCTAATGCCCCAGGCAACGACGAAATGGCACACCTGACCCGCACCGTCAACGCCATGCTCGAGCGGCTCGAGTACACCATCGAACGCGAACGAGCCTTCACGCTGGGCGCAGCGCACGAACTCCGCACGCCACTGGCAGCCTTGATTGGACGCACCAGCCTGACCCTCGAGCGAACCCGCAACGATGACACCTACCGTGCCGCGCTGCTCGAGGCGGATGAGATTGCCCGTCAGATGACCGCCACCGTGGATTCACTGCTGACCCTGGCGAGAGCTGACCAAGCCGCGAACCATCAAGCCCTCGACCTGTCCGAACTGGCGTTTGACGCCATTCAACTCCTCGAGCCTAAAGCCCAAGCGCACCACATCAGCATCGAATCCACGCTCGAGCCTGCCGCACTTCACGGCGACCCTTCGGGTTTGCGGCTTGCCATCAGCAACCTGCTCGAGAATGCCATCAAATACGGACGCGAGGGCGGTCACGTCTGGATTCGGACGGGGGCGACGCAGCTTCAGGCTTGGCTCGAGGTTTCAGATGATGGTCTTGGCATTCCAACCCTCGAACTCGAGCGGCTACGGCAACCCTTTCAACGCGGTTTGGCGGTGCAACACCTGCCAGGTTCGGGCTTGGGGTTAACGCTGGTGAATGCCGTGATGGAAAGCCACAATGGACGGTTGGAATTGTCTCGAGCTGAAGAGGGCGGATTGAGGGGGGTACTCGAGATTCCGAGGATGCGTTGAATACGGCGGCGAAAACGGTGGTTAAAGTTTGGGATGTAAAATAGTCAGGAGGTGCATGATGCCCAAGAAAAAGTTGATGAAACCGAAACTTGAAAAGATGCTGCTCGAGAGTGCCAATCAAGCCCTTGTGATTGCAAAAGGTGAGTCGCAAGGGCGCGTAACAACTTGCAAAATTGAAGATAATAAATTGCCCAAAAAGCCAAATTATCCAGCCAATTGATTGCTCAGATAACATTCTCATTTCATGTGTACAATATGAGTCGGATTTTTAACATTTGGGATGTTGCTCTACACTAAAGCGAATGTGTCAAATTATTCCGAATTTGATCTGAACACTTTAACTAACTCGCTAGCATACACAGCCGCATTCTGTCCTGAAAGTCCTTCTTGACCCTCAACAGCGATTCCAATAACATCGCCGTGAACATCAATTAAAGGTCCTCCACTATTACCAGCACGTATCGTCTTATCCACCTCAAATCGTTGAAAATTAAAATTAGATTTTGTTTGATTAGTGGAAGTTATTTTAAAATCAGCCTGGAATAGCTTTTTCCCAGGGGCATAATTGGGAAAACCATAAAGAATTACCTCTTGAAAGGGGTAAGGTTCTATTTCAGAAATTCGCATTGGGGTATGTGGAGCAGAGCCTCCTGAATCAGTTTGAAGCGTGCAGGTGGCAAGATCAAGGTTGATGTCGTGCTGGATAACTGTTACTTTGTATATTTTCGTTGGGTCGGTAATTTTGTAAGCTTCAATATTCT
This sequence comes from uncultured Deinococcales bacterium, assembly GCA_964247135.1. Taxonomy (GTDB): domain Bacteria; phylum Deinococcota; class Deinococci; order Deinococcales; family JAAFIG01; genus JANXTZ01. The sequence goes on along the minus strand of CAXTTL010000004.1, from coordinate 52,785 downwards.
CATAAATTATATTTTTGTCTTTTAAATCCCCAATTACATGTGCGCAAGTAATAACTCCAAAACCATCTAAATCAAATCCAGTTCCTTGAAAATTTTCAGTTTCAATAATCCAAAGTGAGGATATTACATCGACTCTTGGTTTAAAATTATTAGGAATATAAAATTTTAGAAACTCTTCTTCGACAAGCTTATTAAATCGTAATGCCAGTTCATTAAAAATGCGACTTGATTCACCAAGCACACTTTTTAAAAAAGCGATTTTACCTCTAACAACATACTTAAATGGCTCTTCACTTTCGTATATTCGCTTTGTGATTTTATACTTTTCTAAATATTCTTTTTCGGCAGCTTCATATTCAAATCTTTCCCATGCGTATAACATAGATTTGATTTGCTGCACGTATTTCCGTGGCATATTTGTGAACTTATTAACTGTAATCCCAGTTACTTCTAATCTTTGAGTTATTCCAGCTAATCTTAATTTTTCTAAGTTTATCTTAAAACCATTGTCACGAATAATTTTCTCAAGCACTTCGCCCAATCTAATGATTCCTTGATCAATAGCCACAATTTTCGGAGGTAAACGTCTTTTAGAACAGGTAAACGAGAAAGTTATGTCATCTGCATATCGTGTGTAGGTTGCTTGGCACTGCATTGCCAAATCTCGCAGTTGGGCATCCATTTTGAAAGCGATCATGTTTGAGATGATTGGTGATGTAGGTGCTCCTTGTGGCAGGCTATTCTCAAAGCAGCATATATGAGCAAGAATGGTGGCAACATTTTCCATAAATCCAAACGGTTTTGCCATGAAAAGTCGTTTTACGCGCCCAAAATAAATTGTTCCAAAAAAGTCACTTAGATCAATATTCAAAATGAATTTTTTATTTAGGTGCATTTTTGCGTTTGTGACAATACTTTTACCATAACAAAAACCATGTACAGGCGTTTTTGCAACGTAAATCTCCGACAAAACATTTTTCAAAAGAAACTGAATATCTTTCAGTTTTTTCTTAGGTTCTTTTATAGTCCGAATACCACCGTTTCGTTTTTGAATTGAGAAGCTATGATACTTTCTGGCTTCATTATATGGATAAATAATTGCAGAAAGTTCTTTGTAGCTCATGCCAAAAAAATTAGACAAGTCGTTATGATCGTAGATTTTGAGAAATTTTTCTTTCATGCTTTTCTGGGGAAGATCAATATTTCTCTTTTAAACATACCGCTTAAAGCTACAAATAATAGGTAAAGCGGATACCTCGAGATCTGAACTAACTACACGTGTGCCACCGCTGATAGACAGTGGAATTTAATTTGTGATCTTCCCCAGTAGCACATGGGCTTTACCCACAACACGAAGTTTATCACGAGGTTACGTTTTACTGAATAATTTCGATAATTTTATAATTCACGTCTATGTCATTACTCGCGCAAAAACTTTGGAACGCTTGATGATACTCGAATGAAAAACGGGGACGCAAACCTGAAGATTTGCGTCCCTGAAATGGTGGGCGATACGTGATTTGAACACGTGACCCCTCGCGTGTGAAGCGAGTGCTCTACCGCTGAGCTAACCGCCCATAGCTCGAGGATTGTTGCATGACATCAAAACTTTTGCAAGTGTCTCGAGTTTTACCAAAACCCTGACTTTCGGGAAAAGTGGGACAAAATGCCATTTGTGTTTCATTTTTTCGTGTATAGTCTTTCTTCGTGCCGTCCCGATGTGACGGTCAGGCGTTTTCGCTGCCACATTATCTGGGGGAATCAAGCGTTCTTTTCGGGTGGCATTAATCGCCTGGAAAGGATTAAAACATGGTTTTTTCTGATTTCGCGCTCTCCGAGCGCGTTGTCTCAGGGCTGACTGCCCGAGGCATCACCGTTCCGTCCCCCATTCAAGAAGAGAGTCTGCCGTTCACGCTCGAGGGTCGTGACGTGCTGGGTCGTGCCCGCACTGGTACAGGCAAAACGCTGGCATTCGGGCTGCCAATTTCGATGCGCCTGGAAGCAAGCCGTGAACGTGGTCGCAAGACCCGCGCCATTATTTTAGCGCCAACCCGAGAACTGGCAAAACAGGTCGCCAAGGAACTCGAGTTGTGTGCGGCGCATTTGGCGGTGACCACCATTTACGGCGGCACCAGTTACGGTCCTCAAGAGCGCGATTTGCAACGCGGTGTGGACGTTGTGGTTGGCACGCCTGGTCGTGTCATTGACCATCTTGATCGCGGCACGCTCGATTTGTCTGAGGTTGAGATTGCGGTGCTCGACGAAGCCGACGAGATGCTCTCGATGGGTTTTCAAGATGCGGTCGAACGGGTGCTGAAAAGCACGCCCAAGGAACGCCAGACGATGTTGTTCTCGGCGACCATTCCGCGTTGGGTGGACAAACTGGCAAAAGGGTATTTGAACAACCCCAAAAAAGTCGATCTGGTTGGCGAGGAAAGCGCGGCGCAAGCCAGCACCACGCAGCACATTGCCATTCGGGTGAATCCTGCGGCGCGAACCAAAACGCTGGCAGATTTGCTGACGGTGCTCGCGCCAGAACGGGCGATCATTTTCACGCGCACCAAAAAAGATTGCGACGAACTGGCGCTCGAGTTGATTCACCGTGGTCTGGAAGCCGAAGCGATTCACGGCGATTTGGCGCAAAGCCAACGCGAACGGGCGCTCGAGGGTTTCCGTGCGGGTCGCACTCGAGTCTTGGTGGCGACAGATGTCGCCGCCAGGGGCATTGATATTCCTGATGTCGAGCTTGTGGTTCAGCATCACTTCCCCAACGATTCCGAGGCATACGTCCATCGTTCGGGTCGTACAGGTCGCGCTGGGCGTTCTGGAACCGCAGTGGTTTTGTACACCGACCGCGAGCAACGCCAACTCAAGACCCTCGAGCATGAGGCGGGCGTGTTTTTCGAGCGCAAAGACCCACCCAAGCCAACCGAGGTTGCTGCCAGCGCCGCCAAGAACGCTGCAAAAGTCGTGCGTGGCGTGCCTGAAGCCGTGATTGCACAATTCCGTGCCGAAGCCGAAGCCTTGGCTGAAGAGTTCGACATTGACGCTTTGGCTCGCGCATTGGCTTGGATTGCGGGTATTCACCAAGCACCAAAACCAGCCAGTCTCATCACTGGCGAAGAGGGCATGACCACGATTTTGATGCGTGCGCCGCGTTTGGGCATTCCAAGGGCGGTGGCGGTTTTGGCGCAAGTCATGAACTTACCGTCTAAAGCGCTGGGCAAAATCAAACCGTTCAAAGACGGTGTGGCGGCTGACGTTCCAACCGCCGCAGTCGAAGCACTCTTGGCGCAAAATCCGCTCGAGGGTCAAATCGAAATCGAACGTGCGGAAACATTGCCCGAATTGATTGACCTCGCGCCGCGCAATGACCGTGCCTACCAAGACCGTGGCTCGGGTGATCGTCGTCCAAGGGAAGGCGGCTATCAAAGCGGCGGAAGTCGTGGTGGGTATCGCGGCAACCGCGATTCCAACTCGAGCACATCGCAAAGTTCTGGCGGCGCACCGCGTGAAGGTGGCGCTCCTCGAGATGCCAACCGTGGACCGTACAAACCACAACGCAAGCGTTACTAAAGCGCTTTTCAAATCCATCAAACCCTGTTTCTCTTCTCGAGAAATGGGGTTTTTGGTTTTTACAGCGCGAACACGTAATTGGTTCTGAAGTATGGTCGGGTGAATCCCAAGCGTGCAAAGTCGGCATAAGCAGGTGTGTCCATTTGAGGATTGGGCTTTTCAATGTCTGCCACAAACAATTTCCCGCCCATCTTCAGACCGTCTTGTACCATCACTTGGCACAACCGAGCGTCGAGGGCAAAACTTGGAGCCATGATCCCAGGAACGGGCGCTTCGATGCCAAACCAAACTGTGCCATCGGAGTTGATGCACATTGAACGCACCGCCACCACCTTGGCATTTTCGCGCAGCAAGTAATGATGCCAGCCTGGGCGACCCACCAACTCGAGCAGCCAGGGTTTGGTGGTCATGTGATAAGCGGCATCAATAAAATCTGCCCATTCGTGCGCGTTGCGGCTTGTGACGCGTTCAATCGCGGGTTCATTTGGAATAGCCTCGAGTGCCGCATCATCGCGCACGATCCGTTCCCAACCTGCCAGCACTGCGGGTTGACGCGCCTCGAGCCAGTTTGTTAAAACCGTTGGTTGACAGGATGGAATGTGGTGAATCAAGAAACGTTTGACGCCAACCTCACGGTACTTGTCAAAAACATGCTCGAGGTCTGATTCCGTGGCGGTTTCAAACACACCCAAGCCCATGACGCGGTTGAATTCGCCGAAGGCAATGCTCGGACAGCGCGTCAATACGATCTGCCCAAGCTCGAGAATTTCGGCATTGAATTCCTTGCCAAAACCCTCATTCATGGCGGCGTACAGGTCAAGCCAGGTTTGAATCTCGGTCTGTTCGATTTGCTGGGCAAAACCTTGTGAAACTGGATCGATGTTCATGTTGTTCCTTTGAAAACCTCGAGCTTTGATCCGCTCGGCTGGATTTGTAGAAGATTTAAAAACCTGAACCAAGAATCGGTCCACAGGCAGCCACAACCTCGTAGGCGTAAGTCAGTTGATAGGCGAAGGTGGCGGTCTGACAGGCATCGCCAATAAAACTGCCGGGTCCCGTTGGGTGCGCTCCACATTGGAGTGCAACATTCATGGCGGCTTTGGCGAGGTGTTTCAAGGCTTTGTCGCAGGCGGCAGAAATCAGCACGGGATCGGATGGGTCGGTGGGATTCACCACGGGCGGGACGGGGTTGATCGGACCTGTAAAGCTTGGTTTTACCGTGTCGCTCGCGCTCGGGTTGGCTGCCGCGAAATCGTTGCCCATGCAGTTTGGGCAGAGCGCCGCGTCGGTCGGATCGCCCGTTTTGGCAACCGAGTACGTGCCGTCGTTGTGGGTCAACACCGAAACGGACGCCAGCAATTCTCCAGCCGCATTCTTAAAATCTTGCGAGATTTTGAACGTGCTGGCGTCCTCACCCGTCACGCGCAAGACCTGATACGCCTTGTCGCTCGAGTCTGCGCCGGTCACGGTCAAGCCCGTTTGCGCCCCCTGAAAGTTCCAAAGTTTGACAGCGGTTTTGGCTTGGGTGTCGCCCGAGGCGGCAAAACTGGCGCTCGGGTAGGTGATTTTTGCGGGTGCGGCGGTCTGCCCGCAGGCGACCAGAATAACGGCGGGAACGAGGGCGGCAACGTAACGAATCAGGTTCATGGTGTGCTCCTTAATGTTTCTCGAGCGGCTCGAGTGGGGAAGGCTCAGGGCAGTTTCACGAGTTGAACGTTGAGGCTGACGCCCACAGGTTTCTTGCCGCCAAAAAAATCTTTGGTCGTGTACGTTCCTGGCGTGGCGGGCGTCTGTTCGTCCTCGCCTTCGGCGCCGCAAGGGCAGGGGGTGATGTAATTCTCACCGCTCGAGCGTGGGCTGTAGAGCAGGGCGTTTTTGATCCAGATGGTGGCTTTGCCGTTCAGAACGGGCGAGGGCAGCGCAGAGGTTTTGATGAACGCCTCGCCCTTCTCGCCGTAAATGCAAATGCCTGAAAATGGCGTCTCGAACGGGGCGTCGCACGCGCCCTCGGTTCCCATTCCGGCGCGACCACGGAAGACATCCGAACCCGCGTAGGTCATGGCTTGCCGTCAGAATTGATGTGACCCGCAAAGCTAAAACATTCCCACCAGGCTGGAATCGGCGACTCGCCACCGAAGGCGGCTTTGCAGCGTTCTTCGGTCACACAGCGTAAGTCAATTGTCCAGGCGTATTCACCGGCGGGCAGGGCGTTTGGGTTTTGTTGGGCGCGACTCGAGACAACCAGACCGAGTGCGGCAACAAGAGCGATCAAAACCAGTTTTTTCATCAGATTTCCTTTCCGTACTCGAGGGTTTAATGGGAGACTCGAGCGGCTTGTAACGGGTTGGTTTGTGGTTTTGCCTGAACCAAATTGGCGCGTATCACCCGAGCCACAATCTTTGGCGCGAACAAGCTCGGTGGCGGCTCGAGCAGGTTGGAAACCTTGTGGAAGGCGTTGCAGACCAGGCTGTCGGTTCTGGCGGCAAGATGCACCTTGGCGACGTACCAGTTGATGAATTTCACCCCCAAACTGCGCGGGGCTTCGACTTCGGGGTAACGCAGGTCTTCGCCGACCGCGATGGTCCACGGGGTCTCGATCACCTTGGCAGCCTTGGCAAAAAAGCGCTTGGCAAGACCGTCCAGACCAAATTGGGTTTCTTCCAGCAACGCCAGCGCCTCGAGTGCGGCAACCGTCATGCCCTGCCCGTAGATCGGGTTGAAACTGCACAGCGCATCGCCAAAGACCAGAAAACCCTCTGGGAAATGGTTCAGCTTTTCATAATGGCGGCGTTGATTGTGCGGGTACTTGAAACTGATGATGCTCGAGAGTGCTTCGGCGTTCTTGATGACGTTGTAAATGTCAGGCGCGGGCAGCTTCTTGACCGCCTCGAGAAAACCCGCCTCGTCGCTTGGCGCGTGAGCGCCGAGTGTTCCCGCAATCGTCAGCATCCAGCGTTCGCCCTCCATCGCCAGCAGCACGCCAGCCTGTTTTTGCACTGGGGCTTTGGGCACCAGAATGGCTGCCAAATCGCCTCCGAGGTCGCTCGGTTTGCGACGATATACGCGGCTGGTGTAACCAACGTTGATCTTGATGATGCTTTGCTCGGGTTTGGCATAACCCAAAGCCGCGAGCCAAGTTGGGGCTTGCGAACCGCGCCCGCTGGCGTCCACCACCAGATCAGCCTCGAGGTTCTCGAAAATCGCGTAATCGTCCAAACTCAGTTGAACGCCCGTGACCCGCGACTTGTCCTGGCTCGAGGTCAGGTCAATCACCGAGCAGGTTTCGACAAAACTGACGTTGGGCAAGCTTTTCACGGCGGCGTAGACCTTTTGTTCGATCAGTGGACGGCTCATGAACAACCCCGTGATGCCACTGTGCGAACGAATTTTGTAGGCTCCAAATTGAAACCATCGAATGCTCTCGGCGGCATCGCCAGGCATCGCGCCCGCCTCGATCAAATCCTTGGTCAACCCAGGAAACAGCGTCTCGAGGCTGTTCAAACCCGCCGCCAGCAAGGCGTGCGCGTGCTGACCCTGCGGCACCCCCTTGCGGGTCTGGGCGTTTTCGGGCAAACGGTCACGCTCGAGCACCGTGACCTGCTCAAAGCGTGTGGACAGGGCGCGAGCCGCGAGCAAGCCAGCCATGCTCGAGCCGATGACGATGGCGTGTTTCATAAAAACCTCCGGCAATACTTCGTCTCGCGCTCGGTGGTCTCGAGCGCGGCAAGAACGGATGTTGACCAGAAAAATATGTTGAAATTGAACGCTGTATTTGAAGGGCTGGCGTTCACTTTTAAACTTCGCTCAGATTAGCCAGAAATTCTGATTTGCGCATCCAGAAAACCCTGTAGTTGCTCGAGTTTGGGACTACAGGGTTTTTCTCAATCCAAAAATGATTTTCGTGCGTAACGGTGTTTTGTCGTGGGTCAAAAGAACGCACCTGAAGCCCTCATCCGGCGAGCAGGCTCGCCACCTTCTCCCACAGGTGGGAGAAGCGCCCCAAGCCCGTCAGCGATTCCGCCCGTTAGCGACCATGCCCGTTAGGTGCATTTTATGGTCAAGAAGGTGCGTCTTGGAATCAAGAAGGTGCTGCTTTCAGGGGCAAGGTGGGTCGGGGATGAGGGTGGTGCAGGGAGCAATTATTGCTTTATTTACCCCTCGAGCAACGCCACAACCCCTTCACGGAAAACCCGAGTGTGCACGTCCACGTCGCTTGTGGTCGTTTGTGGACCCATCAATGCCATGTTGTGAAATGGGGTCATCAGGATTCCGCGATTTAATGCCCAAAGGTGCATGAACCGGTCAAGGTCGGCGTCGCTCGAGGCGGCGGCTTCACCACCGTTTTGCGGGAGGGTCGCGCGGAACCAGTATTCGGCGCGGCAACCGAGTTGGTTGACCACCCAGGGCAGTTTGAATTCGTCGATCACGGCTTGGACACCGCTGGTAAAATGCGTTGCGACTGGAATCATCTGCGCATAGGCTTCGGGCGTGAGCACTTCCTCGAGTGTGGCTCGCATGGCGGCGGCGGCGAGCACGTTGCCTGCGAGCGTGCCACCAATGCCGCCAGTGTCGGACAGATCGCGTTCGATGCTCGAGTTCACGCGTTCAGCCAGTGCTTCGCTAAAGCCGTAGGCGGCGGCGGGAATGCCGCCCGCAATCGGTTTGCCGATGGTCAGAATGTCAGGCTCGAGTTGGTGTTCCCTGGTGTACCCGCCAACGCCAGTGCAGATGGTGTGGGTTTCGTCGAGAATCAAGATCGTGCCTGTCTCTCGAGTTAACTTGCGCAGCGCATCATGAAAGCCTGGGTTTGGATGGATGATGCCGATGTTGGTCATAACGGGTTCTGCCAGCACGCAGGCGACATCCCCTGGCTCGAGGGCGGCGCGTAAGGCGTCCACGTCGTTCCATTCGACAACTTTGGTGGTCAGGTCTGGGTTGACGGGTGCGCCGATATGCCCGACCCTCGGGACGACTTTTCCATGCTCGAGGGTGGCAAAAGTTTCGTCCACCGTGCCGTGATAACACCAGTTAAAAACCAGAATTTTCGGGCGTTTGGTGATGTGCCGCGCCAGCCGAATCGAGAAGCGGTTGGCATCGGTGGCGGCGACGGCAAACTGCCAATACGGCAGTCCAAAACGTGCAGACAGCAACTCGGCTGCCAGCACACCATCAAGGCTGGGCAGCATGGTCGTGCTGCCCTTGGCGACTTGACTCGAGATGGCGGCTACGCTGGGGACCGGCGCGTGACCGGTCATTGCGCCGGTGTCACCCAAGCAAAAATCGAGGTACCCATGACCGTCCACATCCCAGAACCTCGAGCCTTGGGCGCGATCCACAAAAACGGGAAATGCGCCCGCCCAACGCACCATCCAGTGCATCGGCACACCACCCAAAAGATGCTTTTTTGCTCGTTCAAACAAAGCCCTGGATTTTGGGTGTTGCTCAATAAATGTTTGCTCTTCACTCTCGAGCAGCGCGTGTAACCTTTCGCGGTCAATCACCAATTACCGCGCTTTCAATTTGGTCCACACCGCGTCGTAAAGCTTGTTGCCTGCGCCCAAATCGAGAATGAACTCGAGTTTTTTCATGATGCTTTCGGGTGGGTAAACGCCAGGATTCTTGACGTCTTTGGGATTGATGTACGGTTTGGCGGCTTCGTTGGGTGTGGCGTAACGGTTGTAATTGCTTAACCTCGCGCCAACTTTTGGGTCGAGCATGTAATTGATAAAGGCGTGCGCCATTTTCGGGTTTCTCGCGCCAGCCGAAATCGACATGTTGTCCACGAACACAACCGTGCCTTCTTTGGGCACAAAATAACCAATGTTTGGGTTTTCATCCTGCATCTTCACACAGTCGCCGTTGTAAGCCACGCCGTACACGGCTTGCCCTGCCGCGACCTTATTGCGGGCGCCAACGCCGCCGTCAAAGCCCAAACTGCGACCTTTGGCTTCGACCATGATATCGAGCGCCTGTTTTAAATCCTCGGGCTTGGTCGAGTTTAAGCTTTTGCCCAGGTACATCAAAGCGGGTCCGATCATTTCCCGGACGCTGTCCATCATGACAAACGCGCCTTTTTGCTTGGATTTGTCAAATAACAAACCCCAAGTTTGTTCTGGGTTTTTCAGTTTTTTCTTGTCATAAACAATGCCCACCGTTCCCCACTGATACGCGATGCTGTAAGCATTGTTGGGGTCGTAACTGGTGTTGACAAACTTTTTGGAGAGGTTTTTAAAATTTGGGATTTGGGTTTTATCGAGTTTCAACAGCAAGCCCTTTTTGACCATGATCGGCACGGCGTACTGCCCTGGCACGACCACATCGTACTGTTCTTTGCCGCCCACCTCGAGCTTAGAAATTAAATCTTCGTTGGACTCGTAAAGGCTGTAATTGACTTTGACATTAAATTTTTTCTCGAAGTCTTTGACAATGCCTGGGTCAATGTATTCGGACCAGTTGAAAATGTTTAAAACATTTTGTTGGGCTTGCGGTTGACCCGCCAGTAAACCCAAAACCAGCACCGAACCAGCCGCCAGAGAAACAAGTTTCGCTTTCATGATTTCCTTTTTAATACCTGACCATCCCCAAAAAACTTGATTTCGGGGCGGAGAGACGCGAGCAATTTAACCGAAGTCAATGCCAAAAAAGAATTGACGGCGGAGGTAAGGCGGCAGTCATGGACATAACAGTTTTTGCACCTGGGACATGCAGCACAATACCAGCAATCGTGGGGTAAAATGCAAGCCCAGAGCATCTCGAGTGCGACAAATTTTCTTAACCTCAAGTTGCCTGGATCACTGGAGGTCATCGCTGGAAGCGTTGGCGCTCTGAATTTTTTTGGACATCTGTATGGTTTGCGATAGGCAAATCGATCTGGGTGGCAAGCGCCCAGATCGATTCCTCGAGCCAAAAAATATCAAGCTGCTCAATCGTGATGTTCACTTATTTTTTGACCACCTCGAGCACCGTCTTGACCACGTTATCGACGTTAAAACCGAGTTTCTCAAAAACCTCGGCATCGGGCGCACTGGCGCCGAAACGATCCAAGGTCACGGTCTTGCCGTCCAAACCGACATAACGCTCCCAACCGAAACTTGCCGCCGCCTCAATACCGACCCTGGTGCGGATGTGTGATGGTAAAACGCTTTCGCGGTACTCGAGTGGTTGTGCGTCAAAAATATCCCAGCACGGCAGCGCCACGACCCGAGCGTTGATGTTTTGCTCGAGGAGCTTGCTTTGTGAATCCATCGCCAGCCCAACCTCAGAACCCGTGGCAATCAAGATCACGTCTGGCGTGCCGCTCGAGTCTTGCACGACGTAACCGCCCTTCAGCGTTCCCTCCCAGTTCGGCATCAACACGGGTAGGTCTTGTCTGGAGAGCACCAACGCTGTCGGTCCGTTGGTGCGCTCGAGCGCGAGTTTCCAGGCGACGCTGGTTTCGTTCGCGTCGCTCGGGCGGATCACGTTCAAGTTTGGGATGGCACGCAAGCCCGCCAGGTGCTCGACGGGTTGATGCGTTGGACCGTCTGTACCCACGCCAATGCTGTCGTGCGTGAACACGTAAATCACGGGCAGACCCATCAGGCTCGAGAGGCGGATGCTGTTTTTCATGTAATCGGAGAAGGTGAAAAATGTCGAGACGAATGGACGCAGTCCCGTGCGAGCCAGACCGTTGGCGATGGCAGCCATCGCGTGCTCACGGACGCCGTAATGGATGTTGCGCCCCGCAAAATCGCCCGTGCCGATAAATCCACCGTCTTTAAACGTGGTCATGTTCGAGCCTGAAAGGTCGGCGCTGCCACCGATCAGACTTGGCACAACGGGCATGAGGGCATTGATGCTGTCATGGCTGGCGTTGCGCGTCCGCACGGGTTTGCCATACGGATCGTACTTCGGGTAGACCTCGAGCGGCACATTCACCGGCGTCCCGTTCAAGATGCCCTCGAGTTCGGCGGCAAGGTCAGGAAATACGGTTTTGTACGCCGCAAATTGGGCGTTCCAATCGCTCTCGAGGCTAGCACCCTTCAATCCAGCCTCCTGCCAGGGTTTTGCACCCTCTGGGGACACCCAGAACGGTTCCAGATTCGGGTACTCGAGTTTTGTTTTGGCGGACTCAACCTCGGCGGCGCTGGGGGCTTTGCCGTGAACGTCCGCCGTACCCGCCTTGGGCAGACCGTAACCAATGGTTGTGTGAACCCGAATCAGGCTCGGGCGCGAATCGGCTTTGGCAACCGCAATCGCCTTCTCGAGTCCCGCCAGATCGGTGTCGCCATCCGCCACACTTTGCACGTGCCAGCCGTAAGCCTCAAAGCGTTTGGTGATGTCTTCACTGAACGCCCATGAGGTTGGACCATCGAGTTGAATCTTGTTGTCGTCGTACAGCATCACCAAATTGCCCAAACCAAGATGCCCAGCGAAACTCGCCGCCTCGTGCGAGATGCCCTCCTGCAAATCGCCGTCCGAGCAAATGCCGAACACCGTGTAATCAATCACCTCATGCCCTGGTTTGTTGAAACGCGCCGCCAAGTGCGAACCGCCCAGCGCCAAACCGACCGCGTTGCCAAAACCCTGCCCGAGCGGACCCGTGGTGACCTCGACCCCAGGCGTGAAACCAAACTCTGGATGCCCGGGCGTCCGCGACTCGTACTGCCTGAACTGCTTTAAATCCTCGAGCGTCAAGTCATAACCTGTGAGGTGCAGCACGCCGTACTGCACCATGCTGGCATGACCCGCCGAGAGCACAAAACGGTCGCGGTTCGCCCAGTTTGGATTCTTTGGGTTAAAGCGCAATGTTTTGGTGAACAGCGCATACGCCATCGGCGCCATGCCGAGCGGCGCTCCAGGATGACCCTCTTTGGCTTTGCAAACGGCATCCATCGCCAGGGCGCGTAAGGTGTTGATCGCAAGAAAATCGTTAGAATTAGGCATCTCGAGGAGTATTGTAATCTTCAAAGATTAAATCAGTCCACTGCAAGCCCTGAATGCGCAAGATTCAAACTTCAAGCGAGGCTACACCTCAACCTTGACTTCAAAATCATGATTCTCGGGTAGCATAAAACCCATGAATGGATGCCTCAAATTTGTGCTCGGTTCGTTCGCCGTCGGTTTCTTGCTGCTGGTTGCCCTGGGTGTTGGCGGGTTTTTGCTGTATCAACGGTACGCGCCAGCCATTCAAAGTGGAATCAGCGCCTTGGGAAATGCGCAAAAGGAAATCGAAAAAATTGTGCCAGGTGGTGGGTTGAGCATCAACTCGAGCCGTGTGAACGGCGTCAACACCGTCAAGATCACGGTCAAGGTGCCGTTTGACCCAAGCCAAGGCGCTCAAGCCCAAAACGTTGCCAACCAAATCAGCGACGTGATTCGGCGCAACGCACCCGCAGGGATTCCGCTCGAGAATGTCGAACTGCATTTGGTTCACGAGAAAAACACGGGCAACAGCGTCAGCCGGACTGAAAAAATTTTTAAACTGAACTTGACCAAACCGATCAAACCAACCGTCAAGCAAAGTTATCTCAAAACTCGAGGGTTGGCGCTTGCATGAACGACACGCACCCCAGCATTGAAGCCTTGCAACTCGAGTTGCAGAGAAAACGTTCGCCCGACGAACGAATGCGGCTGGCGTTCGCGTACTCGGCGTACATCATCAACCTGTCGCGCACCGAACTCGAGAAGCGATTTTCAAAAATTGAAGCGCGAATTGAATGGGTGCGTTTGAATTACGGCGAGGATTTGGCGAAACGATACCGAATTGCTTTACGAGAACGTGGGGATGACGTTTGAGCAGTCAAGAATTTTCTGAAGTTCTCGAGTTTGTTGCCGAAATTTTAAGTACCCTCGAAATACCCCACGCCGTCGTTGGTTCGGTGGCAAGTTCACGTTTTGGTTTGCACCGCGCCACGATGGATGTGGATGTTGTGATCGATTTAAAACCAGCACAGATATCAGCTTTGGTCACGGCATTGCGACCAGATTTTTACATTGATGAAATTCTGGTTTCAGAAGCCATCACCCAACACTCGAGCTTCAATGCTTTGCACCTCGAGACTGGGACTAAATTGGATTTTTTTGTTTTAAAACCCCGCGAGTATGACCGTGTGGCGTTAGACCGACGCTCTGGTGAGCGCTTGTCGTTCATGACCGCCGAAGATGTGTTGCTTGGGAAACTCGAGTGGTATCGCTTGGGTGATGAAACCAGTGAGCGCCAGTGGAATGACATTCTTGGCATTTTACGAACCCAAGCAAATCTCGATGTTGAATATCTAAAAAAATGGGCAGGAGCAGTTGGTGTGTTGGATTTGCTCGAGCGGGCGCAAAAAACCTAATACCCCAAACTCGAGCGTGGACGCAACAACGACACCAACGGCAGCAACGACCCAACACCCAGCCCAAGCCAGCCCCACCACTGCCCAGACTCGAGTCCCAAAACCACGGCAAGCCAGGCGAAGGTAATCAGGGCTTGAATCAGTCCCGTCAGAAAATCGCTGCGTCCGTTTCGTTTCATCAGGTCGGCTCGAGGTTGCGGTTTTGCCATCCAGACTTGCAAAATGCCAAGTGATAGAACAGTGCCAAAAAACGCCAGCAAGCCAACCAATGGGTGCATGTTCCTGACCACGACCAAGACCAACAGCGGCGAGAAGAGTAAAACCGTGGGAAGCAAAACGCCAGCGAATTTGATCCAGCGTAAATTTTCGCCACCCGCAGGACTCATGGCGAGCAACTCTGGGGCTTCCTCGCCAGCGACAATAATTTGGGTCAACCTCGAGATCAGCGTTCCGCCGAGCAGCACGATAAAAACGTTGACGGCAAAACTGGTAAAACTCGAGCCGAAAGGACTGTATTTGGTCGAACCAGGTTGCCAGAAGACAAAAACGGCGGGCAGCAGGTACAGCATTTGCAAACCCAGTTGCGAGATCAGGTACGGGTCGCGGGCGATCAGACGCCATTCTTTGTTCATGACGACGCGGGTCAAACCCGAAGCGAATTTGACAGGTTTATTGCTCGAGCTTGAATTGCTTGCCACCAGGCGTTTGCCGCCGCCAATCGTGGCGGTTTGCGTGCCAAGAATAAAGGTGTTGTGCACCAAATTGGTCGTGAACCACAATAAAACCGCGCCGAGCGCCAGCATCAGAACAGAACCGATTGGGTCCAGAAACGCGGCTCGAGCGGGCAGCCACCAAAAACCCGAGGTGTCCACGTTGCCCCTCAGCAGGTTCACGATCCAACCCGTGATGCCGCTGGTGGCGCTCGAGTTGCCGAGAAATCTAAAACTTTGCGATGCGATGTAGACGGCTGCACCGACCACGGCGCTCAAAACCTGCGCCACGGTTTTGGCGCGACGCGCCCCGATCAAACGCACCAAACCCAAGGTCAACAACATCCCAAAGGCGCTCGAGATCAGGGAAATGGCAGCGAGGAGCGGAATCAACCCCAGAATTTGCCAGATGCCCAGAATCAGTCCGGCAATCACCGCCAGCAAGATAAACGCCAGACTGCCGAGGAAGGTTTTTAACGCGACCGACAAGGCTCGAGCGGCAAAAATCACTTTGGAATCGAGTGGGCTGGAGACCAGTAAATCCAGATCGCCGCGTTCGAACAAGGCTTCGACGCTCGAGGCGATACTGCCCGAAAGCAGCAAGGTGAAGGTGACCAGGCTAAAAGCTTGCGCCAAGACCAAGGCAATGGTGGGTGGTGCGCCTTGAAATGCCAGTTTTCCGCGAATATCCTGCGCCAAAAAAAAGACGGGAACGATCACCGCCGCAAGTCCCAAAACGATCAGCACCGCCCAGACCCAGGGTTTTGTTTTGGCGGTCAGGGCACGCCAAGACAAACGCAATTCGTTGCGAATCAACCACGGCAAGCTGCCGACAGCGGTCATTGTGCTTCACCCGCGCCGGTCAACTCGAGAAAGACGTCCTCGAGTGAGGCTTTCGCGCCGTAAGCCCCGACCTCATGGCTTTGCCCGCGCAATTCCTCGAGCGTTCCCTCGGCGATCAAAGCGCCCCTTGCAATAATGCCGATGCGGTCTGCCAGTCGTTCTGCCACCTCGAGAATGTGGGTGGTCAAGACCACGGTGTTGCCAGCTTTGACGTAATCGACCAGCAAATCTTTGACCTGCCGCGCTGCCGCAGCGTCCAAACCGGTTAACGGCTCGTCCAGAATCATGATTTTGGGTTCGTGCACCATCGCGCCAGCCAGCGCCAGTTTTTGTTTCATGCCCCTCGAGAAACCCTCGATCAATTCAAAACGGTTGTTCCACAAACCCATCAACTCGAGCAAGCTGGCGGCTTTGGGTGCAGCGGTGTCCGCGTTAATGCCCCAGAGTCCCGCCACAAATTCCAGGTACTCGAGCGGGCGGAGTTTGCCGTACAAGAGCGGATCGTCTGGTAAATATGCAAGTGGTTGCTTTGCCAGTTTGGGTTGTTTGGTCACGCTCTTTCCCAGAATCTGCACATCGCCGGTGTCAGGTTTTAATAAGCCCGCGATCATACGCAAGGTTGTGGTTTTGCCCGCGCCGTTTGGACCCAATAAGCCGTACAACTGCCCTTGCGCAATGTTCAAACTGATGCTCGAGACGGCAGTCACCGCACCAAATTGTTTGTGCAAATTCTCGAGTTTGATGGCTGGGATTTCGTTGGTCATACCTCGAGAATACGATATGGGGTTTCAAATCGTTCCCTTCTCTGTGATAAGCTTCCTCTTCGTGCTCGAGTTTGATCTCGAGAGATTTGAAGGAGAAAAACCATGATCGAATTGCAAGAAAAAATTGAAGCCCTTCGGGGGTATCTTTGACATCCCTGGCAAACAAAAACGCTTAAGCCAACTTGACATCGAACTGAACGACCAAAACCTCTGGAACGACCCCGAAAACGCCCGCAAGGTCACGCAAGAAAGCACTCGGGCGCGACGCGTGGTCGATGATTTTGCCAAGCTCGAGTCGGACGTGACGGGGCTTTCGGAAATGCTCGAGATGGCAAACCCCGAAGAGGTTGCGGGTTTGCAGCCGGACGTGGATGAAGCCACGGCTCGGGTTGAAAACCTGTACCGCGAGACGCTGTTTAACGTCGGTCATGCCGATTCTGCGGCGATCATCACCATCAAACCTGGGGCGGGCGGCACGGAATCCAACGACTGGGCGGAAATGCTCTTGCGCATGATGCGGCGTTTTGCCGAGCGTCACGATTTTGCGGTCGAGATTTTGGATGTCGCGGCAGCCGAACAGGCTGGCATC
The DNA here is from genome assembly GCA_964247135.1 of uncultured Deinococcales bacterium. Taxonomy (GTDB): domain Bacteria; phylum Deinococcota; class Deinococci; order Deinococcales; family JAAFIG01; genus JANXTZ01. The sequence continues at coordinate 35,984 of CAXTTL010000004.1, read as the reverse complement.
ACCGAAGCCGAATTTATCGTGCGCGGCGAACGGGCTTACGGTCTGCTTCGCGCCGAGGCGGGCGTTCACCGCCTGGTGCGGGTTTCGCCGTTTAACGCGCAAGGAAAACGTCAAACCAGTTTTTCCAACATCGAAATCGTGCCCGAAATCGAGGACGCGTCTGAAGTCGAAATCAACCTTGCCGATGTGCGCATCGATGTCTTCCGCAGCGGCGGTCACGGCGGGCAGGGCGTCAACACGACCGACAGCGCCGTGCGATTAACCTACAAGGCAGGCACACCGGAAATGCTGGTGGTCGTCTGCCAGGACGGGCGCAGCCAACTGAAAAACAAAGACAAAGCCTTCACGGTCTTGCGCTCGAGGTTGTTTGAGCAGCAAGACAAAAAACGCCGCGACCTCGAAGATAAATTGCGCGGGCAGCAAAAATCGATTGAATGGGGCAGTCAGATTCGCTCTTATGTGCTCGACAAGCAGTACGTCAAAGACCACCGCACGGGCGTCATGCGTCACGATCCGTTTAATGTGCTCGACGGTGACATTGACGATTTTATTTGGGCTGGACTCGAGTGGCAGGCGGGCAACCGTGCCACCGCCGCCGCCAGCAATGACGACGATTGAGGAAGTCAACTGCTAAACCTTGAACCTCGAGCCTGTGTTTTGAGGCTCGAGGTTCTGGTTTTGGAAGACCAACCATCACGTTCGACAAGCCAAAGCCTCGGGTTGGAATCCTGATCTGATCTGCGGCTTCTCGAGATTTGAAACGATTCCGAGCACATTGATTTGGGTGTTTTGAAGTGATCTAAAGTCTTGAAGTTTACCAAAATTAAGTATTCTATCTCGTACACCAATCGAGAAAAATAATGTGGTCAGAGTAAGAAAACGGTGATAAACCTTTCGTAATCTAACTTCATGAAGCATTCAGTTTTGATTGACAAAGGCTTACAAAACCAGAAAGGTCGTCTTAGGTCATACTGGTTGGCGCCAACGTTTTTGAGCGCCCTGATGTTCCTGACTGGTTGCGGTACCACACAGATTTCCATAGATCAGGGCGGCTATCCATACGTCCTGACTTTAAAAGTGGCTGCGACTGACAATATTGCAGCCCTCGAGTCTTTATATTCTGGCAAGGTGCAAGTCTTTCACCCAGAGGCAGGTTTTGCCGTGCTCGGGGTGAACAGTGCGCCAGCAGCAAATGCGGAGGTACTTGCGTTTGAAGCCAACACCGGAGCACTCGAGTTACCAGAAAGCAAGTCCACGAAGTTACCTCGGGTTGTGGGCAGTGAAGCCTGGAGCACCTGGGGTAGCAGTTGGAGCACTTGGGGCAGTAGTTGGACCAGTTGGGGCAGCGGTTGGTCTTCCTGGAGCAGTGGTAGCACCACAACACTGCCCACCATGCCAAGCGAGAACCGTTATCTTTGGAATTTAAGCCGTTTGCCCGCAGCTCAGGCTGTTTCAAAAAACTTTGGTGCTGGCGCAAAAATTGCTGTGATTGACAGTGGTATCGATTTAACACATACGGCGTTTGCGGGTCGTTTGGCGCCTTCAACCGAATGGTTTGATTTTGTTGATTTTGACTTTAATCCTCAAGAAGTTTCAGGTGGCAACGGTTATGGTCACGGCACGTTTATTTCCAGCGTAATTCTGCAAATGGCGCCCAAAGCCACGATCTTGCCGATTCGGGTACTGAAACCCGATGGTTCAGGCAGCGAAACCGATGTGGTTTCAGGCATTGACTGGGCGATTCAAAAAGGTGCGCAGATCATCAACCTCAGTTTGGGGGCAACCACAGACAATGCAGCGCTCGAGGCGGAAATTGATTATGCGACTAGTCGTGGCGTGTATGTGGTGGTTTCGGCTGGTAACAATGGCAGCACCACACTGACCTATCCGGCACAACGCGCAAAAACGGCTCCGTTTGAGAAGTATTTGATCAGTGTAGGCAGCGTGGCTTCGACCAGTTTGTTGTCAATCTTTTCCAACAAAAGCTCCGCGCTCGAGATTACCGCTCCTGGAGAACTGGTTTATGGTGCGTTGCCTGGCAATGCGGGTGGTTACGGGAGCGGGACTTCGTTTGCCGCACCGCAGATTTCGGGATTGTTGGCGTTGATGATGATGGATACCGCAGCAGTTAATCGCCCCAATTTGCAAAAGTACCTGATCGACAGTGCAGCAGTCTATCCAGGTGGTTACAGCATGGTCAGCATGGCTTATGCCATGCAGCAACTGCCAGATTTTTCGTTCAAAAAAGCCTTGTTGGTGGTTGGCTCAGCCACCTTGAACGCTGGCGATGCCGCCGTCAAGTACATCCTCGAGCATATGGGATACACCGTGAGCCTGGTGACAGGACTGCTATCAAAAACGACGGATGCAACGGCAAAGGATTTGGTTGTGATTTCTTCAACGGTGACTGCTACCGATGTCAACACCAAATTTCGCAATGTCAGTGCTCCAGTGATTGTCTGGGAAAGTTTGTTGTTTGACGATATGGGTATGGTTGATCTTCAGACGAATACCGGTGCGTATGCCTTAGAAAACAACATCAACGTTTCAGGCACGCATCCATTGACGGCAGGCTTGTACTCTGGGACTTATGCGTCTTATACCAGCCCTGACATGCTGTCATTCGGAATACCTGCAACCACCGCCATCAAGATTGCCACGCTCAGCTCAAACTCGAGCCTGTCAACGATCTTTGCTTACGACAAAGGGGCAGCAATGGTCGGCATGACTGCGCCAGGACGACGCGTGGCGTTGATGCTGGGTGACAACGGTGCCTCAAAACTCGATTGGGCTGGTGGGCTGTTGTTCAATGCCGCCGTCACTTGGGCGGTGAGTGGAAATTGATGCCTCACTTCTGCGTTTTTTCCAACACTTGCTGCACTCAGGTTCTGGCGCTGTTGATTGGCGGTGACGTATGAGCAAAACAGTTCAGGAACTCAATCAAAGCGCCTGGCAGACTCGGTACACCGACCGTCAAGCCAGCGAAGCCTTAAGCCGTCAAGCTTTGGAGTTAGCCGAATCAAACGCTGACGAGTTGGGACAAGGTTTAGCCTTGCGCTCATTGGCGCACGCGTTTTTGATGTCAGGGCAACCCGAACAGAGTCTAGAGCCGCTGACCCGCGCCCTCGAGATCGCCCGCAACAACCTCAATCAGGTGCTCGAGCGCGACAGCTTGAATTTACTTGCCCAGGTTCACAACTGGTTTGGTGATATGGAACGCGCGGTGGGTTTGGTCAACGAAGCCTACAGGCTGAGCTTGGAGCTTCAAGACCATGCGATGGTCAGTTCTTGTCTGAACAACATCAGCGTCATGTACCATCAATTGGGTCAGAATTTAACCTCGCTCGAGTACGCCCAGGAAGCCATCGAACGCGCCGTGTCTCTGGGTGACCGCGTGCGTGAAGCCATCGCGCTCTCGAACGCGGCGGTGGCGTGCAACGGTTTGTCGCAGTTTCAGGCGGGGTTGAACACCATCGAACGGTCACAAAAACTGTGCAATGAACTCAAACTCGAGGATTTAAAGTTGCGCAACCGCGTCAACCGCGCCGAAATCCTGATTGGTCTGAACAAGCTCGAGGAAGCCCTCCTGGAAGTCAACCAGGCGCTCGAGCTGCTTCGGGCGCAGGGCATTAATGAGGGCGAAGCCCAGTGCTTGTCGATTCTGGCTCAGATTCGATTGGCGCAGGGTCAGGATCAAGAAGCCGAGGAGGTTGCCGGCGCCGCGCTCGAGCTTGCCGTGCAGACCAAAATGCGTGCTCTGGAAGCCACGGTGCGCCGCACTTTGGCGCAAGCCAACAAGAATTTGGGGCATTTTGAAGCCGCATTGCAAAACCTCGAGCAAGCCGGTCGAATCGAAGCCGAAGTTCGCACCGAGGGCGCTCACCGCCGCATGAGGACGCTCTCAAAACTCAACCTGGTGGATCGTTTGGAAAACCTCTTGCGCCATCAGCACTAAAATTTGTTTAAATGGATTCAAAAGCCCAACGGCGGCATTTCAAACCTTCAAGCGGAAAACCGTCAATCACTTCCGGCATCTCGAGCGCCCAAGTGCTCTCGAGCAGCAACACATTCGGGTCTTGGGTGTTTTGGAGCAATCGCGCTTGCTGGCAACCCGATTGCGCCTCGAGTTGGGTTTTGACCGCTTGCAAAATTTCAATCACGTTTTGATCTTGCCGCTCGAGCGTCACCTCGAGAAACAAGACGTTCACGATTGAATTCCCGTGTTTGCTGTTCGCCAATCCATCAAAAAACGTTTCAAATCCTCGAGTTTGACTTCAGTGACCTCATTTGAAATTCGGTTTCGCACCTCGAGCACGCCACGTTCCAAACTTTTTGCGCCCGCCACGATGGCAATGGGAATGCCGAACAATTCGGCTTCGGAAAATTTAGAGCCTGCACGTTCGTCACGGTCGTCAAACAGCACGTCAAAACCCGCTTTTCTTAAATCTTCGTAAATCGCTGTCGCCGCGCCGTTCGTGTTGCCAAGCTCGAGCAACATCATTTCAAACGGCGCGAGGTTCGGCAGCCATTTCAAACCCTTCTCGTCGTGGTGACGCTCAATCACGGCTGCCATCAGACGTTCAATGCCGATGCCGTAAGACCCCATCACCAGCGGCGCAGATTTGCCCTCCTGGGTTTGCACGGTCGCGCCCAGCGCCGCCGCGTATTTTGTCCCGAGCTTGAAAATATGCCCGAGTTCCAAACCGCGCCGCACCTCGAGAACTCCGCTGCCACCGGGCGCGAGTTCTCCCGCTTTGACGCTGCGCACATCGACAAAACGCGCCTGAAAATCCCGTCCTGGCTCGAGTCCGCGCACATGAAAACCGTCTTTGTTTGCCCCGCTGACCATACCGCGCCTTCCCTCGAGTGCCTTATCGGCAATGATCCTGGCTTTCACGCCAATCGGTCCGAGGCTACCGAAATTCGCGCCCATGATCTCGAGGGCTTCAAACGCCTCGGCTGGGCGCAAATCGTCTGTCCCCAAAACCCGAGCGAGTTTGGTTTCGTTCAACTGATGATCGCCGCGTAGCATCACCACAATCGGTTCGCCCTGCGCCATCATGACCAGCGTTTTCATTTGCTGAACTGCTGGCACGCCAAAGCGCTCGAGGTCATCAATCGTGTGAACATCTGGCGTGGCGAATTCCTCGAGCACCGTGCTGGCATGGTCGTCGTTCACAGGCTCTAAAATGCTGGTTGCCACCTCGAGGTTCGCGGCGTAACCCCCCGCGCTGATCGCCACCCAATCCTCGCCCGCCTCGCAGAGCGCCACGAATTCTTTGGAGGCGCTGCCGCCCATCGAACCGTTGTCGGCGCTGGCGACCACGAACTCGAGTCCGCAACGCTCGAATATTTTTCGGTAGGCGCTTTCGTGCGCGTCAAATTGCGCGTCCAGACCCGCCTCGTCAATCGCAAACGAATAACTGTCTTTCATCGTGAACTCGCGCAAGCGAATCATGCCACCGCGTGGGCGCGGTTCGTCCCGAAATTTTCGCGCGATCTGATACCAAATGCTGGGCAGCTCGCGGTACGAGCGCAACTCTTTTGCCAGCCCCGTAAAAATTTCTTCGTGCGTCATGCCCAGGCACATCTCGCGCCCAGAGCGGTCGCGCAGCCGCAACATTTCCGTGCCTATCGCATTCCAGCGCCCGGATTCTTTCCAGATTTCGCTTGGTTGCAGGCTTGGCAAATCAAACTCGAGCGCCCCAATGTTGTTTAATTCCTCACGAACAATATTCTCAAGTTTTCGTTTGACGCGCAAACCCAAGGGCAGCATCGAATAAATCCCGCTCGAGAGTGGACGGATAAAGCCAGCCCGCAACAACAAACGGTGCGAGACGGTTTCGGCTTCGGTTGGGTTTTCACGAATGGTTGGGGCGTGCAGTTGTGAACGGCGCATAACACTCCTTGGCATAAAAAAATCCGAACCGTGCGGGTTCGGAATAAAATTCTCGAGGGACAAACCTGAATTACACCCAGCGACACCGCAATCCGTGGGCGTTATGGCTTGGTCGCGGGGAAAGGACAATCACCCGATTACCGTAGCATCCGACTCGAGTTTCTGGCAAGTGGTACTGTGAATGCAAATACAAACCTGGCATTTCGAGGTTTAACATGTTACCCAAGAGGAAATCCTTTGCAATCACTTTTTGAACTTCCAATTATTTCCAATCCCTCCAATCGTTTACTGCTCGAGGATCGTGGCATTCATGACTGGTATCGTTTTGTGTTGTCCTTTCCCGCACACCTGGTACGAGATTATTTGAACCACTGGGATTTACAGGCGGGTCAGACCATTCTTGATCCTTTTTGCGGAACAGGTTCGACCATCCTCGAGGCGAAAAAACTTGGTTTTAGAGCTTTTGGAGTGGATGCGAACGCAATGGCACATTTTGCATCCCACACAAAAACGGACTGGTCTCCTGACCCAAACGGTTTGCTGCAACACGCGCGAATCGTAGCTCAAGCTGCAAAAAATTTACTTGAAACCAAAGACCAACCTTACCGTGAGTTGCCAAATGAAGCCCAATCGTTACTTTTAACCGATTCGATCAGCCCATTACCACTGCATAAAGCCCTTGTTTTAAAAGAATGTCTGCTCGAAATGCACAATGAAAGGTTTCTGGCACACGAATTGTTAGCACTTGCAAAAACTGTTGTTGCAGATGCCAGCAATTTACGATTTGGTCCAGAAGTTGGGGTGAGTACCAAGAAAAAGCTTGATGTAGACGTTATTGGTGCTTGGTTAAACAATATTAAAGACATGGCAGGAGATTTACGAACTGTTCAAAACCTTCAAACTTTTGAAAGCCATGTGTTTCATGCTGACGCTCGAGTGATTGATTCGCTTATTGAACCGAACAGCATTCACGCTGTGTTTACCTCGCCACCATACCCAAACGAGAAAGACTATACGCGCACAACACGTTTAGAGTCTGTGCTGCTGGATTTTTTGAAAACAAAAAGCGATCTTAAAAACCAGAAACAACAATTTTTACGTTCCAACACCCGTAATGTTTACAAAAACGACGATGATGACCAGTGGGTTCAAAAATTTGATTCCATCATCAGCCTTGCCAATGCAATAGAAAATCGCAGGATTGAACTCGAGAAAACCAGTGGCTTTGAAAAACTCTATGCTCGAGTGACTAAACTTTATTTTGGTGGAATTGTTCGGCATCTCATGGCGCTACGTTCCGTGTTACGTCCAGGAGCGTACCTTGGTTATGTCGTTGGCGATCAGGCTTCGTATCTGCGTGTTCTTATTCGTACAGGGCAAATTGTTGCGGAAATCGCACAGTCACTCGGTTACGAGTTGGTAAGCATTGATTTGTTTCGCACGCGATTTTCGACGACCACCCAAGAATCACTGCGCGAAGAAGTTGTTGTGCTACGTTGGCGAGGGTAAGAAAAATAATGGCAAAACAAAATCGTTATGCACAAATCATTGAAGAAATTTTTGTAAAACGTTATCAAAATGGTACTCGTACCATTGCATTTGAACGTGAAGAACTCACTCGAGTTGCTACCATTCTTGGTATTGCTTTACCTAAAAATTTAGGTGATCTGATCTATTCATTTCGTTATCGAGCCAATTTCCCGCTCAGTATTACCAGGACTGCCCCAGAAGGTGAAGTCTGGGTGATTCGTCCTGCTGGACGTGGGCAGTATCAATTCGCATTAATTCCAGATGCGCCTATTGTACCCAATCCATTGCTTGTTGAAACCAAAATTCCCGATTCGACACCAGGTTTGGTCTTGCGTTATTGTGGCAATGATGAGCAGGCACTGTTAGCAAAATTGCGGTACAACCGTCTGATTGATATTTTTACAGGTGTAACCTCATACAGCTTGCAAAATCATCTTCGCACCACTGTTCCAGGTATGGGACAAGTTGAAACTGATGAAATTTATGTTGGTCTGGATAGAAGAGGTGCTCACCACGTTTTTCCTGTCCAAGCCAAGGGTGGTACTGATCGCTTGAGCATTGTGCAAATTGAGCAAGACATAGCCCTTTGCAATCATAAGTTTGCAGGTTTAATCTGTCTTTCCATTGGTGCTCAATTTATTTCAGAGGGTAAAATCGCATTGTTCGGGTTTCAAGAAACCCAAGACGGTGTGCGTTTGACACAGGAACGGCAATATCGCTTGGTGCAACCCAACCAGTTAAGTGATGAGGAATTAAGAGCCTACCAAAATCGCCTCGAGTAACATTGACATTGTTTTTTGTCACAGAAATAGCCTAATCATATCTTTTTCAAGACAACTGATTTTGTTGAAAAAGTCCACTGAATTAAGCCAAATTCAAAACGCACAATTCGGACTGCATTCGTCAATCGTCAAACAGCCGCATTTCAGCCCTTCCTCGAGCGTGCGTTTCATCTCGAGGATGCGTTCAAGTTGGATTTGAATTTCCAAAAGCTTATGCTCCGCCAGTTCTTTCCAACGTGCGCTCGGAGATGTTTGGGTCGGGAAGCCATGCAGCAGGGTTTCAATCTCGAGCATCGAAAATCCGGCGTGTTGCGCCAGTTGAATAAAGCCAATGGTTTTGATGACGCTGGTTTCGTAACGCCGTTGACCACCCTGGCGGGCTGGAGCCGGCAGCAAACCGATGCTTTCGTAGTAGCGCACCGCCGAGGTTGCGATGCCCGCCGCTCGAGCCACGTCACCAATGCTCAATCTTGTTTCCACAATGCCCCCTTGACTTCAAGTTCACTTTAAGTTTTAGGATCAAAACCTGAGGTGTCAAAAGACACTTTTGAAGGAGGCAATATGAACCCTCAAGAATCACCGCTGGTCTGCAATTATTCGGCGATACCGGCAGAAAACCGTGATGAGCACATCTTAAACTCAACCCAGATTTTTCAGGCGGTGCAAAAAGTCAAGGAATTGCCCACAGGTTACGCCTTTGGGCTGCCCAACCAAAAAAACTACTTTATGGACTTGGCAAATTTTATCAACCACGAACGCCTGTGCTGCCCGTTTTACCATTTCAAACTCGAGGTTGAAGCCAACAACGGCGTGTTATGGCTGAGTCTGGAGGGAAATGGCGTCAAGGAAATGCTAAAAACCGTTTTGGTTGGAGCACCCAAACCCGAAGTGCTCGAGGAAATGTTTGAAACCGCTGGGGACACCGCCTTAAAAACCAAATTGGTCGGGGCAATGCTCGATTTTCCGCAAGTTTTAAAGAAAGTGTCTGAATGACCTCAGAACAAACCTGCAACACCAAAGACGGACTTGCCGCCTGCCAACCTGCCACCTCGAGCGACGCGGGTTGTGGTTGCTCGAGTGAAACCAAGCAAACGAACAATCTCCAGCCGCAAAAACCCAATTCGGTCTTGAGTGCGGTCTTGGTCGGCGTTGCCTGCCTGACCAGCCCGTGTTGCGTGCCATTGATCGCCCCGATCATTCTGGGTGTGTTGGCAGGCACACCATTGGCGATTTGGTTCGCAAGCCACATGGCTTGGCTGTATGCTGGATTGACCTTGGTTTCAGCCGTCAGTTTTTTTCTAGCATGGCGTTATGCCACCCAGAAATCAAGCCTGGTCAGACGCTCGAGGTTCTCTTTAATGACAGAAATTCAAAAGCGCCTCAGACCCATAAATAAACTTGTGCAATTCCGAAACTCGAGGTAACCGTATGAAATTTGTGATCTTGCTGCTCGTGTTCACACTGGGTTTTGGCTTCGCCCAAAATCAAGCCGCACCAGATTTTACGATGTACGACACCGCAGGAAAACTTGTGACCCGCTCGAGTTTTTTGGGCAAACCCATGATCGTGACCTTCTGGGCAACCTGGTGCGAGGTCTGCGCGGTTGAAATGCCACTCTTGTCAAAACGCTTTGCCAAACTGAAAAACAAACTCGTGTTCTTGGCGGTCAGCCGTGACGGTACGCAAGCCGCCCAAGAGGTGATTGACTTTGTCAAACCCAAAAAATGGACCTTCTCGCACGTGCTGGTCAACCCACCACAAGGCTCGAGCAAGGCAGACACAATCGACGCCGTGACCAAACGCTACGGCATTTACGGACAACCTTGGAGTTTTTTTATCGACGCCAAAGGCATCACCAAAGCCTTGCGCGGCGGGATCAGCAGCGATGCAGAATTCAAAACCGACCTGGCAAAAATTGGTGTCAGCTTTTAAAGCTCGAGGCTGCAATACACTGAACCCATGATTCGTTCGATTGCGCTCTTTGTGCTGGCTGGCATTGCCGAAATCGGCGGCGGATACCTGATCTGGTTGTGGTTGCGTTTCAGTCGCCCGTGGTGGTTTGGTCTGTTCGGTGCGTTGATTTTGGTGCTTTACGGCATCATTCCCACGTTGCAACCCGCCTCGTTCGACTTTGGACGCACCTATGCCGCATACGGCGGCATGTTTATCGTGCTGGCGCTGCTTTGGAGTTGGCTGATCGATGCTCGAGTTCCTGACATGCCCAGCTTGGTTGGCGCGGGTTTGGCACTGATCGGCGCGGCGATCAGTGCGTATTACCCTCGAGCTTAAGGTTTGATTCAGATGTCTTCCATCAATCTCGAGTAATCTGAATCCGTGAAAATCACCTCTCAATTCGCCGTCGCCTTGGCATTCGGCTCAATCGGTCTGGTCGCACTTTCGGCGAAAGCGCAAACCAGCAAAATTGTCATCAACGAAATGTATTACGACAGCCCTGGCGAAGATCACGGCAGTTTCCTCGAGTTAAAAGGTGCGGCTGGCAGCAGTTTGAGTGGTTTTAGCATTCAAACCCAGAACGGCAAGGGCAACCTCACGAACAGCATCAAACTCGAGGGCAGCATTCCAAGATCGGGTTATTTCGTGGTTGCTCAGGACAACACGGTGGCTGGCGCAAATCAAATCAACGAAGCTGCAAACTTGGTCAACAAAGGCGGAGCGGTGCAACTGCTTAATGGCTCGAGTATTGTGGATGCCGTGGCTTATGGCAATGTCGGCAAAGCCAAAGGCGAAGCTCAAGCCGCAAAAGACACCCCTTCAGGCTCGAGCTTGGCGCGAGTTCCCGACGGAATGGATTCGGACAACAATGCCGCAGATTTCAAGATTTCCAAACCCAGCCCAGGCGTGGCAAACGACTCGAGCGTTCCGTTAAGTTCTGTCAGTCCAAGCCCGTTAAAACCAGCACCTTCAACGCCGATGACCACCCAAACCTCGAGCGGCGGCAAGCGTCGCATTCTGTTCGATCTGACCAAACACGAAGCCGCAGGCAACAGCGATTGGCGCATCGACGGCGGGTACAGCGATTGGGCGGACGCCCTGAAAAAACTTGGCTTTGAAGTCTCGAGTTTGACCGGTAAAAGCATCTCGAGCAACGACCTGAACGGCGCGGGCGTGCTGGTGATTCCAGAACCGCAAAATCCATTCTCGGACGCCGAACGCAATGCCATCTCGAGCTTTGTGACTGGCGGTGGTGGGTTGCTGATGATTGCCGACCACCGTGACAGTGACCGTGACAACGACGGTTGGGATTCGCCCGAAGTCTTTGACGGTTGGGATCAAAAATCCCCTGCCAATGTCCCGCTCGAGTATCAAAAAAGCCTCGATGCCAAAATCTTTGGCTTGAGTTTCAGCTTGCAAAGTTCATTTCAAGACCCAGTGCTGACCATCGCGCCACTGACCAAAAACCCGATGCTCGAGGGGGTCAACAAAACCGGAATTTACGTGGGTACAAGCGTGGATGTCTCGAGCGGGACGGCGCTCATGGGCGTGAACGGCAAAACCTATTTTGCCAGCAACACCGTGCAAAATGGTCGGGTTGCGGCTTATGGCGACTCGAGCATGTTTTCTGACGGCAGTTTTTCGGATGGCACGCGCAGCAAGTACAACAATTGGGCGAACTTGGACAATGCCAAACTTGCGGTGAACATGGTGCGGTGGTTGGCAAAAGATTTGAATTAAATTTCAAAGGCACGGAATACAATCGAGCACTTCGACTCTACCCAAGGCTCAGAAGCTCGAGATAGAACCTTTACTGCAACAGGTCTTCAGGTTGCGACGCCCAGCAAGCGCCAACTGATGGTAAAGGGTTCGGCATAGACACGAAACGATTGACCTTGAGCGAACCAGTTGTTTCCTGGACGTGTGCCATATTCCCAAATGATCAAGCGGTCGCGCAGCATGTACAGGGCGTAGCGTTCCGCAAAGCCCGCACGTGCCGGTTTCTGTGACAGATAGCTACCGATAAAAGCCTGAGCGAGTCGCAAACCCTGCTGCTTCCCCTGCTCGAGATAGATGGCAATCAAGCGCATCAAGTCAGCTTCCCCATCTCCAAAGTAGTATTCCATGAAATCAAAAAGACCGCTGACCTGCCATGAGCCGTGTTCATGACTGACGAGTACATTGCCAGGATTGTAGTCATTCATCACAAAACAGGGCTGGAACGGATGCGCAAGGGCTGAATCTGCTTTCTCAATCACCTGCTCGACCCATAGGATGTCGTCTTCTGTGGTCGCCACCCCGTTTGCTCGAGCTGCAACCAACCAGCGCCGTATGTCCGCAACGATCCATTGCGCGAATCCTTGGCTGAACGGCTCAATACCATCTGATGCAAGGTCATACGCTCCTGCAAATGGATAGGTCAACTGATGCAGGTTTACCAAGTTGTAACCCAAAGTTTGTGCAATCTCGAACTGCTCGGCGTTGGTCAAACGCTGGTCAGCAGGGCTTGTGCCGTGCAGACGAGGCATCAGCAGATAGGACCAACCGAAGATGTCACTCGAGCTGTCAAGAAGGTAAGGATGGGCAACAGGAATCGTGGTGCGCTCGTGAAGGAGCGTGGCAGCAAAACGTTCTTTGGGAAGTTGCCAGGGATAATGCGGCGAACCGCGAAGCACGAATTCACCCTTTGAACTACGGACGAAAACGTTTTGACCAAAAAGACCTTGGGAGACGGGTGTGGCGTCCACAAACGTGCCCAAACCAAACCTTGTCAATGCGGTCTGGAATTGGCGTGGCATCAGGGCACCAAGCCGTTGAGCGTAGACTTGCCCTGATGGTTGTGAGCCAAGTTCGTTCATGTGGTAGTACCCCTGTTCATGCCGTAGAGGCGAGAGTACCTCTTGGTTCGCAAGTACAAAACGGGTCAAGGCGTTTCAGCACTCGAGTTTCATGTGCTGCTCGAGTGGTGGTAGTTACCCGACCAACGCCACAAATTCGTTGATGTTGACCCTAATCTGATCGAGGCTCGAGGTCCAAAACGCCGTATCTCGAGTATTGATTCCAAACCGCGCACCCAAGGTTGCAGCATCCGCCATGCCCGTGCTCGAGAGCAAATCGTCGTAACTGGTTTTGAAGGCTTCAGGGTCTTGAAGGTATTTGGCGTACAAGCCCAACCCGAACAACAAACCAAAGGTGTACGGGTAATTGTAATACGACAAACCGCCCGAATAATAATGCCCTTTGACCGCCCACATGTACGGGTGAAGCGCACTCGGGTCAAGTCCATCACCGTAGGTCTCGAGTTGTGCCTCGAGCATCAGGTTTTTGAGTTCTTCGACGCTCAGTTCGCGTTTTTCTCTGGCTTTAAACAGCTTGGATTCAAACAAGAACCTCGAATGAATGTCCACCACAATTTGCCCATGTCCTTGAATGTCATTCTCGAGCATCCCGAGTTTTTCCGTGCCCGTGGCTTTGGCGAGGGCGGCTTTCATGATGATGGTTTCACAAAAAATGCTGGCGGTTTCGGCGAGGGTCATCGGGGTTTGACGCTGCCAGGGCGTGCGGTCTTTGAGGCAGAGGTTGTGATAGCCGTGTCCGAGTTCGTGCGCTAAGGTTGAAACGCTATCCAAGCTCGGTTCAAAGTTCATTAAAATGCGGCTTTCGCCTTCACGGACGCCCATGCAGAAAGCGCCGTCGCGTTTGCCGTTGCGCGGTTCGGCGTCGATCCAATTCTTGTCAAACGCCTCTCGGGCGTAATCCTCGAGTTTTTTCGAGTACGTGCCAAAATTCTTGGCGACAAATTCGGTACTCTCGGCGTAAGTCCAGGTGCTCGAGCTTGTGCCGACCGGCGCGAACAAATCGCACCACAGCAAACCGTTTTTGCGCCCCAACAATTTCGCTTTGGCTTTAAAATAGCGCCTGAAATCTGAGAACGATGCCACGCAAGCGGCTTGCATGGCGCTCAGGGTTTCGCGGTCAATGTTGGCGGTATTCAAACTCGGCTCGAGCGAATCGATATAACCGCGCCGAGCATTTTTCACGTTGACCTCGCCCTTGATCGAATTGAGGGCAGCGGCGAGCGGTACGCTCACCGTCTCCCAAGCCTCGAGTTCGGCTTTGAAGGCATCTTCCCTGGTTGTCGCCTCGACATGTCGCGCCAAGCCGCGCACGGCGCTCATGGGCAGCACCGCATCGCTGACCTGGACCATCAACCTTGAGGTGATGTTGCCATGCAGTTTCGCCCAGGCGCTCGAGCCGCTCGGGTTGAGGCTGGCAGCCAAATCCTCCTCGAGCGGTGACATTTGATGCTTGGCGTCGGATTGGATTTTCTTGAGTACAAATTGATGGTCTTTGGCGAGCTTAGACTGCTCGAGCAATGGTTTTAAATCAATGTTCTCGAGCCAAGCGTAAAACCGCGTCGTGACTTTGCTGCTGCGCACATATGCCTGTTGCAACTCGCTGGCTTTGGCTTGCGCCAGATCGTTCCTAGAGTCGGTGCTGGTAAAGCACGAAATAAAGGCGCTGACCAGCTTCGAGGCGGTCATGAACTTCACGGATTCTGGAAAATATTCCTCGAAGGCTTTCAGTGCAGCTTCGGTACTGGGCGGCGTCTCGAGCTTCTGGATGTTGTGCGTATCACAAATTTGCTCGAGGTTTTGAACATGTCCGAATACCTCTTTAAACGCCGCTTCAAATTCTGGTGACGCCAGGCTTGGGAAGAGGGTGATGGTGTTCCAATGTGGAAGTTTATCGGCAATGTCTATCATGTTGTGCGCATGTTAACGTTTTTCGGTTTTCAAATTTGTAACTCGAGCCTACCGAATGCGCAAAATTGCTGACGCACTTTCGCAAAAACCAAACTCGAGCTATACTAAACCTCGGGAACAGTACCTGGTGTTGCGCTCCAAGAGAGGGATTCTCGAGGCTGAAAGGAATCCTGAGCAGAAGCCAGCGAACGTCGCCCGAGCAGGTCAAGGGAAGAAATGGCATTGCCAGATTAGAACCCTTCGGGAACGCCCGTCACAGCGTGATTGAGTGCCCCTTTTGGGGAAAAGCGGTGGTATCGCGGGACTCCTGTCTCGTCCGCATGAAGAAATGGCGGATGGGATTTTTTGATTGGAGCAGCCGTGAAACAACAATGCGTTCTTTACATTTCTAAAAACCAACAATTGCTGGTGTTCACGCAACCCGACCCGCGTTGGTCAGCCATGCAAGTCGTCAAAGCTGCACTCGAGCCATCTGAAACGCCATTGGATGCCGCCAGCCGAATTTTGCAACTTGAGACGGGTTTAAGCCTCGAGCCTCCAATTTTGCTGGATTCTCAAATCTGGGAATTCAGTTGGGAAGGGGAGACCAACGCCGAATTGGTGCATTACGTTTGGTTTCAAGCCAAGCCTGAAACTCCTGACACTTGGACAACCAATGGCTCGAGCAACGAATTCGATCAACCCAGAACCTACCAGCACAAATTTATTCCGCTCGAGCAAGTCAAACTCGAGTGGGACATGGCGGTTGGGCTTCCTAAATTGCTCGAGGCATTGACCGCCCGTCCTCGGGTGCTGGCGTACTTAACGCGCAACCGAGACGAAATTTTGGTGTTTAAACATGACCACTTTTACCCCGACGCTGGCGTGCAAGTCCCAGGCGGCGGACTCGAAGAAAACGAAACCCTCGAGCTTGGGGTGCTGCGTGAAGTGCTCGAGGAAACAGGTTTGAGTTTGACCCAAACGCCCGTGTTTTTAGGCGCTCGAGTTCGGCAATCTTCAAAATACGGACCACAATTAGAACATTACTTTTGGCTCGAGGTCGATCCGAACACGTCCGATGCTTGGACGCATAAGGTCAGTTCAGGCAAACTTGATGCTGGCATGAACTTTCACCACGAATTTATGCCACTCGAGCAACCAGGCATTGACTGGGAAATGGACGCGTTTATTCCAGCCCTCAAAAAACGCATGGCATCTCGAGAGCGGGTGGTCTGCTACATCACGCGTAACCGCAAAGAACTGCTGGTGTTTGACCACAACGACCCGCAACTGACCGCTGGCGCTCAAGTCGTGGCTGGCGGCATTGACGACGGTGAAACCCTGGCGCACGCCGCAACCCGAGAGGCGCTGGAAGAAGCTGGGTTGAAACTCGAGAAACCCGTTTTTTTAGGTTCGGAATTGATTCAAGCCCCACCAAATTTTATGGGCGCCACAAACCCGCAACTCTGGCATTATTTTTGGTTTGAAACCCTTGAAACTCGAGATTCCTGGGAGCATGTGGTCACAGGTGGCGGCGAAGATACCAATGAAGTGTACCGACAAGAATTTGTCAAACTCGAGGATGTCAAACTGGCATGGAAGTTGGATTTGATGCTCGAGAAATTGAAGGAGGGTCTATGAAAATCGATCCAAAATCACCAGACTTGCCACCAAACTGGCAAGAAAAACCACATTACAACCTTCGTGTGCATTGGTTAACCAAAATCCAAAGTAAAGAGCAACAAAAAACCGATCCTGAGATGCTCGAGTCATTGGAAGAACAAGAACTGGATGAAAGAATTGCAGAATTGCCCAAAGGTGGTATTTCAGAGCGATACCCAGGTTGGTTTATGTACTTTAACGTCGCCACCAAGTTTGCAGATTCGCTCGAGGAAATATTAAACGAAGCCAGAAAATTGATTAAAAATTCGGATTTTAGTGCCGGTTCAGTAGGTCGTTTGGCATTTTCTCTGTTTGAGCAAAGTGACAACTTTGAAGCTCCAGCAAAGCCTTTCAAAGCCCAACGACTCGAATTGATCCGTCAACTCGAGACACCCAAAGTAAACATCAGTCAATTTGATTTTGTTCGTGACGCCTTTGTTGAAGTTGGCGAATACGCCTTGAATGCCTCGATTGAAGGATTGCCATTTCGTGACGAGTTTGAAACCACTTTTTCTGAAGTTGACAACCCAGTTCGCAGCATGATTGGGCTTGAATGTGAGGTTTTCAAAGGAGAAGGACACGATTGGGAAGATGTTGCCAGCGGCAAACTCGAGATTGATGGAAACATGGTACGGGTAGGTTCTTGGTCTAAAGAATTTGAAAATCAGGATGAAGTTTCGGGTGTCGCTTTTGAAGAAGCATCTGTGCATGACGAGCAAGAAGACACTTTTTATCTTTTTAACCTTTCATATCCGTCGATTGAAAACGATGATGAAGATTGAAATGCAAAAACTCGAGACGGATTTACCGACCATCGCGCAACTCGAGGCGGAATTGGCGCGGTTGGATGATGCGAGATTGCCCAAATTTGACCACGAATGACACTACGAGTAGTATCACAAAGGAACGTTAAATGTCTAAAATCCGCAAACTCATTGAAAAACTTTTGTTGTTACCGACAAGTACCGACATTGAAGACGTGATCAAAATTTACTTGTTTTTCGGTTGGACGCTTCGCACAGGCGGCAAACACACCAACATTCTTGTCTCACCAGATCAAACCAGAACCAGGGCAGTACCAACAATCAGCGGCAGACACGTGAAGGCGCATTACGTTAAAACCATGATCGAAGATTTAGGCTTGCGCGAATACTTGGAGGCACAATGAAAACCAAGACC
The DNA here is from genome assembly GCA_964247135.1 of uncultured Deinococcales bacterium. Taxonomy (GTDB): domain Bacteria; phylum Deinococcota; class Deinococci; order Deinococcales; family JAAFIG01; genus JANXTZ01. The sequence continues at coordinate 18,234 of CAXTTL010000004.1, read as the reverse complement.
AAAAGTTTGAAACTCGAGGATTACCAAAAGCTCGTGTACCCAATCACGTTGTACCCCGAAGTTGAAGGTGGTTACACCATCGAACTCAAAGATTTACCAGGCTGCATCACGCAAGGCGAAACCCTAGAAGAAGCGCTCGAGATGATAGAAGACGCAAAATATGCTTGGATCAAAGTCAACCTCGAGTTAGGGAATCCAATCCCTGTTCCGAGTGCTGCCAAAAAATACAGTGGGCGTTTTGTGGTGCGGCTGCCCAGCAATTTGCATCAGCACCTTGCCGAAGAAGCCGAACGCAATGGCGTGAGTTTAAATCAAATGGTTGCGACGTTACTGGCAGAACGAAAAGGTACTAATGCACGAATTTGACCATTGGTATTTGTGTCACAAGTTGCGGCACATTTTCAGGCGAATCAACAAACCTCGAGACGGATTTGCCGACCATCGCGCAACTCGAGGCGGAATTGGCGCGATTGGATGATGTTTAGCGCAAAACCGACATTTCTATAGGAGGCTCGAGCATGACAGTTTCGATAGAAGAAGCCAAGGCGAACCTGGAAGTTTTATTGGATAGAGTTGCGGCAGGCGAGCAGGTCATAATCGTATACAAGAATCAAGAATTTGAGATTAAATTGAAAATAGACAGTGAGAAAGGAAGAAACGATGAATGGTGATACTCGAGATATCCCTGATTCATGGAACATGAAAGTTATTTTTTATTTTGAAGTTAGTTGGTTAACCGCTAAAATTCCTTTAGAAGAGAGGAAAATGCGAAATTTAATGAGTAAATCGATTACTCAAATATTTGGAAAGAAAAGAAAGGCTGGAGAGATCACGGAAGAATCTTTTTCTGCTCTTATTAAAATAGCAAAAGAGAAACAATGGTCGAATTTAGGTTTCGTAAAATTAGTTAGAGAACATGATTTTCAGAAGTTTTCGTTTGAAGTAATACAGTCAATACTTTTTGGCGACTATTCTTATATTGAAACTCCATATTTTTTAATAAAAAAACCAAAAATCAGGTATATTCGTTTAAAAATTGATGAAAAATTGCGAAATAAAATATTAAATGAAGTGAAATTAGAATTTTTAGATAATAAATCAAGAAGGAACTTTGAAAAAATGTATGAAATATGCGGATTTGCAATAAATATAAATTTAGGATCAACTACTGAGTATGAAAAAACAAAATGGAAATATTCTGAGTATGATAATCCAATTTATAGTATTTTGGGAAGATATTGTAAAATTAGATTTATAGACTATTATAATCGACTAGGTATATACAAAAACTATAAAGATATTTGTGAAGGAAGATTAGAAATTAAAGAAGATTCAATAATTTGTGAAAATTGGAAATATACTTTTGAAAATGAAGCTAATATTTACGGACATCCGTTTTTTGATGTTGAGTTTTACTCAAGTAACCCGTTAGGAAAATTTGAAATTTCGGTAATTGAAGAAGAAGCTGGCGAATACTATGAAAGAAGTGAACACCATGAATGAACTGAATAAATCTTACGATCCCGCCACCGTCGAACCAACCTGGGCTGAACAATGGGCTAAACCAGGCACGTTCCGCGCCGATGAAACCTCGAGCAAACCCGCGTTTACGATTGTGATTCCTCCGCCGAACGTGACGGGCAGTTTGCACTTGGGTCATGCGTTGGACAACACGATCATTGATATTTTGACGCGTTTCAAACGCATGGCGGGTTTCGAGGCGTTGTACTTGCCTGGAACGGATCACGCGGGCATCAGTACGCAAGTGCTGGTGGAGAAAGAATTGACGCTCGAGGGGAAAACACGGCACGATTTGGGGCGCGAAAAGTTTCTCGAGCGCGTTTGGGAGTTTCAGGACAGGAACGGCGGCACGATTTTAAAGCAGTTGCAACGCCTTGGGGTCAGCGCGGATTGGTCGCGGGAACGCTTCACGATGGATGAAGGCTTGTCTCGAGCCGTGCGGCACACCTTCGTTCAATACTTCCATAAGGGCATGGCGTACCGTGGTGAGCGCATCGTCAACTGGGACCCTGTGGCGCAAACGGTGCTGTCCGATCTCGAGGTGGATCGTGAGGAACGTCAGGGAAAGATGTACACACTCATTTACAAGCTCGAAGATGGTTCGGGTGAGATGATGGTGGCGACGGTGCGCCCCGAAACGATTTTTGCGGATCAGGCGGTGGCGGTGCATCCGAATGATGAACGCTTCTCGAGTTTGATCGGCAAACGCGTGCAAATTCCGCTGACGAATCGTTTTGTGCCGATCATTGCGGACGAAGCGGTGGAAATGGATTTTGGTACGGGTTGCCTCAAGATCACGCCAGCGCACGACCCAACCGATTTCGAGATTGGCAAGCGTCACAACCTGGGAATGCCAAGCGTGATTGACAAGAACGCGAAACTCACCAGTGACCTTGTGCCTGAAGCCTTCAGGGGACTCGAGCGTTTTGCAGCAAGAAAATTGGTGGTCAAGGAACTCGAGGCGCAAGAATTCTTGTTTGAAGCCAAAGATTACAAGGTAAGTCTTGGCATTTCGGAACGCACCAAAGAACCTGTCGAGCCGCTCGTGATGACGCAGTGGTGGTGCAACATGCAAGAACCCGCGCGGAAGGTGCTCGAGAGTCTGGACAAGGGCGAGATGAAACTCGTGCCGGAACGCCATGCGAAAGTCAACCGCGATTGGCTCGAGAACATTCGGGAATGGGCGATTGGGCGGCAAATTTGGTGGGGGCATCAACTGCCAGCCTGGTACGATGAGGCTGGGAATTTGTACGTGCCAAGCCTCGAGAATCCTGATTTGGATTGCGACCAAGACCCGCGTTATGCCGACAAAGTTTTGACTCGAGACACCGATGTTTTTGACACCTGGTTCTCGAGTGCGTTGTGGCCATTTTCGACGCTGGGCTGGCCTGAAATAACCCCAGATTTCAAAAAGTTTTACCCAAACGACGTGCTCGTGACGGGTTACGACATTTTGTTCTTCTGGGTTGCCAGAATGCAAATGTCAGGACTCGAGTTCACGGGGAAAGCGCCGTTTCACACGATTGTCTTGCATGGTTTGTACTTGGATGCCAAGGGTCAGAAAATGTCGAAGTCCAAGAACAACGGCATTGACCCGCTCGAGTTGATGGACAAGTTTGGGGCAGATGCGTGTCGTTTTGCTTGGGCGTTTTTGGCGACGGGTGGGCAGGACATCAAGCACGATGAGCGGCGTTACGAGCAAGGGCGGAATTTTGCCAATAAACTCTGGAATGCCAGTCGCTTTGCCATGATGAACCTCGAGATTCCAGCTTCGGGCGATCCGATTCCAACCCTGGCAGATCGCTGGATTGTCTCGAGGTTGAACGTGGTGATCGAACAAGCCACGCGTGAACTCGAGGCGTTTGATTTGGCGGCGGCGATTCGCACGATTTACGCGTTCACCTGGGATGAATTCTGCGATTGGTACATTGAGGCAGCCAAGCCATCGTTGAAGGTTGGCAACCCTGCGACCCAAGAAATTTTGAAGCACACGCTCGAGAGTATTCTGAAAATGCTTGCGCCGTTCATGCCGTTCATCACCTCGGAAATTTACGCGGCACTCAATCCAAATTCAGAACAACTTTCAAAACTCGAGTTTCCGTCACCCGAAGCGGGTTACGAAGACCCTGGCGCGTTGCGCGAGTTCGGTTATGTCAAAGAAGCCATTTCGCTCGTGCGAAGCTTGCGTTCGGAACTGAACCTTTCACCCGCGCAAACCATCAAAGTTGGCGTGGCGGGTGAGGGACTCGAGGCGGTCAACAACAATCTCGAGACGTTCAAAGCGCTCGCCAAAGCCGAAATTGGTACTTTGACTGGAAAAACCCTTGCCAGCGTCGCGCCCGGGCTTGAAGTGCGCGTGGCATTTGAAGGTCTGGTGGACGAAAACGATTGGCTCGAGAAAGCCAAAAAGCGCATGATCGAATTTGAAAAACAAATCGCGCAAGCCACAGGGAAGCTCTCGAACGAAGGTTTTGTGGCTCGAGCACCTGCGGAAGTGATTGAAGAAGAAAACCGTCGCGTGACGGATTTTTCCGCACAACTCGAGCGCTTGAAGGTGGTGCTCGAACAGTTTTAAATTGTTAACCCTCGAGCTTTGGTGGTTGCCGAAGCTCGAGGGTTTTGTTGCGGTTTTATTTCAAGATTTGTACCAGCCTGGAAGTGAGTCCAGGCGTCGAAAATACATTGGCTGCATTGGGGTCTTGTTTCCAGATAAAATCTGCTGGAATGGCGCTGTTGCTGGCGGTGGTATGCCATTCGGTGACTTGTTTGCCGTCGGCGCTGAGACTGACAGCGGTGTCATAAATGTTGTTCCAACCTTGTTGAAATTGCAGGTCGAACGAGAAATTTTTTAACAGTGGTGCGCAATCTTTTGCGCCTTTTACGCTGAAGGCTTTGGGCGCAAACACCCAACCGTCCAAATACTGGTCATTGACGGTTGGTGTGCTGCCTGACTGTAATTTTGCACTCAACAACAAATGATTTGACGGATCATTTTGTGATTTGACAAAGAAATACGCGGGTACAAACGTGCTGTTGGCTGGGGTGATGGTGCAGGCTGTACCAAAAAGTTGAGAGGCTGCGGCTTCATAACCCAGCGTGTCAGGCAATTTATAGCTGAGATGCCCAGTGGTATCAATCGAGCCAAAGGTGATTGGGGTTTTGCCTGGGGGTTTGATTTGATAACTTCCAATCTCTGGATGCAATTCGTTCCAGTTGACCAGTTGCACATTACCTGCTTTTGGCGATGCTCCAAGTGTTGGTGGTTGTGGGTCTGGGCTTGGGCAAGCCACCAATGAAAAACTTGTAACCAATACCAAAAGACTTAATTTCCATGAAATTCTTTGCATGTTCAACATGCCTCCTTTTGTTCCCAAACCAACGCTTTGCGAAGGTTGAGATCACTTTGAAGAAAGGCACTTAATCTGGACTTAGCCGCTCGAGGCTGCTCACAACCTTCAAGCCCTCGAGATTGTGTTTCGTGTTACGCTACACTCAACGTTTTGATGGCTCGAGATTTGAAATTGAACTTGTGAAACACAGCTTGGAAATATTTCCAAAGAACAGTGATGTCGAAGGAGCAGTGTGAAGCTCACGATTCAAGAGGTGGCAGAAAAGGCAGGGGTTGGTGTTGGAACGGTCTCGAGGGTTTTAAACAACCACAAAAGCGTGCGTCCAGAAACTCGAGAACGTGTGCAGTCTGCCATGACCGAGATGGGTTTTGTCCCAAACCCGCACGCCAGGCGCGTGGCAGGCGGTAAAAGTTACACGGTCTCCATTATTTTGCAAGTCATCGGTACAGAGTTTTACTTGCGACTCTTAAACGGTCTCGAGAAAACCTTAGAGGCGCACCGTTACGACAGCGCCCTGTTCCCACTGATCGGACGCGAACGGATCGAGCGTTACCTCAACTCGAGCACGTTGGCGTACCAATCCGACGGCATTGTCATGGCAACGCATAACCTGGGCGAATTGTACCCAGACGGCAAACTGCCAACCCGTCAACCCGTGGTGATCGTGGACGGCATGAACGAGAATTACGACAGCGTGTACTTGGACAACCGTTTTGGTGGAGTTTTGGCGGCTCGAGCCTTGTCGGGTTTTGAGGGCGAGATTTACGCAATCAGCGTGCATCAAGACATCGACGAGGTTTTTGCGAAAACCGTGTTTGACGAACGCATCGAAGGCTTCAAAGCCGCGCTCGAGGAGGCTGGAAAACCACTGCTCGAGTCTCATGTCAGCACCGTGTCGTTCAATTTGGATAACGCCAGAATCGCCGCCAGAGAAATTCTCGAGAACGCCACCATGCCCGTCAATATTTTCGCCGCAGCCGATTTGGTCGCGCTCGGGGTACTCGAGGAAGCCGCGCGACTCAAGCTCGAGATTGGACGCGAGGTGCGTGTGATTGGTTTTGACGATCACCCGTGGTCGGCGGAACGAGGTTTGACCAGCGTGCATCAACCCGTCGAGGCAATGGGTGCAGCGGCGGCGGAATTGTTGGTGGACAGGCTTTCGGGTTATGAAGGTGTGCCGCGCAAAGTACGGTTTGAACCGCGCCTGGTTGAACGTGCGTCAACACTGCATTCTGAGGAGTGAGGCAGTGGGCAGAGAGTAGAGGGCATCAAAAACAAATCCAAACTGCTGAGGTGATTTGTCTTTTCAAGACTCAAGCTCGAGTCAAAATGTGGCGTTTTTCCAATTTTTGGCTGTACTCAATTATGCCTCGAGTTGCCGAACAAACCAAAATTGTGACCGTTACTGAATACCTCGAGTTTGAAGAAACTGCGACGGACAAACACGAATTTGTCGATGGTCAGGTTTTTGCGATGGCGGGGGCGAGCGACGCGCACAATCGTATTGCGCTCAGACTGGCAGCCATGTTGCTTGAGGCTGAAACCGAAAATTGTCGCACGTACAGCAGTGACATGAAACTTCAAATCGGCGAGATTTTCTATTACCCCGATGTGATGGTGACGTGCTCTAACGTAGATTTAAAACAAAATAAGAAAACCCAGCCCTGCGCCATCATTGAAGTGCTCTCTAGCAGCACAGCCGACATTGATCGCGGCGAAAAATGGCAGAATTACCAGAAGCTCGAGAGTCTCAAAACTTACGTGTTGCTCGATCAAACCAAGGTCACGGCTGAAGTGTTTCAACGCCTTGAGGGCGAGGCTTGGCGTTACGAAAAACTCGAGCTGGGCAGCAAGCTCAAAATTCCTTGTCTCAACCTCGAGGTGGCACTCGAGGACATTTACCGAGGGGTTGAATTCTAAAAAGTTGCAATTGTCCTGACACTTTTCCCAACACTCGAGCGTGTTAACCTCAGCTCACCGCAGGAGGTCAGAATCATGACGATATCGGCTTTAACGCCAGTCTCGAGTTTGGAACTTGATGGTGTTCATCAAGAATTTCGCAGCGTCTTGCGTGCGTTTGTGCGCGAACAGGTGCTGCCATTGGTCGATGAAAGCGAAAAGGGCAAATTTTTCCCAAAGCAACTTTGGGCGAAACTGGCAGATTTGGGCGTGCTGGGCATTGGGTTGCCCGAACATTCTGGCGGCACGGGTGAAGCCGATTCGGTCTCCATGATGATCTTCGCCGAGGAGCTTTCCAAAGCTTCTGGCGGCATTGCCATCACGCCGCTTGCCAGTTCGTATTTGGGTGGACCTTATTTGGCAAAATTCGGCACGCCAAGCCAGCAAAAAACCTACCTCGAGCCGATGATTGCGGGCAAGATGGTGGCTGCCATTGCGATCACCGAACCTGGCGCGGGTTCGGACGTGGCGGGCATCTCGAGCGTGGCGCGGAAGGTGGACGGCGGATACCGCATCAGTGGTTCTAAAATTTTTATCACCAACGGCGGCATTGCCGATTGGTTGATCGTCGCGGCAAAAACCGATCCAGCGGAGCGTCACAAAGGCATTTCTCAATTTATTGTTTTGCCGTCCGACGCGGGTTTCAGCGTGGGTCGTCCGCTCGAGAAAATGGGTTGGCACAGCTCGGACACCAGGGAATTGCGCTTTGACGATTGCTTCGTGCCCGATGACCGCCTGGTGGGCGAGGTCGGACGCGGTTTTTACCAGATTGCCAGTGCCTTTCAAACCGAGCGTTTGGTCTTGTGCGGCATGGCGCTCGGTCACGCGCAAGTCTGTTTGGATTTGTCGCTCGAGTACGCCAAACAACGGGTGGCGTTCGGTCAGGCGATTGGGAAATTCCAGGCAATTCGGCATCAATTGGCGCAAATGGCGATTGATTTAAAAACCTCGAGACTGCTGGCGCTCGATGCGGCGCGAAAACTCGATTCAAACGCACACGATTCGCTCGAGGTGGTGAGCATGGCAAAATACCATTGCTGCCGTGTTGCCTGCGAAATCGCTGACCGCGCGATGCAAATTTTTGGCGGCATGGGTTATCTCGAGGAAACCAAAATTGCGTTGCATTACCGCGATGCCAGAATTTTACGCATCGGCGGCGGTACAGACGAGATCATGCTCGAGGTGGTCGCCAAGCAAATGGGGTTGTAAGGATGCCACGTTTTCGCAGCTTGTTGTTCGCACCAGGCAATCGCGCCGATTTGATTGAGAAACTCCCGCGTTCCAATCCTGATGCGGTCGTGATCGATCTCGAGGATGCCATTCCAAACCATGACCACGCCAAAACTGGGGCTAGGGAAATGGCTCGAGTTTCAATCGAGAAATTGTTGGCTTCAAATCCGAAATGTGCTGTGTTTCTGCGGGTCAATGCCGTCTCGAGCCAGTGGTTTCAAGCCGACATGGAATTGACGGCTGGCTTAACTGGCATCGTCGTTCCCAAACTCGAGCGTGCCGAACAACTCGAGGTTGTTGACGAAGCGCTCGAGGGCAAGAACTTGCAGTTGATCGTCGGGATTGAAACCGCTCGAGGCGTCGAACGCGTCCGAGAATTGCTGCATCCGCCCGTGAATGCTGTGTATTTTGGTGCTGAAGATTTTGTTGCCGACATGAACGGCGTGCGCACCACTGAAAGTCTCGAGGTCTTGTACGCCAGGTCGCAAGTCGTGCTGGCGGCTCGGGTTCGTGGGGTGCAAGCGCTCGACATTATTGAGGCAAAATTCCGTGATCTCGAGGCGTTCCGAGCCAGTGCCATCACGGGTCGTTCGCTGGGTTTCACGGGCAAAATGTGCATTCACCCCGATCAGGTTGCGCTTGCCAACGAGGTGTTTAGCCCGTCCAAAACCGATCTCGAGCGTGCCGAAAAACTCTTGGATGCTTTTGAGAAAGCCGCGTTTTACGGCGCTGGCGTGATTGAATTTGAAGGGCAGATGGTGGACGAACCCATGCTTGCTCGGGCGCGAATGATGCTCGAGGCGGATGAAGAGGCGATGCAATGAGCGTGTCTGGAAAATGGTTTGAAGAACTCGAGCTTGGCTTGGTGATTCATCACCGCACCACGCGCACGATCACCGAAAGCGACAATGTTTTTTTCAGCACCATGACCATGAACCCGCAACCATTGCACCTAGATCAAGAGTTCGCGGCGCGTTCGGAATTTGGCAAACCGCTGGTGAACAGCATGTTGACTTTAAGCTTGCTGGTCGGTTTGAGCGTTCCCGAAATCACGCTGGGAACGCTGGTGGCAAACCTTGGCTTTGAACGCATCGAGTTTCCCAAACCCGTGTTTCACGGCGACACCATTCGCGCCGAAAGTACCGTCACCTCGAGCCGCGCCTCCAATTCGCGCCCGAATGCGGGTATTGTCGGACTCGAGCATCGCGCCATCAATCAACGGGGCGAAATCGTCTGCAAGTGCAACCGCACCATTTTGGTGTTTCGCCGCCCTCTGGAGTCCGCATGAAGTTTCAAACCGGCATCACCGAACTCGAGCGTCAAAAGACTGCCTTTCTCGCCAACCAGAATGCCTGGAAAAGCCTGCTCGAGGGTATTCGGGACTCCGAAGCCCAGGTTCGACTCGGAGGCGGTTTAAAAGCCTCTGAGCGCCAACACGCCAAAGGACGCCTCACAGCTCGAGAACGCATTGCGAAACTGATCGACCCCAACTCGAGTTTTGATGAACTGATGCTGTTTGCGGGTTTTGAAATGTACCCCGACGAGGGCGGTTGTCCGTCTGGCGGCGTGGTCACAGGCATTGGCAAACTGAACGGACGCGATTGGATGCTGATTGCCAACGATGCCACCGTGAAAGCTGGTGCGTTTTTTCCAATCACCGCCAAAAAAGTGATTCGCGCCCAAACGATTGCGCTCGAGAATCGTTTGCCGATTGTCTACCTGGTCGATTCGGCTGGGGTTTTTTTGCCGATGGCAGACGAGGTTTTTCCCGACCAAGACGATTTTGGACGTGTGTTTTACCTGAATGCCCGCATGAGTGCGCTCGGCATTCCGCAAATCGGCGCGATCATGGGTTTGTGCGTGGCTGGCGGCGCGTACCTGCCCGTGATGTGCGACACGCTTGTCATGACCGAAGGCTCAGGCTTGTACCTCGCAGGACCCGCGCTGGTGAAAGCCGCGATAGGGCAAACCGTGGATTCCGAAGAACTCGGTGGTGCGACCATGCACTCGAGCATCGCGGGGACAGCCGATTACCACGAGCCAGACGATGATGCGGCAATAAAGCGCGTTCGCAGTCTGGCAGCCAGTTACAGCCCGAATGAAATTGCTGCTTGGGCAAAAAACCGCATCCCCACCCTCGAGCCAACCCTAAACCCAAACGACATTCTGGGATTGGTCAGCACCGATGCCAGCAAACCTTACGACGCTCGAGAAATCATCGCCCGAATTTTTGATGCCAGTGAAACTGGAAACTCGAGTTTTGAAGAGTTCAAAGCTTCATTTGGCGAGACAATGTTGACAGGTTTTGCACGTTTGGGTGGGTTTCCAGTGGGTATCGTGGCAAATCAACGCCAGATCATTCGTAAACAAAACCGCATCGAAGTGGGCGGTGTGATTTACGGCGAGTCTGCCGACAAAGCCGCCAGGTTCATCCTGAACGCCAATCAAGCTGGCGTCCCACTGATTTTTCTGTCCGACGTGACTGGTTTTATGGTTGGACGCGACAGCGAACAAACGGGCATTATTCGGCGCGGCGCAAAAATGGTGAATGCCGTCAGCAACAGTATCGTCCCCAAAATCACGGTCATCACTGGTGGTTCTTATGGCGCTGGAAATTACGCCATGTCGGGACGCGCCTTCGCACCCAGATTCCTCTACCTTTGGGGCAGTGCCAAATACGCCGTGATGAGCGGACAATCCGCTGCCAGAACCTTAACCGACGTGCGCAAAGCCCAACTCGAGCGTCAAGGCAAAAAATTAGATGATGCCGATTTACAGGCTTTGCAAGCCGAAATCACAGACCAGTACAACCATCAACTCGACCCGCGATACGGCGCGTCCAGACTTTGGGCGGATGCCATCATTGAGCCGCTCGAGACGCGAGAACGCTTGATTCGCACGCTCGAGGTTTGTGCGCAAAATGCGACCCGAGAGGAACTGAAATTGGGTGTCTTTCAAGTTTGATAGACCCGCTCGAGCCGATTGCCAACGCTGGTTAAAATCTCGTAAGCGTTCGTGCCAGCCCAACCCGCCACATTCTCGGCGGTGATGCTCGAGTTTCCAAAAATGGTGACTGGAGTTCCGACAAGAAGCTCGAGTTCACCAACATCGACCAAAATTTGATCCATGCAAATCCGTCCAACGACAGGGAAGACCTGTCCTGCGATTTCAACTTGGGCTTTACCCGTTGCGGCTCGAGGATAGCCGTCGGCATAGCCAAACCGCACCGTGGCAAGCGTGGTTTCTTTGGTTGCCGTCCACTTGGCGTTGTAACTGGCAACCTCACCCGCAAAAACGCGTTTGGTCATCGTCACCCAAGCCATAACCGTCATGGCTGGCTCGAGCTTTAAAACGCCGTGCATGTCCTCACCTGGGGCGTAACCGTACAAACCAATGCCGGGTCGAATCAGGTTGAAAACTTCACGGTGCAAAGATTTGTTCATGATGCCGCCCGTGTTTGCCGCGTGAAAAAACCGAGCGGCGGGTTTGTGAAGCTCGAGAAAATCCACCAGCGAATCCATTTGCTTCACCGCATGTTCAGGTTCTAAATCTTCAGAATCCACCAAATGCGTCATCACACCCTCGAGCACCAGTTTTGACCGCCCAACCTCGAGCAAGATTTTGGCTGCGTCCGATGCTCGAGCGCCCAAACGGTTCAAGCCCGTGTTGATTTTCAAATGCACTTTGATGTTTTTCGCAAATCTCGAGAGTTGCTGAATTTGCTCTAAACTGCTCACCACAAATGAAATCTGGTTTTCAACCAATGCCTCGACTTTTTCAGGTGGCGCAGGCGTTAAGAGCACAATGTCCGTACCGATTCCCGCAATTCGCAACTCGAGCGCTTCAAATGGCGTTGCCACCGCAAAACCCACCACATCCTGCTCGAGATGCTGCGCCACACGAACTGCACCGTGACCGTAAGCGTTGGCTTTGATCGCAGGAAGTGCGGGAAGTCCAGCAAAACCTTTGAGCAATTCCAAGTTTTTGCGGAGAATCTCGAGCTTGACGATGGCGTGCGAATCGGTCATGGGCATAGGTTATCAAACCTCAGAACAATCTTGATCTTCAAGCGTCATTTTCTTGTACACTTCTGGTATGTTGATTCTTGGACGTGTTGGCGGCGCAATCAATGGTTTGGATGTCAAACTGAACTTTGACGGCAAGCAACTTTTCGGACGCATCGGCGGCGATACTGTCGGTGTGGACGTGCTCTTGCACATCAATGAAGATCAAGTCAAAGGTCGGGCTGGCGGTTTGTTGCACGGTTTTGATCTCGACGGCACGTTAACCCCCGAAGCTGCCGAACTTCGTGCGGGTGGCGATGTGCTCGGGCATGACATCAAACTCGAGATTCAACCCCATGCCGTGGGTGGGCGTTTTGGTGGCGGCATTCTGGGTAAGGATGTGAATTTAAACATTTCCAACAACACCATTCTCGGGCGTTTTGGTGGTGTGCTCGAGGGTGAAAGCATTCAACTCGAGACGACCGCGCCGCCCGAGATCAAGGCGCTCGCGGCAGCGTTGGCGTTTGCGGTGCTCGAGCATCAAAACAAAAAATAAGTTGGCTCGGGTTTTCACGGGTTAAACTTGTTCGGTGAAAGAACCACTCGTCGGCATCATCATGGGGTCACGTTCAGACCTGGAAACCATGCAGGGCGCAATTGACACGCTCGAGTTGTTGGGTGTTCCGTTTGAAGCTCGAGTTGTGAGCGCCCATCGCACGCCAGATTTGTTGTTCGCTTACGCCGAACGCGCCGAGGAACGCGGTCTTGAAGTGATTATTGCTGGTGCAGGTGGTGCGGCGCATCTTCCTGGGATGTGCGCCAGCAAAACCAGCATTCCTGTGTTGGGTGTACCTGTGCAATCCAAAATGCTTTCGGGTGTGGATTCATTGCTGTCGATTGTGCAAATGCCCGCTGGAATTCCCGTTGGTACACTGGCAATCGGACGTGCTGGCGCAGTCAATGCCGCGCTGCTTGCCGCCAGCATTTTGGCGAACAAATACCCTGTGATTCGGACCGCGTACCTCGAGTATCGCAAAGCCCAGACCAAAAAAGTGCTCGAGGACAGCGTGATTGGATGATTCTTCCAGGATCGAGCATCGGTATTTTAGGTGGTGGGCAATTGGCGCGAATGCTGTCACTGGCGGCAAAGCCAATGGGTTACAAAGTGATTGTGCTTGATCCAGACCCAAATTGTCCAGCCTCGAGCGTGTGCGATGAAGTGATTGCCGCAAATTTTGATGATGTCGTGGCGCTCGAGAAACTTGCCAGTCTTTGTGATGTGGTGACGCTCGAGTTTGAAAATGTTCCCGCCAGCGGTTTAGCCATTCTCGAAGCCAAAGTTCCGCTTCGTCCAAGTGCATTGGTGCTCGAGGTTGCGCGGAACAGGATTCTCGAGAAGCAATTCTTGAACGACATTGGAATTCAAACCGCGCCCTGGGCGGCTGTGAGGGTCATGGACGACCTCGAGCCAGCGATTGGGCTTGTTAGGCTGCCCGCCATTCTCAAGACCGCCACACTCGGTTATGACGGCAAAGGGCAAGCCAAGGTCAACACGCTCGAGGAAGTGCAAGCCGCATTCTCGAGGTTCGGTATGGATTGTGTTTTAGAGGGTTTGGTTGCATTTGAACTCGAGGTTTCGGTGATTGTCGCCCGCTCGAGCAGGGGAGAGGTTCGCACTTTTTCACCCTTCGAGAACACCCACGCAAACGGGATTTTGGACGTAACCACCATTCCCGCGAACATCCCCGAAAGTGTTGCTCGAGAAGCCGAAAAAATGGCGCTCGAGATAGCCGCAAAACTCGAGGTGATTGGTCTGCTGACCATCGAAATGTTTGTGACCAACGATGCTCGAGTGTTGGTGAACGAACTCGCGCCACGTCCGCACAATTCGGGGCATTTAACCATCGAAGCCTGCCCGACCTCGCAATTTGAACAGGCGATTCGTGCAGTCTGTGGTTTGCCGCTCGGCAACGTCACACCGCACAGTCCAGCCGCAATGGTCAACCTACTCGGTGACCTCTGGCAGAATGCGCTGCCAAACTGGAATGCCGCCCTCGAGATACCAAACACGCACCTGCACCTTTACGGCAAACTCGAGGCTCGGGCGGGAAGAAAAATGGGACACATCACGACTTTAGGGGAGACGGTTCAAGAGGCTCGAGCTGCCGCCTTGAACGCTCGAGTGGCTTTGAAAAAACCATGAGAAAGCTTCTTCTCTACAGCGCCCAAGAAACTCCCGAAGATCACAAAATTAACCTCGAGCTAATACGTTTGATTGCCAAACCACACCCCAGAATTGCCTGGATGCCCAGCGACTTTGTGAACGACAGCGCCTGGTTTCACGACAAGAAAAAATATTACGCCCGGTACGACGCAATCCTCGAAGAACCCGTGCGGTTTGGTGCGCAATTGCTCGAGTCTGAATTGCAAAACTTGTTTGCGTTTGATGCCATTCACTTGTCTGGTGGCGACACGCCCCAATTCTTGACTTTGCTGCGCGAACACCATTTGCTCGAGCGTTTACTCGATTATGTGGCTCGAGGTGGCGTTCTGATCGGCATCAGCGCTGGCGCAATCATCATGTCCGCGAATATTTTTACGGCTTACGATTGTGGCGATGACCGACCTTCCGAACCCTTCGATCACACATCACTCGGACTCGTGGAATTTGTGTTTATGCCGCATTACACACCCGAACTCGAGCTTCGCTGTCAAGAATTGGCGCTCGAGTTAAACCGCACTTTGTACGCTTGCCGAGATGGTGACGGAATTGTGGTGAATGGGAATGAAATCAAATTGATGGGTCAAGTGCTCGAGTTTTTGCCTCAACGCTGAAAGGTCAACCAAGTATTTCCGCGTTCAACCTGTAGCGTCCCGAGTACCTTCATGGCGTGTTCGTCGAGCGAATCAAATTCCCCAGAAATACGATAGGTGCGCTGCTCAAGTGCAAATTCCAAAACCCGATGCACCAATGCCAGCGTGGTCGTGGTGTCGTGCCCAATCGTTCCGGACCAAACCAACTCGTAACCATCGGCTTCACCGCGCAAACTCGAGATGCCGCAAATTTTGCCGTTTCTTAAAGCCATAAACATGCCTGCTGGGATCACATCACTCAAGTACGCTTTTTTGGTTTGCTCGAGGGTTGCCTCAAGCGGCGGATTAAAGCCGTGTGACTGCGCGTACAACTGATGATGAAAGATTGCCAATTCATCCTCGAGTTGTGGCATTTCCGCAAGCGTTTTGATTTCGATTCCCAAAGTTAGAGTTTGCTGACTGGCATTCAGAAATGGCTCGAGGTTGATGCTGCGCAGGTCAAAAACAGGATTCCAGGTTTGCATGACTTCCTGAAAACCTTGGCGCTCGAGAAACTTGATTGCCGCATCGTTGTTTGTGGCGGTTTGCAAAGGTTCACTCGAGATTTTAAGTGCTTGCCAGAGTGCGTACCCGATTCCTTGGTGTTGGTATTCGGGAACAACGTGAACAGACAAATATTTTCGCTCTGGATGCCAGAAACGATTTTGCAACGCCGAAAAACCAACCGCACGGTCTTGCTCGAGGGCAACCCAAGTTATGCCATTCGCCTTCAAATTGAAATAAGCCCGTTCCGAATCAACCAACCAAACACGCTCGAGCACTTGTTGCATTGCTTTGAAGTCATTTTGGGTTGCTTCACGAATTTGCACACCCAAGTTTGACACGATCACCTGTCCCTCGAGTCAGAACATTGACAGGCTTTTTCATGCAACGTCATACTAGACTACAAAGCCAACCCATAAGGAGTTTTTGTGACTCAAAACATTGATGCCATGCTGCATGAAGAACGCCGTTTCCCGCCACCAGCCGATTTTGCAAAAAAAGCCAAAATGGACAAAGCCATGTATGAGCGCATGTACAAGCAGTCGCTCGAGCAACCGGACGGGTTCTGGTCGGGCATTGCGAATGAACTGACCTGGTTTAAAACCTGGGATACCGTGCGCGAATGGAACGAACCATTCGTCAAATGGTTCGTTGGCGGCGAAACCAATATTTCTTACAACTGCCTCGACCGTCACCTCGAGAAACACGGCGATAAAACTGCGATTCTCTGGGAGGGCGAACCAGGCGATGTGCGCCGCATCACCTACAAAGAGCTTCATGCCCAAGTCTCGAGATTTGCCAATGTCTTAAAAGGTTTGGGTGTGAACAAGGGTGATCGGGTCACGATTTACCTGCCGATGATTCCCGAAGCCGCTGTCGCCATGCTGGCTTGCGCCCGAATTGGTGCGACCCACAGTGTGGTATTCGGTGGTTTTAGCGCGGGTGCGCTTTCAGACCGCATCAACGACTCGAGCAGCAAAGTGCTGATTACGGCTGACGGCAGTTACCGGCGCGGCGCGATTGTGCCACTCAAGCAAAATGTGGACGAAGCCCTCGAGAATGCGCCGACCATCGAACATGTGGTTGTGGTCAAACGCACAGGTCACGAAATCACTTGGACGGCAAAAGACCACTGGTATGCAGACCTCATGAGTCAAGCCTCGAGCGACTGCCCAGCCACGCCCCTCGAGAGTGAGCACCCGCTGTTTATTCTGTACACTTCGGGCAGCACTGGCAAGCCCAAAGGCGTGCTTCACACCACCGGCGGTTATATGGTGAACACCTACATCACCGCCAAGTACGTTTTTGACCTCGAGGATTCCGATGTTTATTTCTGCACTGCCGACGTGGGTTGGGTGACAGGACATTCTTACGTGGTATACGGTATTCTCGCCAACGCCGCCACAACCCTCATGTTTGAAGGCGCTCCAAATTACCCGCACGCTGGACGCTTGTGGGAGATCATCGCCAAGCACAAAGCCACGATTTTGTACACTGCGCCCACAGCCATCCGCAGCTTCATGCGCTCTGGCGACGAGTTCCCGAACGCGCACGACCTCTCGAGTTTAAGGCTGCTCGGCACGGTGGGCGAACCGATCAACCCCGAAGCTTGGCTCTGGTATCACCGCGTGATTGGCGGCTCGAGACTGCCGATCATTGACACCTGGTGGCAAACCGAAACGGGTGCAATCATGCTGACCACGATTCCAGGGGCGCACGATGCCAAACCAGGCACGGCGGGTTTACCGATGTTCGGTGTCGAACCCGCGATCATGGACAAAGACGGCAATGAACTCGGCGCGAACGAGGGCGGTTTTCTGGTTTTAAAACGCCCGTGGACTTCGATGCTGCGCACCGTGTACGGCGACAATGAACGTTACAAAAGCGCGTATTGGGGCGAAATTCCGCATGTGTATTTTGCTGGCGACGGCGCACGGCGCGACGCTGACGGTTATTACACCATTGTCGGGCGGATTGACGACGTGCTGAACGTCTCAGGTCACAGGCTCGGCACGATGGAAGTCGAAAGCGCCCTGGTGTCGCACCCCGCTGTGGCGGAAGCCGCCGTGGTTGGACGACCAGACCCGATCAAAGGCGAGGGCATCATCGCGTTCGTGACCTTGAAGGCGGGGCGTGAAGTCTCGAGCGAGGATTTACGGGCGCACGTGACCAAGGAAATTGGCGCGATTGCCCGCCCCGACGAGATCAAATTCACCGACAGCCTGCCCAAAACCCGCAGCGGCAAGATCATGCGGCGTTTGTTGCGCCAGATTGCCAGTGGTCAAGCCATGAGCGGTGACACCAGCACGCTCGAGGATGTGGGTGTGATTTTGAAATTGCAGCAAGCGAATGCGGAAGAAGAGTGAAGCTCGATGATTCTTTTTTAAGAATTGGTGATTTAAGCGTAAACTAACCCATGATTCAGTCAGCGTTGTTTTTGCCTCCAGTTCACCCAAGTACTACTGAAGATGTTCAGGCGTACAGGGTTTCTAAAGATACCTTGCCACGTTTTTACGCGGGCAATGCACTCGAGGTTTTGCGTTTGATGCCCAGTGCCAGTGTGGACTGCTGTATGACCAGCCCACCATATTGGGGACATCGGGAATACGATTCGGCAGGGATTGGTCTCGAGGCAGATGTCGCAGATTATGTATCGCATTTGGTCAATATTTTGCTCGAGGTCAAACGTGTGCTGAAACCTTCGGGATCGCTGTGGTTGAATTCGGGGGACACGTATCTGGATAAGAATCTAATGGGAATGCCGTGGCGTGTGGCATTTTCGCTGAAGCAAGAGGGTATGATACTGCGCAACA
>CAXTTL010000003.1:45923-68597 GCA_964247135.1 uncultured Deinococcales bacterium | reverse complement strand
CACCCTACAGTCTTTGAAGGAATGATTTTTATTTCTCGAGGGTCAACATACTTTTAGTGCGATCTCAGAGGCTGCTGTAAGAAACAAAATTGTTGCTCGAGTGTTGCCGATCTGGAGGTTGGTCATGCGAAATTGGTTTGGGGCTTTGCTGGTGGTCGGGATGGTCTTTTTGGGTGTCAGCGACGCGCAAGGTCCGACTCGAGGCGGCACACTGACGTATGGGCGTTACGCCGATTCCTTGTTTCTTGACCCCGTGTTCACCGATGCCAATTTGGACATCTGGATTTTGCAAAACATCTACGAAACCCTGATTCAGACGGGCAGCAAAGGACTTGTACCAGGGCTGGCGAGCCAGTGGGGCTTTAGCAAGGACGGCAAAACCTTTACACTGACCTTGCGCCCGGGCGTGAAATTCTCGGATGGCACCGCCGTGACCGCCGAGGACGTGAAGTTTTCCTTGGATCGCGCCAGAAACCCCGACAACGGCGCATGGAACTTCTTGCTCGGTTCTATCTCGAGCGTCAAAGCCAGCGGCAATCAAGTTGTGCTTGCCCTGAAAAACACCGACCCAAGCCTGCCTGCCGCCCTCGCCACGTTTAACAGCGCGATTCTGCCGAAAAAATTGTACGGCGCGGCAAAGGGCGCGGACGAGAAGGCTCGAGCCAAAGCCTTTGCCGAGAAACCCATCGGCACAGGACCATTTTTGCTCCAAGAATGGAAACGCGGCTCGAGCATGACCTTGAAACGCAACCCCAACTACTGGCGCAAAGGGGCGGATGGCAAGCCGCTGCCTTACCTCGAGACGGTGCGTTTTGAAATCGTTCCCGATGACAACGCCCGCATTTTAAAATTGCAATCTGGCGAACTGGACGGCGCGGAATTTATCCCCTTCGCTCGGGTTAATGAGCTGCAAGCCGACCCCAAAATCAACATGAAACTCTTCCCCTCGACGCGAGTCAATTTTATCGTCATGAACAACCGCCCCAAACTAAAAGACGGTACAGACAACCCGCTTGCCAACCTCAAATTGCGCCAAGCCCTGAATTACGCCACCGACAAGGGAGCTTTGATCAAACTCGTGACCTTCGGGCTGGGCAAACCCATGCGCTCGTATCTCTCCTCGAGCACACCACTGTTCGCACCCCAAGCGATGTACCCGTTCAACCTCGAGAAAGCCAAAGCCCTGTTTGCCGAATCTGGCGTTGCCCCAGGCACGGAGATTTCGGTGCAGATTGTTGCTGGCAGCGCCGACCAGATCGCGCTGACCACCGCACTGCAACAGATGTGGGATGCCATTGGGGTCAAACTCAAGATTGAACAATTTGACAGCGCCACCACCAACAAACGCTATCAAGACACCGACTTTCAAATGCAGGTCAACTACTGGACCGACGACATCGCCGACCCCAACGAATTGACCGCCTACGCCGCCGTGTTCGAGAGTGCTGAATCGTTCAAAACAGGTTTCAAAAGCGATGCAGTCGAAAAAGCTTTCACCCAAAGTCAACAAGAAACCAACCCCGCCAAACGCGCCGCCCTCTACGCCCTAATTCAAAAAATTCACACTGAAGCCGCCCCGATGATCTTCCTGTACGAGCAACCTTTTGCCGTGGCGATCTCGAAAAAAGTGCGGGATTTTGTGCAAACCCCGCTGGGCGTGAATATCTTTGGCGCTGCGTATCTCGAGAAGTGAAGCTCGAGGATCAAAACTCCCGATGCAAAAGCAAATGGGGTATTGGATGACTCGCTTGAAGCCCTCATCCGGCGCTACGCGCCACCTTCTCCCGCAGGGAGAAGGAAATCCCTTGAGCCACACGTGTAAAAGAGCCAAGCTCCCTTCTCCCGCTAGCGGGAGAAGGGTTGGGGATGAGGGTGGCGCGGATAATCGTTAATCGTCGTATCTAAAGAGAAACCATGAATGCAACCTTTCTCCTCAAACTCGAGCCAAGGAATTTTGAATGAACCGTTGGTCGTACATCATTGTGCGCGTGCTCCAGGTGATCCCCACATTTTTTGTGGTGATGGCACTGGTGTTCTTCATGGTGCGACTGCTGCCAGGCGATCCCACCAGCGCGATTCTGGGCGAACGCGCCACCGAAGCGATGATCGCTCGAGCCAACAAAGAACTGGGCTTGGATAAGCCGCTGGTGGTACAATTCGGGGTTTTTGTCGGGCATTTTTTTCAGGGCGATCTTGGCGATTCGATCAACTTGAAGGTGCCGGTTTTTCGTTTGATCCTCGAGCGGATGCCCGTGACCTTGTTTTTGACGCTTTATGCCAGTGTGCTGGCGGTCTTGTTGGCGGTGCCGCTTTCTTTTGTGGCGGCGTTGCGACGCGATACTGCCATCGATACGGCGATCCGTGGCGTGTTTCAGATTGGTCTGTCGATGCCCGTGTTTTACATCGGTTTGCAACTCTTGACCATCCTCGGCGCACGTTGGCGCTTGTTCCCCATCGGTGGTTACGGCGAGACCTTCCTCGAGCATTTGTGGTATCTGTTTTTGCCTGCGTTAACGCTTGGTTTTAACCTCGCCGCCATCCTGATGCGCAATTTGCGGGCGGCGATTCTCGAGGTGCTGCAATCCGAGTACGTGGATTTTGCGCGGGCAAAAGGCTTGCGCTCGAGTTTGATCTTGGGAAAGCATGTCCTCAGAAATGCGGTGATCTCGACGGTGACGCTGTTCGGTTTGAACATCGGCGGTTTGATCGGCGGGGCGGTCATCACCGAGAGCGTGTTTGCGATTCCTGGGGTTGGGCGTCTGATGGTCGATTCGATTTTTGGACGCGATTACCCCGTGATTCAGGGCTTGACGCTGACCTTTGCGGTGCTGGTGTCACTGACGTTTATCCTGACCGACATCGTTCACGCCCAACTCGACCCTCGGGTGGAAGTCGCATGAAGCGCTCGAGCCAGAGGTTAAACTGATGGCTGCGCCAAGTCTGGTCGCACAAACCTCGAGTCGCCCTCGGGTGCGCTTGAAGCCGAGCTTGATCGCTGGCATCGTTATCATTGGGTCACTGGTCGTGATGGCGCTCGTGCCGCAGTGGGTTGCGCCGTACAGCCCGACCAATTTTGATTATCAGGCGGTGCTGCAAGCCCCGTCGATCAAGCACTGGTTTGGCACCGATAACTTCGGGCGCGATGTGCTCTCGAGGGTCATTTGGGGCGCACAGGTGGACATGCAGATTGCCCTCTTTACAACCCTGTTCCCTTT
This sequence comes from uncultured Deinococcales bacterium, assembly GCA_964247135.1. GTDB lineage: Bacteria > Deinococcota > Deinococci > Deinococcales > JAAFIG01 > JANXTZ01. Next base: position 65,382 of record CAXTTL010000003.1, on the reverse strand, counting down.
TGTTTTTGGCACGTTGGTCGGCGCGATGACGGGTTATTACGGGCGCTGGCTGGATGCGATTTTTGGGCGCATTGTGGACATCGTGGTCACCTTTCCATTTCTGGTGCTGGTGATTGCGATTGTGGCGCTCTTGGGACCAGGCTTGAACAACATGTTCATCGCCGTCAGCGCGGTGGGTTGGATCACCTACGGGCGTTTGGTGCGCGGCGAAATTCTCACCCAGAAAAAAGCCGAGTACGCCCTGGCTGGGCGCGTCATGGGCTACACCCCCTCGAGAATTATTTTTCGCCACCTTTTGCCCAACGCCATCACGCCCGCTGTGGTCTACTGGATGACCGACATGGCGCTCGGCATTCTGCTTGGCTCGAGCCTGGGTTATCTGGGTTTGGGCGCACAACCACCCACCGCCGAATGGGGCGTGATCATTGCCGATGGCAAGAACTTCATGACCACCGCCTGGTGGATTTCGACCTTTCCTGGCTTGGCAATCACGGTGGCAGGCATCGGTTTTAGCCTGCTCGGTGATGGTCTGGCAGACCTCTTGAGACCCAAAGGATGAACACTCAGACTGCAAATACCCTGCTCGAGTTGCGTGACCTGCGCACGGTCTTTCACACGGCTCGAGGGGTGTTGACGGCGGTGGATGGTGTCAACCTGAGCTTGCAGGAGGGCGAGGTGCTGGGCTTGGTCGGCGAGTCCGGTTCGGGCAAAAGCGTCACCTTGCGCTCGATCTTGCGGCTGGTGCGCCCGCCTGGGAAAATTTCTGGCACGGTGCTGTGGCGCGGCACCAACTTGCTCGAGTTGCCTGAATCACGCCTTCGCAAGGTGCGCGGCGGCGAGATCAGCATGATCTTCCAAGAACCGATGACCGCGCTCAATCCGGTGCTGAACATTGGTGAGCAGATCGGCGAAACCTTGCAAGAGCACACCAATCTTTCAAGCCAAGACCGCAAGGCTCGAGCCACCGAATTGCTCGAGCTGGTCGGGATTCCCTCGCCCAAGGAGCGCCTGAAGGATTTTCCGCATCAATTTTCGGGCGGGATGCGTCAACGCGCCATGATCGCCATTGCGCTGGCGTCCAATCCCAAATTGTTGCTCGCCGACGAGCCGACCACCGCGCTCGATGTCACGATTCAGGATCAGATTCTCAAGCTCTTGCTGCGCCTGAAGGATACGCTCGGCATGGGCGTGATTTTGGTCACGCATGACCTGGGCGTGGTTGCCCAGACCTGTGACCGCGTGGCGGTGATGTACGCGGGTCGCATCGTCGAGGTTGCCCCCGCCAGCGAACTCTTTGCCCAGCCGCGCCACGCCTACACGCTCGGGCTGCTCAATTCTGTGCCTGGTGCACAAGCCACGCGCCGCCCGTTGATTCCCATTCCGGGCGCACCGCCCAACCTCGCCAAGCTGCCACCTGGTTGCCCGTTCGCCCCGCGTTGCGGCTATGTCACGCCTGAATGCACACTCGAGCGACCTGCCCTCCAAGCCATCTCGAGCACACGCTTGTCAGCCTGCATTCATTTTGACCAGCTCGAACCTGTGAGCGCCCAAGCGGCACTCGAGGTGCAGCCGTGAAGCCAAGTGACCACACCCCAATCATGCGGGTGCGCGACCTGACCAAGACCTTTCCCGTGCCTTCCTCGGGGCTAGATCGTGTGCGTGGTCTGCCAGCAAAATCGGTCAAAGCCTTAACTGGGGTCAGCCTCGACCTCTTGCGCGGCGAGACGCTCGGCATCGTCGGCGAGTCGGGTTGCGGCAAAAGCACCCTCGCCCGCTGTCTGGTCAGGCTCTACGATGCCGACTCGGGGACGCTCGAGTATGACGGCAAAAACGTGCTGGATTTGCGCGGGCTGGCGTTGCGCAATTACAACCGCCGCGTGCAGATGGTGTTTCAAGACCCCTTCTCGAGCCTCAACCCACGCATGACGGTTGGGCAGGTTTTGCGCGAGGCATTGTCGGTGCATCAATTGCGCTCGAGCCGCGAGATTCCAGATCGGATCAATGAATTGCTCGATTTGGTCGGTTTGCCCAAAGATGCCGCCGAACGCTTGCCGCACGAGTTTTCTGGCGGTCAACGTCAACGCATCGGCATCGCTCGGGCGCTCTCGGTCGAACCCGAAACCTTGATTGCCGATGAACTGGTCAGTGCGCTCGATGTCAGCGTTCAAGCCCAGGTCGTGAATTTGTTGCTCGAGCTGCAAGAGCGCCTGCATTTGACCGTGATGTTTGTCGCGCACGATTTGCGGCTGGTGCGCCACATTTCGCACCGTGTCGCCGTGATGTACCTGGGGCGAATCGTCGAACTCTCGAGCACCGAAAAACTCTTCACCAGCCCCGAGCACCCGTACACCCAGGCGTTGCTGCGAGCTGCGCCCGACCTCGACCCGAGCCGAAAAACCACGCTCGAGGCGGTGCACGGCGAACTGCCCAGCCCGCTCAATCCGCCGACAGGCTGCGCCTTTCACCCGCGCTGCCCAAGGGCGTTCGAGCGCTGCACCCGCGAAGTGCCCAAGCTCGAGGCTCGGGGTTTGGAAGGTCATCAGAGCGCCTGTTTTTTGTACGAACCCTCGAGTTCAACTTGAATTTGCACTTGCTCGAGAAACCATGAAAGGATGACCCATGACCCAAGCCAGCACCGAAGGTTACATCCCCTTCAAAGGCTATAAAACCTGGTACAAAATCGTCGGCACTGGGGAAGACCCAGGCAAGCTGCCGCTGCTCTTGTTGCACGGCGGACCTGGGGCTTGCCACGATTACCTCTGGTCGCTTGCTGGCATGGCGGACACGGGGCGGCGCGTGATTTTCTACGATCAACTCGGTTGCGGCTTATCGAGCCTCGATGTTTCCAAGCCAGAACTGTGGACGGTTGAATTGTACCTCGAGGAAATCGATGCCGTCCGAAAGGCACTCGGACTCGAGCGCATCCATTTGCTCGGGCAATCGTGGGGCGGGATGTTGGCGATGGAATACATGATTCGCCGTCCCCTTGGCGTTGCCAGCCTGACGGTTGCCAGTTCTCCCGCCAGCATGGTGCAGTGGGTTCAGGAAGCCAACAAGCTGCGCCAAGAACTTCCAAGCCAAATCAATGCGGTGCTGCTCGAGCAGGAAGCCGCCGGCACGACCGATTCGCCGGAATACCTTGCCGCCATGACCGAGTTTTACAACCGTCACGTCTGCCGGATCGTGCCAAATCCAGATGATGTCCAGCGCAGTTTTGCCAAACTGGCAGCCAACCCCGAGGTTTACAACACCATGAACGGACCCAGCGAATTTCATGTGATCGGCACGCTCAAAAACTGGGACATCACGGCGCAACTTGGCAAGATCAACGCGCCGACCTTGGTGACCTCGGGCAAGTACGACGAGGCAACGCCCCTGATCGCGCAAACCGTTCATGACGGCATCGCTGGCTCAGAGTGGGTTTTGTTCGAGAACAGTTCGCACACCGCCCATGTCGAAGAGGTAACCGAGTACCAACGGGTCTTGAATGCGTTTATCTCGAGACACGAAGGATCGTTTGGTGGCAGAATCTGAAGCTTGCCACCAGCTTGGCGTGGATCAAGTCAAAACGTGTTCCGATTGAAGGAATTTGTGTTTGCCGCAACCGAGCAAGCCTATTGCCACGCAACACTCGGGTTTTTGCGGCGTGCCGAGAACAACACTCGAGATGAAGAAGTTGAAGAAGCAGGTTTCGCTCGAGCAAATTGTCAGCTTTGAGCTTGATTTCATTTTGTCTTAGGGGCAAACGCGGTAGGCTCTGAGCCATGAACGTCATCACCTCCAGACCTTTAACGCTCGAGTTGTACGGTTCGCCTGGAACACTGCCCGAAGTCGCGGCTGACGCGAGTGCCATCATTGCCCAACCTTGGAAACCGCATAAATTCGCTGCCAGCGTCGAACAGGCTCGAGGTTTTGTGCGGGTGCGCAACGCCTCCTGGGAATTGGCGTGCGAACTCGCGGCGCGTCTCAGCACGGTGCATGATTTGTGCTTGGCGTTCTTGTCGGTAACCGCCAAATCCTGGTCGGATGTTCCGCTCGCACTTGGGAAATTACCGTTCAAAGATTTGCTCGAGCCTGGTTGTACGCTCGAGGTTCGCAGCGAAGCGGCAAGTGGTGTGCTACCTCATGCGGGGCGTTTGCAAGAGATTGCCGAAGAATTTTTCAGCGTGCGCGGGTACACGATTTTGCTCGAGGATGACGCTCGAGACAGCCAATTGACCCGCATCGAACTTGAGAGTGGTGCAGATCGGTTGCGGGTTCGGGTGAGTTTGGGGTCTGACGCGCTGCACAAACGCGGCTGGCGGGCTTTGACGGGCACGCCCGCAACGTTGCGGGAGGATTTGGCGAGCGCGGTCTTAAAACGCCTTACAGCCTTCGAGCCTCGAGCTTTGGAAGCCTCGAGCGTGGTTGTGCCGTTCGCGGGCAGTGGAACCTTGGGCGTTGAAGCGTGGCATTCGCTGTTTGGTTTGCCGCCCAGCATTTGGGATGTCCCTCGAGCTTGGCAGCATCTTGCACATCCAACCGAAGCCGCCCAAAACTGGTGGGACAAGCGCATCACCAGGGCTGCCAGCGAAGCCGAACTCCCAGAACTCACTTTCATCGAAAACAACCGCAAGCAATTTCATGAACTCGAGCAAAATCTTGAAAACGTGACTGAAAAACTCGAGGATTTTGGCTTGCGACTGCCCAGAATCTCGGCGCTTTTAAAAGATGTTTTTCAGGTTCCAAACACTGAAATCATCAAACCCCGAGAAATGAATTTGATGCCGCTTCATCCGCCGTATGGTTTGCGGCTTTCTCAAGAAACCGATGTCGAAAAACTGTTCACCGATTTGGGTTTAAAGGTTCAAGAATGGGCGCTTGAAGCTCGAGAATCTGGCGGGGCGTTGATCGGGTTTTGCCTCTGCCCGTCTGATGTTTTATGGCGCTGTTTCCGCAACGGTTTGGGTGATCTCGAGTTTGATACCAGTCACGTCACCCAAGGCGGTTTGGACGTGCGCGTTTGCAATTTCAGCAGCTTAAAACCCACGGAGTAATTGAATATGGTTTTCTCGAGTGGCATTTTCTTGTTTGTTTTTCTGCCCGTTTTTCTGGGTGTGTATTACCTCATCCCGTTCAAGTTTCGATCATTCTTGATTCTGCTGGGCAGTTACGCGTTTTACGCCTGGTGGCGCATCGATTTTCTGATATTGCTGGCTGGCATTACGGTCGTGGCTTACGGTTTTGCGCTGCAAATCGAAAAAACCCAGGATGCTCGAGTTAAATTCAGGTTGCTCAGTTTTGCGGTCACACTCAATTTGCTGGCATTGGCGTATTTCAAGTACGCCAATTTCGGCGTTGCATCTTTGAATTCGATCCTCGAGAAACTGGGTGTTCACGCGGTTTCTTGGACGCCCGTGATCTTGCCGATTGGCTTGTCGTTCTTTATTTTTCACGCCATTTCCTACCTGGTGGACATTTACCGCCAAGAGGCTCGCCCAACCCAGAACATCATCGATTTTGCGGCGTTTATTGCCTTGTTCCCGCACCTGATTGCGGGTCCAGTTTTGCGCTATCACCTGCTGGCAGAACAATTTCGCGCTCGAGTGCATTCTTGGGATCGATTCTCGAGGGGTGCGACTCGGTTCATGCTGGGTTTCACCAAAAAAGTTTTGCTGGCGGATACGATTGCCCCACTTGCCGATGCAGTGTTCTTGCTCAGTCATCCGAGTTTTTTGGACGCCTGGTTGGGCGCTTTGGCGTACACCATGCAAATCTTCTTTGACTTCTCGGGCTATTCGGACATGGCAATCGGTCTGGCGCTCATGATGGGTTTTGAATTCCCCGAAAACTTTTTGCACCCGTACATCAGCCGCTCGATCACCGAATTTTGGCGGCGCTGGCACATCAGTTTGTCCAGTTGGTTGCGCGAGTATCTCTACATTCCGCTCGGCGGCAACCGCTACGGCACGGCGCGAACCTATTTCAACCTAACCACAACAATGGTCTTGGGCGGTTTGTGGCACGGGGCAAATTGGACGTTTGTCATTTGGGGCGCGTGGCACGGCGGCATTCTGGCGCTCGAGCGGGCGCTTAAAGGTCGTCGAGCGCCGCTGAGTTCATGGTTGACCATTCCAGGCACAATGATTTTGGTCGTGATCGGTTGGGTGTTTTTCCGCAGTGAAAACATGGCGGCGGCAACTCGAGTGTTAACGGGCATGATCGGTTTGAATGGCGTGGGCGTTTCGGATTCGCTCTCCTTTCAAATCACAGGACTCGAGGTTGCGGCGTTGATCGCTGGATTTGTTGCCACGTATGCGGGCGCGCGGTGGGCAAGTCAAAACAATCCTCGGGTCACTTGGGGTTTGTGGCTCATCCCGTTGTTGTTTCTGATCAGCCTCTCGAGGATGCTCTCGCAGAGTTTCTCGCCGTTTTTATATTTTCAATTTTGAGGTTTTTATGATGCAAACTCGAGCTTTTGGTTTGAACGCCCTGGTGCTGCTGGCAACGGTTGCTGCCGGTTTGGTTTTGACGGTGGCGGGTGGCGGCTGGACGGAAAATTTAACCGATAAAACCCTGCTCAATGGTGCGCGAAGCAAAGCCTTGGAAACAAGCCTCGAGAAAGCCTTCCCACTTCGTCAGGCGGCAATTGATGCTTGGGGGTCGCTCGAGTTTTCAATCTTTGGCAATGGACGCAAGGGCGTTTTGGTCGGCAGCGACGGCTGGTTTTACAGCAGTGAAGAGTTCGAGCGTCCGAAAAATTTTGATGCCGAGATTGCAGGCAAACTCGAGTACGTCAGCCAAGTCAAAACCGCGCTCGAGAATGCGGGTATCAAGCTGGCGGTCGTCCTCGTCCCAGCCAAAGCCAGGGTTTATCCAGGGCATTTGGGACGCCATGTGCGCCCGAAATATTGGGATGATGTTTACGCGAAATTTTTAACTGGTTTGCAAGCCAAAGGTGTGATTGCGCCAGATGTTCTCAACGCCATGAAAACTCGAGATTCGATGTTTTTAAAAACCGACACGCACTGGACACCGCAGGGTGCTCGGGTGGCGGCGCACGCCGTGGCTGAGGCAGTCAAACCCTTGCTCGAGTTTCAAACTCAAACTTTCACGCAAAAACCTGGCAAGGTCGCAGCGCATGAGGGTGACTTGCTGAAATTTATTCCGCTCGCCAGCTTTTCTCCAAAACCCGCGCCAGACCAGCTCGAGACGCCAGTCGTTGAAGGCAGCCAAAGCGCGGGCGCGGGCTTGTTCGGGGATTCCAAAATCGAGGTGGCATTGGTCGGCACGAGTTACAGCGCCAACCCGAAATTCAATTTTGACGGTGCGTTAAAACTCGAGTTGCAAACCGATCTGCTCAACTTGGCGCTCGAGGGCAAAGGTCCGATCACGCCGATGCGAGAATTTTTGAAAGCGTTGCCTGAGAATTTAAAATTGGTCGTCTGGGAAATACCAGAACGCTTCTTGCCCGTCGCGTATCCAGACCAAAAGTGAACGCTCGAGCTACTATTGATTCATGACCTTCAACATCGAACCATACCGACCAGAATTTCTACCCGACCTTTACCGAATTTGCTTGCTGACGGGCGACAACGGTCACGACGGCACGCATTTGTACACCGACCCGAACCTGGTCGGGGATTTTTTCGCCGCGCCTTACCCAAGCCTCGAGCCTGAATTGACCTTTGTGCTGACCGACGAGATGGGCGCTTGCGGTTATGTGCTTGGCACCCGAGACTCAAGCGCTTTTGAAACCTTCATGAACACGGTTTGGTTGCCGCCGCTGCGCTCAAAATACGTGCTGACCCCCTCGAGTTTGCCGACCGAAACCTGGTTGCTCGAGTTGATTCAAAAGGGGTATCACGTCGATGAGGGTACGGAACTTTATCCCGCGCATTTGCACATCGATTTGCTGCCCAGGGCGCAGGGGCACGGCATGGGTCGCAAGATCATGACCGTGTTTCTCGAGCGACTTCGGGAATTGGGGGTTGAGGGTGTTCACCTTGGGGTCAGCAAAAGAAACCTCAATGCCGTAGCATTTTACGAGCATTTGGGTTTTGTTAAACTCGAGGAACATGTGTTTTCTTTTTTGTACGGAATGCGCTTGAAATGAGTATTATTGCTCAAGTTCGGTTCGTGCCCGAGTCCAATCCGAAACCTTGGAAATCTCGGCAATCTCTTCGCTCGAGAGCAGCAAATCCACCGCGCCTAGCGAATCCTCGAGTTGCGTGGTGTTGTTCGCCCCAATGATCGGCGCGGTCATGAACGGTTGTGCCAGCATCCAGGCGAGGCAAACGCGGGTGGCGGTGCTGTTGTGCCGTGCGGCAATCTCGAGCAGTTTTTCGACGGTATCAAAGTTCTGATCGCTCATGCGACGCGAGCCAATCTCGCTGGCGCGAACACTCTCTGGCAAAGGTTGCCCACGTTTGTATTTGCCTGTGAAAAAGCCTGCCGCCAGCGGGCTGTAGGGAATCACGCCGATGCCGTACTCGAGCGCCACACGTGAGAGTTCACGCTCGAAGTTGGCGCGGACGGGTTGCGCCAGGTTGTACTCGGGTTGGATGCTGACGAATTTCTCGAGGTTGTGTTTGTCGGATGTCCAAAGTGATTGCATCAAACGCCAGGCGCTAAAATTCGAGCAACCGATGTAACGCACGTACCCCTTGCGCACCAGGTCGGTCAATGCGGACAGCGTTTCTTCAATCGGCGTGCTCGAGTCCACCCAATGCACTTGGTACAGGTCAATATGATCGACTTGCAAGCGCTTTAAACTGTCCTCGCAGGCGCGTAAAATCCATTTTCTCGAGAGTCCCTCACGTTGATGGATGCTGTTTCGTCCTTCATTTCCGTTGACGCCCATTGGTCCACGAACTTTGGTGGCGACAATCAATTGATCGCGGTTGTGTCGCGCTTTCATCCAACGCCCAATAATTTCTTCGCTGACGCCGCCAGGGTTGTTGGCTGCCCAAAACGAGTAAATGTCGGCGGTGTCAATGAAATTTCCACCGTGCGCCACGTAAGCATCCATGATGGTTTGGCTTATTGCTTCGTCCGCCGTCCAACCAAACTGCATGGTGCCAAGGGCGATGGGGGAAACTCTTAAGCCAGAACGTCCGAGCGTGCGGTATTGGGTCATGACGAAATTCTACTCCCACCAGTCATCGTAAATTCCACAAGACTCGAGTACCGTTTTGGCAACACAATGCTCCAATCTCGAGACATCGTTTGATCTACACCAAATATATTGGCGCTCGAGATTCCAACACGGAATCTCGAGCGTCATTTTTAAGTTGAAGTTTGCTTGATACTGACCGTGGTGTTAGAGCCGACGGGCAAACCTAAGACCTTGGTAGCTGGTGTAGTAGTAGCTGATGACCGGATTGTTGTTGGCATCGAGCACCAGCGAGCTGTACTGCCCGATATCCTTGTAGCTGTCCACGGTCTGGATGACATTGTACTGGGTTTCCTGGCATGGGGTCGTAGGAACTTTGGCGAAGGGTTGACCAGGGTCGCAGTAAGCCACCTTGAGGTCTTGGTTGGTGGCATCGTAGTAGCTCATGACTGGGCTGCCGTTGCTTGACAACTTCAGCGAGGTGTACTGCCCCACGTCGCCCTCACTGTCCAAGGTCTGGAAGGTGTTGCCGCTCGAGCAATAGATGTTGCCGCAGTAGACCGTCTTGAGGTCGCCGTTGGTGGCGTCGTAATAGCTGACGAATGGACGTTCGGTGATTTGACCTCGAGGGTCTTGGAAGGGAATCAGCACCAGCGAGTTGTACTTTCCGACATCTCCGATGGTGTCCACGAGCTGGATGCGCTTGGTGCTGCAATCCCTGTCACAGGTTGCCACCATGAGGTTGCCGTATGTGGCGTTGTAATAGCTCATCACTGGCTCGTCATTGCGGCTGATTGCCAGCGACACCTCCTGGGCGGCATCAATCATGACTGGGCGTTTGAAGCTGGAGCAGGTATCGTTCGTGCAGCGGATCAGCGAGAGCACGCCACGGTTGCTGGAATCGACTGCGGTGTAAGCGATGACCGGTAGACCGTAGCGGTCAAGCGCCAGCGAGATGTCGCTCATCCTCCCCGTGTCAGTCAACTTCTTGATGCTCTTGCTGGTGCAGGTGGCGTTGGTGCAATGCGCCAGCATCAGTCCGTTGCCTTGGTCGTAGTAGGCGATCACTGGGAAGCCTTTGCTGTCCAGCACCATCGAGTTGTAGCGCCCCACATCGTCGGTGTAAGTGGTTGTGCCTCGGTCCACGGTGGTGATGGTGGTACTCGAGCAGGTTGGGTCGTTGCAGACCACCAGCTTGAGGTCGCCGTTGCCATAAGGGGCGGTAGACAACCTCGGGTCGTTGCGGGTGCCGTCGTAAATGGCGATCACTGGGTTGCCCGCGCTGTTCAGCGCCACCGAACTGTACTGCCCGATGTCGGTCAGCCAGTTCGGATTGTAAAGATCGTTGAAATTCCGAATCTGGTATTTGGAGCTGCCCAGGTTCATGACCGCTTGGCTGGAAACCTGGGATGCCGCCTCGGGAACGGGTGCTTCCTGGCTGGCTGGGACTGGCGGCATTTGGTTGCAGGCGGCAAGCGACAAGAAAAGGCTGGCGAACAGGCTGGTCAGGGTGATTCGGTTCAGGTTCATGGTGTTCTCCTTAGGTTCTGTCGGGCGCTTTAACCCGAAGTGCAGCCAGCTTAAAAGAGGGGGCATTATCAAAGCGTGATCACGGCTCGAGCGCTGCAATCAGGTGCTAATGATCTCGAGCCTGGGGGCGCTGTAGGCTCGAGGACGGCAAAAATCAACCCAAAGTCTGAACGTGTCGGCTCAAAAACAACAGTTTCTCGCCAGCCATCTCGAGGTTGCTGCTGATCCGCAAGATGTTGGACTGAGGGCTGGAGTTTTGGTCGTACAGCTCGAGGATCAAACGTAGCGCAAGGTCATTCGCCGTGAGGCGCAGATCATCTTGGTGTTTCGGCGCAAGGCGGTCAGACTCTTTGCTTAAAAAGTTTCCGAAGACCTCTTGCAAAAAGCGATCAATGCTGGGGCAGTTTTTTCTCATGGGTTATACCTCGCAGGGAATACCTTGACATCTGAAAAGTGGGCATCGGGACAAGATTTTGACTCGAGCTTGAAGTTGACCGAAGGGGCGGTTTCAAGCGCAGACTGATCTGAGGGTTTTGAATCTCGAGTTGGTCTTTTCAATGGTTCTCCTTTGAGACAAATTAAAGAAATCGGCATTATCAAGGCGTGATCGCACAATCAGGGTCTCGAGTTTGTTGGCTGATCTATAGTTGATGAATGCACCTGAAAACCCTGGGGGGCTTGACCCTCGAGCCAAGCGACTTCAGCCGCCCCAAACCTTTGTTGCTGCTGGCGTACCTGGCGGTGGAAGGGGCAAAAGAGAAACGACATTTATACGAACTGTTCTGGTCGGATGCTGCCAATCCTGCCAACAGTTTGCGGGTGGTGAGCAAGCTGCTGCGTGAGGTCAGTCCCGAATTGCTCTCGAGCGATGAGCGCACCGTCGGCACACAGGTCGAGAGCGACGTTGCCGCCTTGCAGACCGCCCTCGCCAATCAAGAGACTGAACGGGTCGCAGAGCTGTACCAGGGCGGCTTTCTGACCGAATTTTCCTTGCCCGATTGGGGTGTCGAACTCGAGGAGTGGGTGGGCAGCACCAGGGAATTTATGGCTGCCAGGGTGCGCGGCGCGTTCATTCGGGAAGCTGAACTCGAGGCTGCCAGGGGTGCGTTTGATCTCAGCCTGCGCTGGGCTGAACAAGCTTATCAGATTGGGCGGCACAACCACGATCCAGAAGACCTCGAGCGACTGTATCCCTTGCTGGTGGCTGGGAACAGCATCCTGGCGGCGGAGGTCAGAAAACAGGCGGCAGAATACGACCTCGAGTTGAACCTCAGCCCAGACGATGCTCGAGGTCGCTACTTCAAAGAAACCTCTGAGGGCAGTTTTGAGGTGCAAGCCGTTGCCAACAACCTGCCGCGTCCCAAGACCTCGTTTATTGGGCGCGACTCCGAACTGGTCGAATTGGGGCAGATGATCGCTCAACCAGGCGTGCGATTGATCACCCTGCTGGGGTCGGGCGGCATCGGCAAGACCCGTTTGGCGTTGCAACTGGCAATGGGGCAACTGTTTGAGACCAATTTCCGCGACGGCATCTACTTCGTTGCTCTGGACGCCTTGAGCGAAGCCGATCAGATTCCGCTGGCGCTGGCGCAAAGCCTGGGGATCAAGGTCAAGGACGATGCCCTGGCTGCCGTGAAAACTTGGATCGGTCACAAGCGCCTGTTGCTGGTGCTGGACAACTTCGAGCACCTGATGGACGGGGCGTTGATGGTCTCAGAATTGCTCGAGGTTTGTGCCAACTTGAGCATCGTGGTCACCTCGAGGGAACGGCTCAACCTCGAGGAAGAATTTGTGCTCAGTCTCGAGGGTTTGCCACTTCCTGGTACCGACCGCCTCGAGCTTGCAGCACTCGAGTACAACGATGCGGTCAAACTTTTTGTGCAGCGTGCCAAGCGTGCGCGGCTCGAGTTTGCCCTGAGTGTTGAAACCCTGCCGCACGTGTTGAGCATTTGCAAATTTGTCGCCGGTTCGCCCTTGGGGATTGAACTTGCGGCGGTGTGGTTGCGGTCATTGTCGATGGCTGATCTGGCAGGGGACATCGCCAAAATCTTGGACGGACTCGAGTCGCCCTCTCGAAATATGCTCGAGCGGCACCAAAGTTTAAGGGCGGTGTTTGAGTATTCCTGGAACTTGCTGAAACCCAAAGAGCAAACCGTCCTCGCCAAGCTCTCGGTGTTTGTCGGTGGCTTTAGCCGCGAAGCCGCCAGTGTGGTCGCAGAAGCCACCATTCCGCTGCTGACCTCATTGGTGGACAAATCCCTGTTGCGGCTCAACCTCGAGGGTCGTTATGACTTCCATGCCCTGCTGCACCAGTTCGCCAGTGAAAAACTCGAGCCAAGTGCAGAGCAAGAAACCAGAACCAAACATGTACACTGCATTTTGGACTTGATCGAAACCAGTCAGAAGATTGGAGTAGAAACACACATCAGATGCTGCAAGGCGGAGCATCAAAACGCACTGGCGGCACTGGCGTGGTCGCTCGAGCGCCATGAGGTCATGTTCAGTCTGCGTCTGGCGAATACCCTCGCACCCTTTTGGGAGACACAGGGTTATGTCAGCGAGGGCAGACACTGGTTCACCACACTGCTGTCGCAGCCTGGGGCAGCCGCGCCAACCGAGGAACGGGCGCGGGCGCTGCTGAACGCTGGACGGATCATGTCAAGGCAAAGCGACCGCGCTTTGGCGGTCATGTACGGACAAGAGGCACTGTCCCTTGCCGACTCTCTGGGACTCGAGGCGGTTGCGATCAGAAGCTACGTACTTTTGGCGCACGAAGCGAGCCTTCAAGGCGACATTGAAGGCGGCAAAAACCATGCCGAGGCGGGTCTGGGGCTGGCGCGGAAGCTGGGCGATGATGAGCTTGTTGCCGTAGCCTTGGTTGTGCTGGGAAGTTTAGCCGAAGGTTCTGGCAACATCGATCAAGCCTGGACACTGTTCCAAGAAAGTTTGAGCCTGCTGCGCAAGCTGGGTCGGCATCAAACCGCCGACCATGCGCTCAACCTCAGCAACCTTGGCTATATCGCCTGGCTGCGGGGCGACTTGAGGGCAGCAAAAACCCAATTGGAAGAGGCGATTGTGGTGGCTGCAAACTTACACAACTTGTTCTTGGTTGTCCTCGCCAAAGACAACCTGAGCGTCGTCACGCTCGATTTGGGCGACCTGAACACGGCACGGAAGTTGGCTTGTCAGGTTCTCGAGTACCGCCATGCCCAAAATGACCGTTGGGGCATGACCTTTTCACTCGAGAATTTTGCCAGCCTGGCGCTGGAGCACAACGATGCCAGGCGTGCCGCTCGTTTGTGGGGCGTGTCAGATCGGCTACGCGAGGAAATCCATTCTCCGATGATCGCCTCCTGGCAAGCTCGCCAAGAACGGTTTGTGGCTCGAGCCAAATCTCAAATGGACGAAGCGGGTTTTCAATCAGCCTGGCAAGAGGGCAGGTTGATGGAACTTGAGGAAGCCGTCAAGTTTGCGCTCGAGACAACTGATGTGGCACTGATCCCAGCATCCAGAATGTCAAAACCCTAATTCAATTCTGGAATCTCGAGCCTCAAATCAAACCACGCTCGAGTGCCAGTCTTGTCGCAGCCGTTCGGATTGAAACGTTGGGTTTTGAAAAAATCGAACGCACCTGCAAGTGAACGGTGGCATGCGCAAATCGCCAGCGATTTCTTTGTGGGTGTCGCCCCGTGCCAGCAGGCTCAAGACTTCGAGGTCGCGGATTGAGTTCGGGACGCTCGCCAGTGGACAAACTCGGTCAATGGCTGTTCTGGGTTTTTGCTCCTCGAATCGCCCGATATGGCTCTCGGGGTCTGTGTCGAAACTTATTGCATCTGGGAAACAACGGTTGATACCGTGCGGATTGGTGGGTTTCGTCGCTTGCGGATGATCCATTCGACCACCACCAGATTGATCACCCAGCCCGCGCCCATCAGTAGCGCCTTGGTGAATTCGTTTGGCTTGCCAAAAAGTACAAACCAAGGCAATTGGGTCAACGCCTGCGTGCCAGCTCCCAAACCAATTGCATAGCCGCGCATCATCCAATTGCCGTGCCGAACAAAGTCCCGCCGCCCGATTGCTGCGACACCGAGCAGAATCGACCCCAGCATGAGCGTCCCGAAGAGCAGCCGCAAGCCGTAAAGGATCACACCGTCACCCTCAGCCCAGGGATAGAAAAGGGTCATCCACAGCCCCGAAAGCGCAGCCACCAGACCAAACGGGATCAGAATCCGCCCCGCAGCTCGGTGCCAGGCGGGACGGCGACGACGGAAACCTGGAAAAAACTGAAAGGCTCCCAGAAGGGAAAAAATGGTGACGCTCACGATGTGCAACACCACCGGCAGGGGCGAGGCAAAGAACCGTGCGTTGGCGGGTGTGATTGGGGCACCGCCAGCCAACTGGGTGATGCGGAAAATGCCGCCAGCGATCGGAATAAAGCCGAGCATGAGCAGCCCAGCGGTTACGAGCCAGCCTGCTGAACTTGCTGTTGCTGGCGTTTTGGTTTTCCGAGACGAGGGTTTCCCGAATTCATCGGGCTGAGGCACATTGGAGGCTCGAGAGTCAGCGGAGACTTTTGTTTTCATGTCTGGCTCCTTGGACGGATGAACGCGAGACTGTGCGCATTTCACAGTGCGTGCCGAAGACGTTGGTTCAGAGGGTGATTCTCGAGGAGACAATGCGACAAGCGACAATATTGTCGCTTGTCCGCTTGATGCCGTTTCCAGCACACTGAATCAGATCAGGTTTGGACGAGTTTGGGGCTTGCCGTGCCAGGCAAGGATTCCGAGGCTTTCTCGCGCCGTTCAGACCAGAGCGCATAACCCAGCCAAGCCAGCGCCAAACCTGTCGGCACCGCCACAATTCGGTTCAGCGGGTGCGGAAGCAGAAACGCCGTTGGGGTCAACACGGCTGCGGCGATTAGCAAACCGGATGCCCAACGCGGCAGGACACTGGCGCGGAAGGTGGCGATGCCAAAAACCAGGCTCCCCAAAATATACATTGCTCCGACGAGATTCCAGAGTGTTGGGAGAGAGCCGAGGTTCATATCAATCGGGTGTCCATTGAAAATTCCAAAGAAACCTTCGACAAACTTCGGAGCCACGCTTGCCAACGGCGGCATGATAAAGGCTTCGGCAAAGATAAAAACCAGTTCGAGCGCCCAACACAAACTCAACATCAGGTAGCCGATCAGACCAAGCCAACCGGACTCTTTGACCTGCCTGGCGTACATTCCCGTAGTGCCGAGCAGAAACAGAAGGCACATGACCGTCTTCAAAGGGGTGATGATACTCCATGCGGTGGTGTTGACAGATGAAACGGCATCGAGTGGATGGATTGGCTGAATGCCCACGAAAATGAGTCCTGCTATCACGGCGCATAAACCCGTCCAACGGATGAGACTCGAGGTTGTGATCGTCATGTTGCTCTCCTTCTGGTGATTGATGTTCATGTGTTTTTCTCCTTTTGCTGGCGATGGTGAACGGTGTTCGCGTTGACATCTGGTTCGTTTGCCTGTTTGGGATCAACCTGATTCACCGAGATGAGTGGCATTCCCAAATCGCGCACCTTCCTGAGCAAGCCATGCAACGCGGCTTGATCAACCACTGGACCAATCAAAAGCGTGTTTCCGTTGGCTTCAAGCGTGATTTTTACGCCTCCGAACCAATCTGCCCAGCGGTCATCAAGGCGTCCCTTGATACGAATCTCATACAGTCCAGGCGCGTGATGCTCGTCCGTTGATCCGTGTATTGCCCTCATGCCGCACCTTGTGCATGTTCCTTTTAATGGATGAATCTCCACCTCGTTGCCATGCGTTCCTTTCTTGAATCAGAAGGTACAAGCGAATGTGGTGAGCTGTCATCACCACTTGTGGTGAGAGCTTCATCAGGAGGTGCTGAAGGTTGGAAAAAGCCCTGAGGGTTGGTATTTACGGCTTTGCTACAACAACTCGAGTTCTTCGGCGCGGCGAACCGCCGCCCGACGTTTGTTGACCCCGAGCTTGCTGTAAATGTTTTTGGTGTGCGTATGCAAGGTGTTCAAGGACACCCTGAGTTCGTGCGCCATTTCCGGTCCGTTCAATTCGGTTTTAAGCAAGCGCAGCACTTGAAGCTCGCGCTGACTCAGAGTCTCGAGCGGCGGCTGTAAGGCATGGGACGCTTGCCCGTGCAAGTTCGGAGTGAGAGGATCGCCTGCGTTTTGTTGCTCCACTTCAAATTCTGCCAGCAGCCTGCCCGTATAGTTTGGCACGATCTTGTGTACGGCAACTTCGTGCAGCAGTTCCAACATTGGTGCGCCTTCATCCAGGAACATGCGGATGTAGCCTTCAGGTTCCGCCAGCGTCAAGGCTTGCTGTAAAGCCTCGAGCGCGGCGGGCAGGTTGTTTTGTGCCTGAAAAGCAAGCCCCTGCAAGACCAGGATTTCGATGACGCTGCCCATCCTTCCGCCCTCTTGTGCTGCGCTCAGGAGACGCTCGAGCAGTTGCATTGCGTCAAGGGTGGATCGGTCAGCCAAAAGCACCCGCGCCAGGGTGATGTGTTCAAACTCGTGCAGATAACTCAGGTCGTCCTGAGCGTACAGGTGCTGCTCACGTACCCAACTGAGGGCATCTCCCAACCTGCCTTGCGCGAGCCAAATCCGTGTCTTCAAGGCGGCAACAGGGCGCACGTTTGGAAAAAAATCACTCACATAAAAGCGCTCTGCCTCGAGGAGCAACTCGAGTGCGCCTTCCAAGTCACCCTGGGCTTCGTGTACTCGAGCCATCGCCACGCGCCAGCGATACTGATTTTGCGGTAAGCCATTGAACTCCCCAAGTTCCTGGCTTTTCAGGAGGTGCTGCCTGGCGGCATTCAAATCGTTGTGCTCACGCATCAGTTCGCTCATCCCGACATACATGTCTGCCGCGCCCCGCAACGCCAGCCCAGCCTGCTCGGTGGCAAGTTGCAGTCCGCGTTCATAGAGTCTCATCGCCTCGAGCAGACGACCTTGCACAATCCGTATGTCCGCCAAGGCAATGCTGATGCCAATCGCGTCAGGGTTGTGACCAATCCTCAGCAACCTGGTCATACATTCGGCATACGATTGTTGCGCCGCCTCGAGATCACCAGTCGTCCAATAGGTAAGTCCCAAAAGTCCCGATGCAGCCCCGCGCCCGTGATGGTTTTCATCGGGCAAAAGATCAAGCGCCCGCTGAGCGTGTTTCACACTGTGGAGCACATGACCCAAAGCCAGGGCATGTGCGGCACGGAAAACGGCGATTGAACCAGGCAAGCTGCGGAATTCCTCTTCATCCACAACGACCAGCTCAGCCGATGGTGGTCGCTCGCCAATATCGGCTCTTGAGTCCAGCCAGCGTTCTGCATCGCGCAGTCGAGCGTCAACACCCTCGAACTTGCCGCTCGAGAGCAAGGTTCCAGCGAAGTGAATGCTGAGCACGGGTCTGCGCTCAAAGAGTGCCTTGGGGAGCAGCTCGAGCCAGCCGAGTACCGTGGACTCCTGTCTGCTTCGGCGCATGGCAGGCACAGCCCGTTCGATCAGGTCCGCCGTCCGCTCGAAATCCTCAGCCGCCAGCGCGTGCCGGATCGCATCGGCAACCAAGCCGCTCTGCTCGAACCATAAGCTCGCCCGTGAATGCAGAGCAGAAACCTGATCGGGCTGCTCCGAGTTCAGGTGCATCAGCAGCACATCGGCAAAAAGATGGTGATAACGATACCAGTGGCGTTTATCGTCCAGCGGAATCAGAAAAAAATTGCCCCGTTGCAAGGTCTCGAGTCGCGCTTTTCCGCCTGGCTGCCCGGTAACGGCATCGCACAGCGCACCATTCAAACGATCTAAGATGGCGGTCTGAAGCAGGAAGCTTCGGGTCGCTTCGGGCTGGCGCTGCAAGACCTCTTCGACCAGGTAATCGACAATGTAGCGGTGGTCTCCGGCGAAGGCTTGAATGAATCCAGCAACGTCTTGATGTCCCCGCAATGAGAGTGCCGCCAATTGCAGACCCGCAATCCAGCCTTCGGTTCGGGTTTCCAAAGCGGCAACCTCTTCGGTTGAAAGCTTAAAATTCATCACAGCATTAAGAAATTCGGCGGCTTCCGAAGGGATAAAACGCAAGTCTGTCACGCGAAATTCGGTCAATTGATCGCGGGAACGCAACCGAGCCAGCCCCAGATTGGGGTCCTCACGGGTGGTGATTAACAAGTGCATTTGTGCTGGCAGGTGCTCGAGCAAATAGCCGAGCGCCTGATCGACTGGTTTGGCATCGATCAAGTGGTAGTCGTCAAGCACCAAAACAAAGTCCTCCGAGATGGTGGCAATGACGTTGAGCAGCGCGGTGAGGATCGATTCGGTTGGTGGTGACTGAGGGGATTGAAGCGCACCCAGCAAGCCTTCCCCAATGTTGGGCGCAACCGCCTGCAAAGCCGTGATGAGATACGTCAAAAAACGGGTCGGATCACTGTCCCCTTGATCCAATGACAGCCAAGCGACAGGTCTGTTGCAATTGGCGACCCATTCGCTGACCAGCGTGGTTTTACCAAAGCCGGCGGGCGCAGAGATCAGGGTCAGTTTACGGCGCAGCCCCTCGTTCAGCCGTTCAATCAGACGAGGGCGCGGCACAAGTTGCGCTCGAGGCAGGGGGATGTACAGTTTGGTGGCTAAAACTGCGGTGCTCATGGGTTGACTATAGTCTGTCGCGCATCAAAAGGCTGCACGTGTCATCTACTTGCTCGAGGTATTCGAGGTGCAAGGCTGCAACTTCAAGCATTTCCCGATAATGTTCAGGGTCAAATACCAAGAATTCATGCGCGGGTGGCTCGAGCGGCGCGTCCTTCAAGCCACTCGAGG
>CAXTTL010000003.1:0-45823 GCA_964247135.1 uncultured Deinococcales bacterium | reverse complement strand
ACCAAGAATTCATGCGCGGGTGGCTCGAGCGGCGCGTCCTTCAAGCCACTCGAGGTTGATGGTTTCGGGGTTGTCGGGATGAAAGACTGTGGCATCATCGGCAAAGCAGGCGCAAAACCGTTGCCAGTCAAGCTCGTTGAATGCCTCGAGGAAACCCGAGCGTGCGTTTTGAATTTGCTCGAGATTGGGCGTCATAAAAACCTTTTGCGGATTGATGTTAATTGATTGGTAAGCCTGCTGGAGTTGGATAGAATGCCAAACCTCCAAGGCTGATAAATTGATAACCGTTCAGTTCGGCAGCCGGTTTGGGCGCAGCGCCGTCTGTCAGATCGGACGCGTTGATTCGCACGGTTTTGTGATCGGCAATGTTGGCAGCATTTGACCCATACGTCACCCAAAGGTTACCTGCTTTGTCCAGTGCCAATGAACCTGGTCCGCTGGCGTCGGGTGTGGGCACGTTTGGGCTGACGGTTTTGTCGGGGGCTTGTGTGCCACCAACCTGAAGTTTGCTGGGTGTGAACATTAACAGTGTCTTGTTTGTGTTGTTGCTCACCCAGAGGTTGCCATTTTTGTCAAAAGCCAGACCCGCTGGCAGACCAGCGCCCGAAGGTGCAGAAAACGCGGGTGTCTCGAGCGTCCGTGTTGGTGTGAGCACCCCTCCGGCAGCGAGTTTGTCTGGGGCGAACATCAGGACGTTATGGGCGGCAAAGTTGCTGACCCACAAATTGCCGCTCGAGTCAAATGCCAGACAGAGCGGTGTTTTTAAGGCGGTGCTGGTGATCTTGAGCGGGGTTGGGTCTCCGCTGCTGCTCAGTTGAGCGGCGCTGTACATGGTCAACGCAGAACTGCCATATTCTGCCACCCAGAGGTTGCCGTTTTTATCAAATGCCAAACCTTGCGGGCTGGAAATTTTGTCCGCAGTGCAAGTCCTGCCGTTTCCAATGATGACATCGGGTGTGACCGTGCCAATCTTGCCAAGATCGTGGGCGGCGAACCGTGACAGGTGGCAGAAATTCCCGTCAGAAGTCCAGAGGTTGCCAGCTTTATCGAATGCCAGTGCCTTGAGGACACCAATGTCACCGCCAGCAAAGGCGATCAGTGGGGGTTGTGTCGTTCCCGAGGTCAGTTGAGATTCATCGTAAGCCCCAATGGAATAGTTGAACGCAATCCATAACTTGCCACTGCCTGGAAGTTGCGCGTAAGCAATCTCCACCGTTGCCGTATTGCCTACGCTGACCGTGGCGGTGGTGGTACTCGAGCTAAAGATCGAATCGGTGAAGGCTGCCAATTTTGAAACCGAGGCTGGACTGAGCGTGTAACTGCCTGGGGTCAAGGCGCTCAGGTTATCACTGGCAACCAGCGTTCGGGTAAAACCATTTGGTCCAGCGATGCTGACATTGCCCGCAACGCCTGAAGGCAAACCCGAAATGTTGACTTGAAGGCTGCCCGTACTCGGCGGGGCTGGATTCAGGGTGATGTTCGCATGGGCAACGGCGCTCGAGCCTTCCAGTGTTGCCGTGAGGGTGACGGTGGTCGTGGCGGTCACGCTCGAGGGGGGCGTGTAAACCGTGCTTGCCCCCGTGGTGGCACTGAGGCTGCCCGCACCAACGGCAGGATTCAAACTCCAAGTGATTGTTCCGCCATTGTTTGCCGTTGTGCTGAAGGTTTGCGCGGGGCTGCCCGCCGTCAATGTCAGGCTGGCAGGTGTGATCGTCAAGGCAGATGTTTCAACGGCAACACCCACACTTGCGGTCGTCAAACCGCTCGTGTTTGTGGCGGTCAAGGTAAAGGTCTTTGAGGTTGTGACATTTACGGTGGTTGAAGTGCCACCGACCACACCAACCCCCTGATCCAACGAGAGCAAATCGGCATCGCTGACCCCCCACTCGAGCTTGACGCTGCCGCCGCCCGCAGGCAGGTTCGCGGGTGTTGCCTGGAAGTTCGAGATCATGGGTGGGGTGCGACAGGCACTCAGCAACAAGACCAATAAAAAAGGCATGAAAAACTTTCGCATAGGCGTCTCCTTGGGTGTTGGGAGCATTTTGAAGCCCGCCCACGTTCGGGCTTCTCTGAGTGAGGGTGCGAGGAACAAAGCTCGAGTACAACACGTGGGGACTCGAGGTTTCGTTGATATTGGTTAATTGATTTTTGGGGTGATGGTGATGGTGATGGAACCAATGGTCGCAAACGTGTGGTGTCCATCGTCGGCGGTGATCCAGAGGGTATACGTGCCGTAGTTGCCAAAACGACTGAGGAAATCAAAGGTTGCCGTACCATCGGCATTCGTGGGCAAGTCACCATAGAGACTGCATTGCAATGGCGTCCAACTTGGCAAACAGGCAGCCCATTGGTAGTGAATTGGGTCGTTTTCGGGGTCGTGCGCTTTGACCGACAACAGCAATGGAGCACCTGTTGCCACGGTCTGGCTGGCAGTCACGTCAGTGCCCGTGTTGTCTTTGACGTGCATTTCATCAATGATGGGTGCAATGTTATCTGGTGGGTCGGTCACGGCAATCAGCACTTCGGCTATTCCCAAAGCCCCGTTTTGCCCAACGGCAGTCAACGTCAGTGTTCGTACACCACTGCTGGTAAAAGTTGCTGAACCGTTGCAACTCGAGGGGACAACATCAGTTGCATTGCTGCTCGTCCAGTACATGCGATTGCACGGCACAGGCAGGTTGGGTTGCCCGGTCACGGGGTTGATCTCTGTGGCAAAACCAGAAAGTTCTGTGGGAATGCCCACGTACACTGGCAGGTTGCTCGAGGTGGTCAAGCTGACTTTGGGCGGGGTGTTAATCACATTTAGCGTGAAATTGGCGCTCGAGCTTGCCCCCTGGCTGTCGGTGGCGGTCACGGTGATTAGCCTCGAGCCGACGCCGCTAAAAACATGGTTGGTGTCGATTGCGCCGTCTTTGTCCGAACTCAATTTAAAGTTGTTGACCGTGCCATCCTCGAGGTCGCTGGCGGCATACATTGGATAACCGCTCGCAAAGTAAAACGGTCTGCCAAACTCGAGGTGGCTCTGGTTGGTCTGAAGGCTGATGGTGGGCGCTGTGTTTTGCGAACGTGCCAGTTCGCTGCTCCACTTCAAAATATTGGCGCTGTAATCGACAATCTTGCCAATCACCGGCACGTCCACCACGAAGGTGACATCCAAACTTGCCAGCCCTGAAAGTGTCCAGATCGGGTTTCTCGGGATTTCCCCGTTCAATTCCAAACCCGCCGAGGCTTTCAGACCAGGACCGACAAAACCAATCAGCAACACCTGAGTCTCGAAGTCGGTGGTGGCTTGCACCTCGACGCTGCCCGTGACTTGCGGTGCGCCTGGCAAGAGCGTGAAATTTTTCTCGGCGATTGGACTCCAACCGCGACCATCGTTGTACTCTTCGCCAACTTTTAAGGCGGCGCTCTGCGTGCCTTGGTAACTGAATTGCACGCTGGCTTTGCCGTCCAAACCAATTGAGAGTGTCACCTTGAAATCCACAGGAATTTCGATGTCCAAAATCGAAATGGTCGTCCAATAATCGCTTGAGGCAATTTCGATGTCTTTTTTGATGGGCGTCTCGAGATGACCCGTGACCTTCAAATCCGCGAGTTGATCGAAACCCACGCTGGCATCAAAATGGTTCAGGCAAACGGGTGGAATAAAGCAAAAGTCAATGTCCACGCCGATGTGGTAGCCCAGGTTAAAATCCACCAAACCTGTAATATGAACCTCGCCTGTGCCGGGTGCGTCGGGATGGTACACGACATCCAAGTTGGCTTCTTGGTTGAAACCACCACGAAACCTGCCCGTTCGCAGGGCGACACCTGGTCGGAGCGCGGTGCTGTGCAGGTTGGCGGCGGTGAGTGTGCCACTCACATCAATCTTTCCCTTGGAGATGGCATCGGTCAGCATGGCTTGGGTCGTCTCGAGCACGGTTTCGCCGTTTGCGTTTTTGATGGCTGTGACCTTGCGCAAAAAGCCATCTGGCGCATTGTTCGAGCGTCCCCCTGAAAGCACATCGCCTGCTTTGAGCGCCTGCAACACCGAAGTGTTCTGCGAGAAGCGCATGATGCCTGTTTTGAGATCAAATCCGGTCAGTGCGTTTTTGGTGCTCTGGTCTGCCACTTTGGTGGTCACGGGAATGATGGTTTCAGAATTCGGTAGTGGAGGTGGTGTTTCAGTCCAGCAGGCGGTCAGCGAAACAGCCAGCACCCCAGCAACTCCAAACAATGATAATTTCATCGGGACTCTCCTTTGAACAACTTGTGATCGGGCTTTATTTGACTTGCGCGTTCAATTTTGGTTTTTGACCAAAATCTGTCCCGCATTTCACGCAATACCGTGCATACGGCGAGGTGATCGGCGTCTTGCATTTCGGACAAACCTCGAGCATTTTGGTGCCGTCGTTCGGGCAGAATTTTTCGTCCAATGCGGCAGGCACGGCACGGTAACAAACCGGACACAGGCGGTACTTGACCAGCAATTCAGACATGGGCGCGACTCCTCCCCCTCGAGTTTCACGGTTTAAGTTCTGGTGACCCGTTTCGCTTTGCACGTCAACCTCGAGCTTCCGATGCCCGCTTTTTGGTTTGCTAAAAACGTGTTCATGAAAGACCTCCTCGTGTCCTTATCGTGCCGCAAGCCTGGTGATATTTCGGTTAGCCCTCGAGCGATTTGTGCCGCTCCCCGAGCTGTACAAACGGTGGACAAGAATACTTCCGTTGATTCAAAGTCTTCGGATCAACTGCGTTCAGTAACGCCAATCCACAGCTTGAGATTGCGATGAATCTCGAGTTTGGGAGTCCCATAATTTTGGCGTTGTTCTGGCATCGCAATTTGGGCAGCTTGTGCCGTGGTTGAATGCTCGAGCCTGTGAATTTTCGTTTGAGATTCCAGGTTTATCGTCGGGATTTCGGGTTTGGTTTGATTCATAAATTTCTCCCAAGACACTTTGATGACAGGTGCCGTCAACCGGACACGATTCATGGTTGAACCTCGAGTCGTCAACAACAAAGTCATAACTTTGCGTAATGTGCCCTCTGGTGCTCACCCAGCACTCGAGTGCCAGCTTCAGGTGCAGCAATATTTGAAGGTGATGCTTTTTTGCAAAAGCTTGTTTCCAGCCAGATCGGTCGTGTCAGTCAGCAGCAATACGAAAGGGAAATCGTCATCTGGTTTCCACGAGCTTTCTGGACGGTCTATGGTCAAGGTCAAACCATCGGCAGACCAAACGCTGTCACAGGGGCATCCAGCCGCGCCGTAATAATCGTAGCCAAAACCTCGAGTCACGGGTTCGGAGAAGACAATCACGAACTGTCCGCCTGCCTTCAGTGGATTGGAAAGCGGATCGGGTGTGATCTTCACGATACGTGGGGATGTTCGATCAACCGTTATGCTGCGCCGTTCACTGACCAGCATGGCGGTTCCTTGTTTCACCAGGCTCAAGCGACAAGGTGTTTGAACCAGATGGAATTGAATGCCAAGTTCAAAATATCCCCGATACGCTTTTCCAATCAGGTTCAAGCCTTTTATGCCTTGTTTTTCAAAAACGCAGCGCAATGTGCCATCATCAATATCCAGGATCAGTCTTGGTAAGTCTTCAGCGTTAAACCACATGGTGACATCATGAACTTCTTTGTGCTTCAACACGTTTAGTGCCTTACCGAGACGCGTTTGGGAGAATTGATTGTCTTTGATTGTGATTGCCAATTTGTTTGTACCCGAAAAAGAAGTCCCAGCAAATTCTGAATTGCCAGCAGATTGAAAATCAAGCATCCATTGCGAGTTGGAATCTGGCAACACTGCCCAGTCCAATGATCGCATCGGAGGTCTTGATTTTAAAGAGGCTCGAGCCACCACCTGATGCTGTTTCTCTGGGGTTTTTCGGGTGTCCCAATTGAACAAAAACGGTGCTTTTGAAACTCGAGCCACCCGAACGCCGTCCAGCAAATAATCGACCGCTTTTGGAATTGCACCGGTGACGGTTGCCATCAGTGGCACGATTCCATTGACGAAACGGGCGGATGGTTGAAGGGTGATGCTGGGGGCAGCCAGCGTGACCATCCCCATCCACCAAAAACAAACCAGTATCGATACCAAGATTTTCATGTGTCCTCCACAAACCACGAAAGTGCGCGT
Source organism: uncultured Deinococcales bacterium (assembly GCA_964247135.1). Taxonomy (GTDB): domain Bacteria; phylum Deinococcota; class Deinococci; order Deinococcales; family JAAFIG01; genus JANXTZ01. Next base: position 39,699 of record CAXTTL010000003.1, on the reverse strand, counting down.
CACCTTCTCACGACAGCCTGCCTCTGCGCTCGTGATACCCCAGTGAGATTTCGAGAGACTTACGCCGATTCGTCCTTAAAAAGCCTTGCGACACCTTTGGTAGAGGCGAATCCAGCTTGGAAGGGTTTCACCGAAAAAATGAATCATGCCGATAACACTGCCGATGGCATGGGTGATACGGAATTAACGAGAACACTCCATTATTCCGCTTCACTCCACAACTCCGTTAACCTCGTTGATTCCGTACTTTTGCCACTCCCGTTGGTCGGGGGAACAGTCGATAAAGCATGACTGTTCCCCGCAATTTGGTATGAGATCAAACCCACGAGGCATTGCGATCAGCCGAACACCAAGGCGATGGCTTGTGTGGCGGCGGCTTTGCCCACCTCGGCGGCGACCTGCCCCAGGAGATCGCCGATTGCAGCGGCGGTCGTGTCTCGCCCATCGAGCCTCGCCAGAAGGACGCCGCCGACGAGTCCCGCCCAATTATCGCTGATGAGCGCGTTCGTTCCGCCCGTCGTGAACTCGTCGTTGCGGTTTGGGGTTCCGAACGGCAGACCTGCAACAGTTCCCTCGACATGACCCGCGTGCTGAAAAGTGAAAGCCACACCGGTTGGAGCCATCAGGACGGCGGAGATCGTGTAATCGATATTGTCAATACCCGAATCGTGCGCGTGCGACGAGAACGTGAAGCTACCATTGCTTGCCAGGGTGACGTGGACGGAGCCTCCGAGCGGCAGACCCGAAGTGATCGGTCCCGAATCGTAATTCACGAACCCCAAACGACCCAGGTCGATTACCTCCCAGTGTGTTCCGGTAAACGGAGGCTCCGTGCCAGGTGCGAGACCCACTGAACCATCACGGGTTCTGCCATCAAGGAACCGTAAACCGTCGAGGTCTCCCAGGCATTTCAGCGTGGTTCCAGTTTGACCATCGTCCATCACCGCCCATCGGGTTCCCGAAAACGGCGGCTTGGTGCTGGGCACCAAATCCACCTCACCGGAGACAGTTCGACCGTTCAGGAACCTCGGACCATCAACGTCACCAAGGCATTTTAGGATGACCTGACCCGCGATGCCCTCATCAACCGCGACCCAGCGCGTTCCCGTAAAGGGTAGGTCGGTACTCGGCGCGAGACCCACAGACCCATCTCCTGTTCTGCCATCCAAGAAGCGTGGTCCCTCGACGTTGCCCAGACACCTGAGCGCCAATGCGTTTCCCGCAACGATGTTCGCCATCCAAATACCTCCTTGGGAATCCCCTGAATGAAGTGAAACCTGCTCTTCTGCCAAACCCACGTACCTCTTTCGTCAGACACAGTGCGCGAGTTTGGGTTTTGCGGTGGTGAGGTTTCTGCGCTGCAACTAACATCCGATTATCAAAACAAATTTCATGAATTCCTCCTTCTTGGGACAAGTTTGGATCAAGCCATCACCCGCCCGTCACCCCGAAAACTCGAGTGAATGACAAGCAATTCAAGCGACATCTGAACCTGAACCCGACTGCGCAAAGTTTGCGCCAACGGTGGTAACACCTCGGTTAGGGTTCGGGCTGTTTATGCCGTTGAAGGTTTTAAGAATGCTTGCCAATCGCTCGGTAGCACTTCACCAACCTCGAGCATTCGCGTGCAAGCGCTGGCATAGACCCTCGAGAGCGTGCGGTGATTCTTTTCGTTTCGCAAAGCGCTCAAGCACAACCGCAGCACCTCGAGGTCATACGGTTCGGCTTCGAGCAGGATTCTGCCAAGCCGCGCCGCCTCTTTGGTATCGGTTTGCGAGAGGCTTTCAATTTTTGAACGCAACGCCCCATAAAGTGCGTCGCTCACCGTTTCATCTCGAGGCTCGGGTGCCGCATCTTCGAGGTAGATTCCGCGCCAGAGTTGGCTGTTGCCCGACTGCAAGAACGCTTCGGCATCTGAATCAAAAGCACCGAGCGCGTAACCATTGCTGGTGGTGCTGATGGCAGCCTGACCAAAACCCGAGCGAATTTGAAAGACCAGTTGTTTGAGCGAAACCCCAGACTCTTCAGGATTGGATTCTGGATAGAGGTTTTCGCACAACTCGAATTGTGGAATCTCGGGTTTGCCAGAAATTCGTGCCTCGAGTAACAGCACCAGCAATTCTTTGCGTTTGTGCCCGCGAATGGCTTGGCTGGTCTGGTCTTGACGCAGTTGCATTGATCCCAGCACCTCGAGTCGCGGTACGACAACTGAGGTTGCGGTGGCGGGTTGGTTTTCAAAAACGTTTAATTCTGGAAAATACTTTTGGCTCAGCTTGGCACAGTGCTGCAAACCATGAGCCTGAAACCAATCGAGTCGTTGTTTGGCGCTTGCCGTGTCGTGGGTCAGTCGGTCAACCTCGAGACCATAACGGTTGACTTCAAAACCCAAGTTGATCTGTTCAGCCAGATCAATCGCAGCTTGATATTCAATTTGAGCTTGTTCGGCTGCGCCAGTGCTTTCGAGCGCCAGCGCCAGGGTTGCCCTCGCCCAGACGAGCGCTTTGGGTTGCGCCAGTGCGTTTGCAATCTCGAGGGCTTGATGGGCGTACTCGAGCGCACGTGTGCCCTGAGCAGACCATGCCTCTGCGCTTGCTGCCGCCTTGAGTGCCTGTAAAAGCAACATTTGTTGGTCTGTTTGATGCGCCAGTTTGAGCGCCGTCTGGGCGTATTTGAGCGCCAGCACACCACCGTAAGGTGAATCCCAGGCACGGTACAACAACGACAGGTTGGCTTCACACGCGACCAGCGCTGCCCAATCCCCATGATGCTCGAGGATTGCTTTGGCGGCGATCAACAGTTGTTCGGCTGTTGCAAACTCACCAAATTCGGTTTGCAATTCCGCCATAAAAATTTGGGTGATGGCTTGTGCATGTCCGTCACCGCGCTCTGCCTCGAGTTGTGCCGCCTGTTCGAGGTCGGTCATGGCATCGCGGTAACGCCCTGCGCTGTGATGGGCACGGGCGCGATTGTACAAGGTTTCGCTCAATGCAATGTTGCGACCGGCTTCTCGGTAAGCATTGATTGCATCGTTTAGCAGGGTTTCGGCTCGAGTTTGATTGCCTCGAGCATTTTCAAGCATCGCCAGGACACTCGAGAGGTCGGCTTTATCGAGGTCAATCAAATCAGGATTCTCGAGCGATCTGAGAATGATCGTATTTGCACGCTCGGCATCACCTTGAAGAAAGAATGACCATGCGATTTGGTTGAGCAGTTCCGCATTGGCAGTCTCGAGCAAGGTTGCGTGTTGCTCGTACAAAGCAATCACCCCTGCAAAATCCTGTGCCAACGTTCGGACACGCAATTGTTGCCGAATATGGTCACTCGGGTCGCGGTTGACTTGGGCAACCCGTGCAAGCATTTTTTCAGCCTCAATGCCACGACCCTGCCGTGCCAGCAACTCAGCCAGCAAGTACAGCGCCCGAGGTTCATTTGATCCAGCAATTACGATTTGCTCGAGCAACCTTTGAGCGTAAGGAAGGTCTGCTTCTTGCAGCTCAATTGCCGCCTCGAGTGCCAGTCGATCACGGGTGTCACCCGTCGCACGATTTGCCGCCTGAGCGGTGAAACGTGCCGCCCCAATCGTATTGCCACGATTTCGGGCTTCCTTGGCAGCCCGCTCGAGCAGCACCAGTGCAACCTCATCCTCGAGTTGAGCCGTGTCCACGTAGGCTGCTGCCGTTTGTGGGTCATTGACCTCGAGGGCGCTCACGGCACGACGCGCCAGATCACGGCGGCGTTCTGAGGAAAGCCCTCGAGCCGCCACCTCACGAAACAGCGGGTGGGCAAACCAACCAGCCCTGAACAAACCGTGACGCTCGAGATCGGTTTGTTGCTCTGCAAGCGCTTCCAGGGAAAGTCCTGCGACGTGCGCCCAAATTGCTGCTGGCGTTTTGGGCAGCAAGACTGCCGCCGCTTCAAGCGCCTCTTGACCCACGGCGTTCTTGGCTTGCTCGAGCAGCCGTTCGATCAATGCCTCAATGGTGGCGGGCATGGTGCTTTCGGGTGGTTCACGCCAATGCCACGCCTGACCATCACTCCAGAGGTGACCCGTTCGCGCCAGGTAACGCAGGTACTCGAGTGCAAACAACGGGTTGCCGCAAGCTCGAGCCTCAATCCAAACGGCGGTCTGGGATGGTACTGGAGCGCCCAGGGTTTGTTCGAGCAATGTTTTGGAGGTTTTGGACGAAAGCGCCTGGAGTTGAAATACCTCGAAAGGTTCGGGCAGCGCGACTCGACTGGTCAAAACCAAAGCGATGCCCCGCGTGCGTTTGACGGCTCGAGCCAAGTCGCCAAGGAACCCAAGCCGATCTGAATCGGCTTCATGTACATCCTCGAGTACCCAAACCACTGGAGACAGGGCAAGCAGCAAGCTCGTGATGGCGGCACACACGGCGCTCGTTTCGAGGCTTTCAGCTTGCTCGAGTCGCTGGACGGCACGGAGCGCCCAAAACGGCAGCTTGTCAGGTCGAGGCAAACCACGCAGCCACTCGAGAACCGTCGCATTGGCGTTCATGGTGAAGTGTTGACAGCCAACGGAATCGAGGAGTTGTTTGACCTCAAAGGATTTTCCAACACCAGGGTCGCCAGACACGCCGAGTGCCAAACTCGAGCGTCGGGTCAGCACCAAACGAAAGCGTGCGGTCAGCCCCTCAAGGCGACCAGTTGGAAGTTCGGTCATGTCCTCTCACAGCCTCAAGTGTAGGGCATCTCGAGCGGCTGAATCTTTTGATGGGTTTTTGAGTCGTCACAAACGTACCCGCAACCGACTCGAGTCTTGCTTCAAGGCAGTTGCGGGTTGTACCCAATCAGATTGCCTGATCAGTTGCTGCAAATTGGCGCATAAGCGCATTTGATTGAAATGCCACCAGCAGTCGCCAAACCAGATACACAAAGCATTGCGATGACGATTGCGACCAAACCGCGCTTCAGATTTTTGCTGTTCATGACTTCCTCCCGAGGGTGATCTTGTTTGACCTGACGATGCCAAAGCATTTCAACTTGCCCTTAAACAATACGCAAGGACCGGTCATACCGAGGTAATAAAAACCGCCACTTATGCCGATTGTGCCGCCAGAAAATCTTGCCAACGTTCGGGCAGCACCTCAGCAACCTCGAGCAGGCGCGAACGGGCAATGCCGAACAACCTCGAGAGTCCTCGGTGATCGCCATTGGCGCGAAACGCCCGCAAGGTCAGGGCGAGTGCCTCGAGATCATAAGGCTCAGCCTCGCACAGAATTTTCCCAACACGGATGGCTTCTTTCGGTTCGCGCTCCAAAGTTGCGGCGATGCTCGAGCGGAGTGCCTGATACAGTGCCTCGCGCACATTCTCGTCGCGCCCCTGTCCAACATCGGACAAGTACGCGCCGCGCCACAAACTGGTATCTGAATGCTCGAGAAAAAGTTCTGCGTCCGAACCGATGGCGCCGAGCGCGTAACCGTTGCCCGTGGTGAGGATGACCGACGCACCAAAACCCGAGCGGATTTGAAACACGAGTTGCTTGAGCGAATCGGCGGCTTCATCGGGTGAAACTTCGGGATATAAAAACTCGAGCAACTCGAAAACCCGCACTTCGTTTCGTCCGCCAATGCGTGCCTCGAGCAAGTACGCCAGCAATTCTTTGCGTTTTTGACCGCGCATGGCTTTGGGTCCACTGGCGTCCACAATTTGCATGACGCCAAGCACCTCGAGCCGCAAGCCGGACGTTTCCACTTCGCGGCTGGGTACAGCATCGAGTTCGGGGAAGTACCGCCGAACTCGATTCGCAGCGCTTTTCAAGCCTCGCGCTTCAAACCACGCCAGCCGCACCCGAGCACGCTCGAGGTCTTGGGTCAGCCGATCCAACTCGAGTTCATGCAATTGCTGGCTTTCCACCCCACTCGGTGCTTGCACCGACCGACCAAACAACAAAATCGCTTCATCACGGCGTCCCACTGCCTCGAGCGTTGATGCTTCGGCAAACAGCGCTTCGCTCTCGAGTCGGTTGTGATCGATTGATGGCAGCAGCGCTTTCATTTCATCAATCAACTCAAGCCCGCGCCGCCCCTGACCGGTCAGGGCATACACCAACGCGGCACAGGCGAGGGTTCGTACCAGCAAGACGGGATTGCCATGCACTCGAGCCGCTGCCAACGCCGACTGCACGTACTTCAGTGCCAGCATGTGGCTGTGCGGTGTTTGCCAATCCAGGTACAACAAGCACAGCACGTTTGCAAGATCAATCTGCCGCGATGCGTTGCCAATCTGTTCAAGGGTGCGCCTCGCCTCGAGCAGCAATTCCTCGGCGCGTTCATACTCGGCGACCCGCATCAGTTCTTGCGCCAGAACCACCTGAGCTTGGGCGCAGCCCCTGGCATCGCCCAACTGTCCCCACAGGTTCAGGGCTTCTTGCACGTCGGGGACGACATCCTGATAGAAACCATTTTTTTGTCTGGCGAGTGCTCGGTTGAAATGTGCCACCGCCGCGCTGTGCAAGCGCCCAGCCTGGTGTGCCAGGCTGATGGCTTGGGTGCAATACGCTTGGGCTGCATCCAAGTCTCCCAAATTGTCGCAGACCACCGCAGCCAGATTGGTGAGTCGCACGGATTGCTCGAGCGTCAAGTCGGGTTGCGCCAAGACACGTTGCACCAAGCTGCGGGCACGTTCGCTCTCACCGCAACTTGTCAATGCCCAGCCGATGTTGTTACAGATTTCTGGTTTGGTGGACTCAAAGAGTTCAGGGTGTTCCTGACAAATTTTCAAGACGCCGACCACATCGTGTTGCCCCATGCGCATTCGTATGCGCACGCCCAGCCAATCGCTGCCGCTTTTTTCACTGTCTGGCAGTCGTTCGAGCACACGATCCACCTGGGCACCTTGCCCCAAGGTGGCAAACAAGCTGGCACGCAGCAAAATTGTTTCCTTGTCATGCGGGTGAAGCTCGAGGGCAATGTCTGCCAAACGTGAAGCTTCTGGTAAATCCACATGTTGTAAATGCTGCACCGCCTCAAATGCCAAACGACCCCGTTCCTCGCCAATGGCAAACACCACCCCTCGAGCTTGAAATTGTGCAGCTTGCACCTCGTTGCCCTGCGCTTTCGCGCTTTCTACCGCCCGTTTCAACCATGCCAATGCCATTTCTGGCTCGAGTCCAGCGTTTTCCACAAACCCAGCCGCCGCTATCGGATCATCCTGCAAGGCAAGCAATCCTCGTCTCGCCAAAACCTGACTGCGCTCGAGCGTCAATCTCTTTAGGGTCACTTCGGCAAACAACGGATGGGCAAACTCGAGGTTGACCAGCAAGTTGTGTTGCTCGAGTTCGTGTTGAGCTGCCAGCAAAGCCTCGAGCGTCAACCCTGCTACCTGTGCCCAAAGTTGCTGCGTTACACCCAAACCAAGCAAAGCCTTTGCCTCGAGCGCATCTTGTACCATCCCCGAATGCACGGATTGATCGAGCAGATGTTCAATCAACGCCTCGACCGTCACGGGCATCAAGTCATCGGGTGGCACGCGCCAATGCCAGCGACTGCCATCGCCCCAGACGTAACCGTCTCGGGTCAGAAACCGCAAAAACTCGAGCGTGAAAAGCGGATTGCCTCTCGCTCGCGCATAAATCCAATCGCTTGTCTGAAGTGGTAAATCGGCATTGATCTGAGTCTCGAGCAGGGCTTTGGATTCGGCACTGGTCAACGGCTCGAGTTTGAACGCCTCAAAAGGTTCGGGTGGTGCGTTTCGGCTGGTGACAACAATCGCCACACCAGCGGAACGCAACACAAGTTGCGAGAGTGCAAGCAGCAACTCGAGGCGTTCTGGGCTGGCTTCGTGTAAATCTTCAAAGCACAAGATCATCGGCGCTTGCGCCCTCAGCAACGCGCCAAGGGCATCGGAAATACTCGAGGTGGCAACATGCTCGCCTCGTTCCAGCTTCTCGAGCAAACGCTGCGCCCAGATCGGTAAACGTTTTGGACGCGGCAGGACACGAATCAAAGCGGCAAGTGGAATGTTGATATTCACTTTGACATGCCCAAAACCCGTGGATTGCAAGATTCGCTCGAGCGTCCAAGTTTTACCAATGCCAGCTTCGCCCCACAAGCCCAGCACGACACCTTTACGGGGCGTTTTTAAGCCGCGAAGGCGCTGACCGATCAGGGTGATACTTTCGCGTGTCGTGATGCTCAGGTTGCCCCCCTTAATTTGCGATGTCTTAAGTTGAATCATACACAAGGACACCTGCTATAGAACCTATTTGGTATCTTTTCATGATGCTGCCAAGCGCTTCAACATCAACCGAATAAAACACAAATTCAATTTCGCCGTCGCATTCGCCAGACTCCACTCGAAGTTCTTGACCAAGCTCTTGCACCGCTCCACCCAAGCATTCGACCGTTCAATCACCCAACGCCATTTCGCAGGCACAAACCCAGATTTTCCCAAGGCTCGCTTCTGAGCCTTTGAAGGCTTTTCAGACTGCTCAAAACGAACCTTACTCAAAATACTTGGATAAACCTTGACCAGCCCAGCTTTGATCGTTTCCAAGTGATATCCGTAATCCAACAAAATCGTGATCTTGGCAATGTTCACAGGTTTGCTTTTGAAATACTCGATGTTCTTCTCGAACATTTGAATCAATCCTTGATCGTCAGACACACTCGCTTTCGTACAGTGCGTGAAAAAAGGAAATCCGAGCGTATCCACTGCCAAATGTCGTTTGATCCCATTCGTGGCTTTGTAATGACAAAAGCCTTTGCTTTCAATACTGGCATTGCAAGTGTTCTTCACGGCTTGAGAGTCAACCAGCATCAACCTCGTCCACTTCGGTTTTTTTGAGCTTTGAGCCGTACCAATTCATGCAATTTTTGCAGGATGATCTCGAGCGTACCATCATCTCGCCATTGTTTGTAATGCCAGTACACCGTGGAGTACGGTGGTAAATCCCTGGGTAGGTCATTCCAATTGCAACCGTTTTTGAGTTGGTAGCGATCCCGCCCGTCAGGTGCGTCTTGGGATCAAGAAGAAGCCACCACACCTACCTTCTCGAGTTGGACTTGGGTTGGTTAGGGTTTACGGTTTCCCAAAGTTTCAGATTCTTGGGTCACGGCGTCCAAGAAATTTTTGATTTGCAGGGTTTTGCGTGCGTCTTTAATCGCATTTTCTCCTGCATGGGCTTGTTTTTCTGCCAAAGCTTGCGCGGTCACAAGCGATTTAATTTCGGCAAATGGAGGGGTTTGCCTTGCTTTCAAGTTGTTAACCACGTACACCACAAAACCCGAGCCAATTTTGAGGGTGGTCGTATACGCGCCAAATTTTGAAGCACCGAGCTTGGTGTTGAAAATTGCATTGAGGGCACCAAAGGGAATATCAATTGACTCGGTTGTTCCCAATTCGTTGAGCGTACCTTTAAAACGACTGGCAAGCTTTGAAAGTGTTTCTCGGGGTTTTTTGAGTGCCGCCCGAAATTGTTCTGCGGCTTTTTGATTTCTGAAGGTGATGCTGGTCAAGTCGGCACGAGCACGTACTTTATAAGCGTTAAGGTTGTTTTGATAAAAAACTTTGGCTTCGGCTTCGGTCATTTTGACATTCCGAACTTGGTAACGCTTAACCGCATCAAACACATCGGCAGCAGCACCAATAAATGGCAAATCAAGTTTTCTGGCAAGCTCGAGCGCCACCGCTTGGTCAATCAGGTTATTCAAACTTTGTGGTTTTAAAAACCCCCGAAGCACCGATGAGCCATCTGTCTGGGACAAGAATTGAACAATCTGTTGATTGCTGTACACGACACGGTTTAATTCGGACAGCATTATGTCAGTGCCTTCAACTCGAGCCACCACAGGGTCATAAAACTCGAGGTTTGAGCCTTCAGGAATGTTGATGATGGCGCCGCGTTGTAAGTCCAGAACCCAGTTTTCAATGGCGCCGTTGCTTTTGACGGTTTGAGCATCTGTTCGGAGTTTGTTGGTTTTGCCGTCAGCCTCGAGTTTGGTGATCGCCTCTTGAAAGCTGGGAGTGCGCTCGGCAGTGAATTTTTCGACTTTAATAATATAAAACCGATTTGCAAAAGCGATAATGCCGGTCACACCGGTTTTCTGAAGTCCAAATGCGGCATCGGCAAGAACTTTGGGCAATTCAAATTTGCCAATGGCTTGCGGTGTTGTCTCGCCAGGTTTGGCAGCAATCGCACCGTCTTGCTTGCTGCCCAGAAACGATTTTGCTCGAGCCAGGGCGGCAAAGTTTGCACCCGCTTTGAGGCTTTTTAAAATTTGTTGGGCTTCTTTCAGGCTCGCAACCACAATTTGACGCGCTTGAATGCTGGCTGGAATGGCATAATTGTTTTTGTACAGTTCAAAGTAAAGTTCCAGTTCGACATCGGAGACATCTTCGCCTTTTTGGATTTCTTCGATGCGATTGGTGAGTTTTAATTGCGTCATAACAGCCTCACGAAAATCGATTTGGTTATAGCCAACCGATTGCAAAAATGTTGTGTAATCTGCATCCGTTTCGATCCCGCGTTGCCTGCGAAGGTCAATGATGTACTGGTTGACCTGATCTTCACTGATTTCTGCGTTATTTGCATCTTGACGCGCAGCCGTCACCAAAATCAGTTGATTGACCAGCAGGTTATTCAGGTCTGTCTTGACAAAACCTTTGGTTGGGGTTGCAAAAAGTTGATTCTGGGTTTTGATTCTGTCCAACTCGGTGCTCAGGACAGGTTGGTCATTGACCGTCATGACCGTTGCCACTTGCGCCACAGCCAAAGCTGCCAGAACCACAACACTTAAAATGCCGGCTCGAGTGAGCATATTTTTAATCATGCCCTCAAGTTTACAGCACGCAGATCAACCGATCAGTGGGCTGACACCAGCTCTCACCTCGCTCGAGCGGCGTTGTTTGATCTCGGGTTCGCGCAGGGCGTAAGCGATCATGGTGTCCAGATTGGCGTTCTCGCCCTCAGATTTCACTTGCTCGAGCTTGGGGTTGTCCAGGTGCGCTCGAGCCTCGTTCAGAATACGTTCGTGTTTTTCTTGTTTTTCGGGTCTGATTTGCGCCCCGAGGCTGCGGTCCAGGTTGCGGATCGCGCCAATCAAGCGCACGCTGCGTTCAAATTGCCCTTCGCGCCGTGCCAGTTCGACGTAACTTTGGAACAGCTCGCCGATGGTAAAGCGCCTGCCGAGACTGCGTAAAATGCTCAGGCTTTCATCGAAGTAACTTCTGGCTTGGTCGTAATCGTTGTCGTTCAGGGCGTTTTGACCCAAATTGGCGAGCGAGTTGGCGATGCCTTGCAGGTCGCCCAGTTCGCGTTTTAACGCCAGACTCTCGAGTTCGATATGGTGCGCGTGCTCAATATTGCCCAGCTCAAAAGCGATCTGCGCGAGGTTGCCCAGAGCGTAGGCGATGCCTTGCTGGTCGCCCAGCTCGCGTTTGATGGACAGGCTTTTTTGAAAGCAATCTTGGGCTTTTAAAGGCTCGTCTTGGTAGGCATACACGATGCCAAGGTCGTTATAAGCTATCGAGTGTTCCATCGGCTCGTTCAGGTCTTGGCTTTGCGCCACGGCGCGTTCCAGGCGCTCGCGGGCTTCGGCGAGGTTCCCTTGTTCGCGGGCGAGCACGCCCAAAAAGCGCTCGGTCTTGGCTTCACCCGCCGCATCACCCAGTTGTTGACAGAGCATCAGGCGTTCCAAACTCCAAGCCCTTGCGTCCTGGTAATAGCCGAGTTCTTTGGACAGGCTCGAGGCGCAAAACAGAATTTTGACGCGGGTGGCGTCGGGTTGCTGCAAATCTGGATGCTCGAGGTAACGTTTCGCCCAGGTTAGCCCTTCGGTATGATGCCCGCGCACATACCAGAACGATTCGAGGTTGTGACACATTTTTGCGCCGCCAACGGGGTCGAATTGAAGTCCAAACTCGAGCGCGGCGCGAAAGTTGTCATGCTCGAGGTTGATGGCTTCAAGCACGAGTTGCATTTGCGGTCCGACCAGACCGCGCCCCGCCTGCTCGAGGTTTTTGAGGTAATACTGAGCGTGTTTTGCCAGGGTGCCCTGACGCTCGCCAACCTCGAGTTTACGTTCAGAATATTGGCGCACGATGCTGTGAAGTTCAAAACGTTTTTCGGGATTTTTTTGCACCAAGGATTTTTGCACCAACGCCAGCAAACTCGGCAGTCGCGCCCCAGCAACTTCCAGCGCAGCATCGCGGTCAAAACCGCCCCTGAAGACCGACAACCGTGCCAGAATGGCTTGCTCAACGGGGCGCAGTAAATTCCAGGAATGTTCAAACACCGCCCGCAGGCTGCGTTGCCGCATTGGCAGGTCGCGCGATGAAATCTCGAGCGAATCGGGGTCGCGCTCGAGTTCCTCGGCAATCTCGCCCAAGGACAAAACGCGCGTCCAACTCGAGGCGATCTCGAGTCCGAGCGGCATTCCCGCCACGGCTTTGCAGATGCGCGAAAAATCTGGCAGGTCGCCAAGCTCGAGCTTAAAAGCGCTGTTGACGCGGCGGGCGCTGGTGCCAAAGAGGTTGGCGGCGTCTTGGCTTTCCAGCGCACTGAAATGGTCTGGACTCGGCAGCCCCTCGAGTTCGATCACCCATTCGCCGCGCAAGCCCAGCGCTTCGCGGCTGGTGGCGAGCACCCGGACACCCAGGGCGTGCTCGAGGATGATGCTGACCACATTGCTGACTTCGAGAAGGTGCTCGAAATTGTCGAGCACCAACAGCAAGTTTTTGTCGCGCAGGTTTTCAATGAGTTGTTGTTGCGCCTTATCACCGGCAATTTTCAAACCGAGCGCCTCAAGAATCGTGGCTTCAAGCAGCGCCGGATTCTCGAGTGGCGCGAGTGAAACGAAGATCACGCCATCTCGAAATTCGTTTTCCGATTGCCTGGCGACCTCGAGCGCCAAACGGGTTTTGCCAATTCCGCCCGCGCCAACCAAAGTCAGCAGGCGACATTCTGGGTCAAGGACACGCTTTCGCACCTCGAGCAACTCGTTTTGCCGCCCGACGAAAGCCGTCATGTTGATGGGCAGGCTGTTCTGGCTTGACAATGTTTTGGCTTCGCGCGGCAAGGTATTCTCAGCAATTGGCAAGGGGTTCAAACCGGTGCGCAAATTGGAAGCCAATTCACGAATGTCCTCTGGCACGTCCAGCTCGAGCACGTGTTTAAACTCGCGCCCGAAGCGTTCAAAAATACTCAAACCGACCTGCTCGAGTTTGGCACTCCTCGCCAATTTCAGCATGGCACGCACGAATTCATCGTTTAAAGGATCGTGCTTTAACGCGGTGTCCAGGCATTGAAAACCCGCCACAAATTCGTTCAAGCCTTCCAGTTGCGCCGCCCGTTGCAAGACCGCGTTGCGCCAACCCGATTGCAATTCCTCGCGTTCAAACTCGAGCCAGGATTCAAACTCGAGCGAACCCGCAGGGTTGATGTTCAGCAAAAACTCAGCCGTGTACAACTCGAGCGCCGCCGCCCAATCCTGAAGATGCAAGGCTTTTTTAAACAGGGCAATGTCACTCGCGCCGTTGTAACGTACCCGCAGCGTCTCAGTCTCGAGGTGTTGCCCAAAGACCAAACTTCTGGCGCGGTAGAGCAATTGACGTAAACTCTGGCGCCCCGACGCCTCATCGGCTTCGGACCAGAACAGCAAGACCAATTCTTCGCGCGACACCCAGGTTTCTCGAGCCGCCAGGAACGCCACCAACCACAGCGGTCGCTCGAGCGAGAGTTCGCCGGTTTGGGTGCCTTCAAAGCGCGGTGTGCCGAGTAGCCGAAGCATGGCTTTTATTATGCGTGAAATTGCGGAAAATTCGAGAAGTCTAACCTAACCAGATTTATCGCTCGAGTGACCCCCAAGACTGAGAGTCAAAGCGCCTGATCAAAACCCGATGCGACTTTTTTAGACCCTCGCGCCAGGCGATGATCGGGTTGCCGGTCGAATCGAGCACAATGCTGCACGAATCGGCGTTGTTCTTGGGATCGATTTTGATCTGACTGCCAACACTGAGCCACGCCTCGCCGTTCCAGGAACGCACCAAGACGTTATCGACCATCGTGCTTTCGATCCAAGCCACCGTTGGATTGCCACCCGCATTCAAGGCAATTTTCGGGTTGCTCGCCGCGCCCGTTTCACCGTTGACCGTGTTGCCAAAAGGCTGCCAGGTTTTACCATCAAACCGCTTGACGCTGACATCAAAACCCTTGTTCGCCTCCGCCCAGGCAATCACCGGTCGATCCTCGGCATCGAGCTGCATGGCGATCATGCCCGCGTAATGGTTGTTGTCCATATTTAAAGACTTACCACCAAACTTATTCCAAGCTTTGCCCGTCCAAGTGCCAGCAAAAACATTAAAATCGGTGCGCCCCACCCCAGGCACAAAATAGGCTCGAGAGTACGTCAGAATCGCCGTGCCCGATTTGGTCACGCCAATGTCCCTCGAGCGGCTCGAATCGCTCATGTCGGCACTCAGTGACCCCTTGTCGATCACTTGCCACGCCTTGCCGTCCCAGCGTTTGACCAGAAAATCGTCCACGTTGCCATCGGGGGATACCTCGCTGAAGCCCAACAACGGATAACTTTGAGCGTCAATGGCGAGGATCGGGTTGTCTGGCGCGGAGTTTTTGGACTTGCTGGGGCTATTTCCAAATTGCTGCCAACTTTTTCCTGTCCAACGCGCCACGTAAATTTTGCCGGGACCACTGGCTTTGCCCTTGTTGATGTTGCTGCGTTCCGTCCAAGCCACCACCGGCGAATCGTTGTGATCGAGCTTGAGGGTCACATCGAAGGAATTAAAATTCTTGTTCACATTCAGCGACGTTCCCACGCCTTCCCAGGTTTTGCCGTTCCAGCGTTTGACGAAGGCGTTGTAGACACCATTCACGGTTTCGATAAACGCGACCATCAAAACATTTTTCTTGGTCATCACCAAACTTGGACGACCCGCATCCAGCGCCCCATCGTTGTTCACCACCGTAAAACCCGATGGTGTCGCTTGGGCGTGTGCGGGTGCTCGAGCCACCACCAAACCCAAGATAAGCACGCCGGCACTCAACAACGCCAAAGACACGAAGCTCGAGATTTTCATGGTTTCAAACTAGCCGATTGAGCGCGTTGTATCAACTCGAGTACAGGTCTTAAGCGCCAATGGTACGCAAAAAGGTTTGTGCCATCAACCTTGAACCAGCTTCAGTCGGATGCACGCGGTCATCACTGAATGCCGACGGCTCGAGCGAACTGGCATCAAACGCCTCCTGGAACGGCACAAACACCGCCCCAAACTCGAGCGCCAAACGTTTGACCACGAGCGCGTACTCATCCAACCGAGCACGAAATGGGTCTTGAAGGTTGGGTTCGATCAAAAATGGTGAAACCAGAATCAAACCCGCTTTGCCACGCAGAGGCTCGAGCAATTTTCGGTAATTGGCTTCAAATTCATCAATCAAGACCGCATCGTTCGGACGATCATCAAAAAACCGCCAGACATCATTGACCCCAATCGCCATCGAAACCCAGTCCGGTTTATGTGCCACAATGTCACGGTCAAAACGCATCAGCAAGTTGCGGGTCGTGTCACCACCCACGCCACGATTTAAGAATTGCAACTCGAGATTCGCGTGGTGCGTTTGCAAATGCTCGATTACCAGCGCCACGTAGCCGAAGCCATACGAGTCAAAATCGTTGCGGTCACGCCCCGCGTCGGTGATGCTGTCGCCGTCAAAAACAATCCGTTGGTGTTTTGAAAAAATCATATCTGCCTTCCTTGTTGTAAGGGATGGTCCAAGACCATCCCCTAAGTGATTCACGCTAAACCAAACGCCTCGAGCACGGGCTTTGGTGGATTTTTTGGACGCATCCGAATCGGGTCAACCCAAACCCATTCGGTGTCTGCCTCGACCGCCAAACGCCCATCCAAAAAGCGAATCTCGTAACGCCGGTACGCCCGCACGCCCCTGTTGTTGGTGAACGTGGAAATCTCGAGTTGGTCGCCCAGTAACGCCGGACGGTGGTAGGTGATGATGGTCTTTCGCGCCACTGGCACAACCCCGTGCGATTGCATTACGGGTAAACCCATGCCGATATGAAGCGAGTGCGCTCGAGCCGTGTCTTCCATAAACCTCAAGTAGACCGCGTTGTTGACATGCCCGAGTTCATCCAAGTCAGCTTGGACAACCGTAATCACATGCGAAAAACTCGAGCGCGGGTCTTTGGAAAGTTCCATCATTCCATCACCTCGAGAATCGCGTATTTTAAGTACCGAGATTCGGGCAAGAGCAGCAACTCGGGATGATCCGCACTTTGCCCGCGCCGCTCGAGCACGCGCACACTCCGTCCCGAATCTTTGGCGGCGTCGGTCAGCATGATGTAAAAATCGCTTTCAGAAACATGAAAACTGCAACTTGCCGTGCCAAGAATGCCTCCAGGCTCGAGCAGTTTTAAAGCGCGAAGGTTGATTTCCTTGTACGCACGGTACGCGCTGTCGAGGTCACGGCGGGCTTTGGCAAGCGCCGGCGGGTCTAAACTGATGGTTTGGTACTTCGCACTTGCTTGTTCGCGTTCACGCAAGAATTCAAAGGCATTCGCATTGGTGAATTTCATGTTCTCGAGGTTGTTCAGTTTCGCATTTTCTGCCCCGCGCTCGAGTGCCGCCGCGCTGGAATCCACGCATTCGACAGATTCACAAACTTTCGCCAGGTGCAGCCCAAAACTCGCGTGATAACTGAACACATCCAGCGCGTTTCCTTTGGCATAACGCTCGAGCGCCAAGCGGTTGTCACGTTGATCCAGAAACGCCCCTGTTTTCTGCCCGTGCCACGGATCAACCAAGAACTTGACGCTGCCCTCTCGAGCGATAACTGATTCTGGAACGCGACCAAATGCCTCAAAAACATTCTGCTCCAAACCCTCGAGCAACCTTGTTTTTGAATCAAACCGTGCAAGCACACCCACAGGTTTAAACCGTTCAATCAGCACCTCGAGCAACGCATCCAAGAACGGCTCGAGCGCCGCGCAATTGCTTTGCACCACCAGAATATCCGCGTACTTGTCAATCGTTAAACCAGGCAGTCCATCTGCGTCCGAATGCACCACACGGTACGAATCCGCGTCAATCTTTGCACGAACTCGAGCTTCAATCGTGCTCGAGAGTCGTCTTAAAAGCAATGCCTCGTCTGCAACTGCCTCAAACCGCGTTAACATCCGCACCGTGATCTCAGATTTTTTGTTGACCGCCGCCCAACCCAAGTGCTTTCCAGCCGCGCTTTTCACCGCATACAACCCAGGTTGTTCGGGTGCGCTGCTCACGTCGGAACGGTAAATCCAAGGATGTCCAGATTTTTGGCGTTCAGTGCCTCGAGCGGAAAGGGTGACGGTGTTCATCGGGGTTAGTTTACCTTTGAACGGACAGAGAATCTCGAGTTTGAATTTTCAATGTTGATGTTCGTTGCGTATCATTTCATCACTCAAAATCAATTTCCCGTAAACGATTGTCACGGTCACGTTTAAACAAAATATCCACTTCTTCGTCGGTCAGAATCCCACCAACTGGAGGCATCAATGCCTCGAAAGCGGTCATTTTGCTGGCTTGCCATTTTTGATAATCCTCAAAATTGATGACTGCCACAATAGGTTTTCCGTTTTTGCTCACAATCTGAGGTTCATGTTCGGCAAGCTTTACGAGTTCGGAAAATCTGGATTTCGCTTTTTCAAATTCCCAAATAGAATCTTCAGGCATGGTCAAACTCCTTGCTCGAGCAATTCAAGGAAAGCCCCAAATCATGCAATCTCGAGCCGTTACTTTTTTCGCACTTCAGCTTGTCGCTCATCGTGCAATTCGGCGGCAAGTGAGCGCCCTGGCGTTGCGTACTTGCCATGAAGCGAGTCCAGAAGTTTCTCTCGAGCCTCACGCGCCGACGGTTCGAGCGACATTTTTGGTTTGGTTGGTTTTAAAACTTTTTTCATGTCTCAAGATTACTGCACAAATCAAAAAAATCTCTCGAGCTTTAAAAACCCGAGAGACACAACAGCAATACTTTTTAGTTCAGAACGTCAATACGTGCAAACGTCGCGTTCTCTTCGATAAACGCCCGACGCGGCGCGACATCGTTGCCCATCAAATCCTTGAAAACTTCGGTCGCGTCAAGCACATCCTGAATACCCACGTGACGCATCACACGGCGCTCTGGGTCGAGGGTGGTTTCCCAGAGTTGCTCCGGGTTCATCTCGCCCAAACCCTTGTAACGTTGAATGCTGATGCTCTGCTTGTCGCTGACCTCGAGCAACCTGGCTTGCAGTGCGGCTTCGTCGTAGAGGTATTCGTGCTTGCGCCCAACGGAAAGTTTGAACAACGGCGGTTGCGCGATGTACAAATAACCCGCCTCAATGATCGGACGCATAAAACGGTAGAAGAACGTCATTAAGAGCACCGAGATGTGCGAACCGTCCACGTCGGCGTCGGTCATGATGACGATTTTGTGATAGCGAATGTTAGAGAGGTCAAAATGCTGGTTGTCGCCCGTGCCTTGCAAACCGGCACCAATCGCCGCGATCATGCTGCGAATTTCGGTGTTCTTTAAGATTTGCCCAAGCGTGGCTTTTTCGACGTTCAGAACCTTACCGCGCAGTGGCAAGACCGCCTGGAATTTACGATCTCGAGCACCTTTTGCCGTTCCACCTGCGGAGTTGCCCTCGACCAGCAAGAGTTCGGATTCGGCTGGGTCTTGGCTTTGGCAATCGGCAAGTTTACCCGCCATAAAATCGTTGTCGAGCGGATTGACGCGCCGCACCAAGTCTTTGGCTTTACGCGCCGCATCTCTGGCTCGAGCGGCATCGGCGGCTTTTTCGACCAGAATTTTACCGATTTTCGGGTTTTCCTCGAGAAACTCGGTGAGTTTTTCGCCCACCACGGCATTTACCGCACCTTGGGCTTCAGGGTTGAGGAGTTTAATCTTGGCGTTCGATTCAAATTGTGGGTCGCCCAGTTTGACACTGATTACACAATGCAGTCCCTCGAGCCAATCGTCGCCTGTTGGCGAAATTGCGCCTTGCTTGAGCAGGTTTTTGGCTTTGGTGTACTGGTTCATGACTCGAGTGAAGGCGGTACGGAAACCCGTCATGTGCGTTCCACCGTCGCGGTTGGTAATCATGTTGGCGTAAGCAACCAAAGTGTAATCGTATTTCGTGGTATGAACGAAACCCACCTCGACTTCAATATCATCCACCATGCCTTTGAACATAATTGGACTGTCGTACAAGAGCGTATCTTCTCCAGTTAAGCTTTTGGCGTAAGCACCGACGCCACCTTTTTCATGGAAGGTTTCGGTTTTCTGGTGACCTTCGCGTTCGTCGGTCAAAATAATCTTGATGCCACCCGTCAAGAACGCCAATTCGCGCAAACGACGGCGAATTCGGCTGTATTCCCAATGGGTAACAATGTCTTTAAAAACGGCTGGGTCTGGCTTGAAAGTGATGATTGAACCATTACGACCCAGGGTATTTTCACCAATAACATGAAGTGGTTCGGTCAGGTCGCCACTTGAAAAACCAATGCGATACAGGTCTTTGCCTTTGCGAATATCAACTCGCAAAAACAACGACAACGCGTTGACAACTTTAGCGCCGACGCCGTGCAAACCACCAGAAACTTTGTATGCACCATCGTCAAATTTTCCACCAGCGTGCAAATCGGTAAAGGTGACTTCGACAGCAGGACGACCACCTTCGGAAGCCATCGCATCAACTGGAAAGCCACGTCCGTTATCGCCAACACTCACAGATTCGTCTTTGTGAATGGTTACGGTGACAGTGTCAGCGAAACCAGCAAGTCCCTCATCAATGGCGTTGTCAATGATCTCTGTGACCAATTGATGAAATCCGTCTACGCCTGTACCGCCCTGCAAGTACATGCCTGGGCGTTTGCGGACACCATCAAGACCCTTAAGGACTTTAATATTGTCGGAGGTGTAATTGTCGCTTCCCTCTTGCCGTTGCGCGTCACTCATTCCAACTTCGTCGGGTTCGATGATGTCGTGTACGACTGGTTCGTGAAGCAGTGTTTCCTGGCTGGTTGGATCGCTCATGCTTTCTCCTTCTTGACCCTTAAAACCTGATGGGTCGCTTCGTGTTGTGCGAAGTTTTAATTCGTTTTGGCACTCAAAAAATCGGCTCGAGTTTCAATCTCGAGGCTCGAGTGCGTTGAATTCAGACTGCTTTTAGCCTGAAACAGAATTATACCCCACAAGACCTGATCTTGCAAGCAATTTATTTGCGTGCTGAACGCATTATTCTTCTCTCGAGGAAGTTGTACAGCACGCGTTTTGATGCAATAAAAAAACACGTCAGGCACAGGGTTTTTCGAGAAATCAAAAATCAAAGCTCGAGTTGTTATTTTTAAGCCGTGAACACCGCCACTGAAAAACGATAGAATACCCACATGGCAGGATTGATTCTTCCCCTCAGCATTGTGCTTCTGGTCGCCTTCGCGGGCTTGTGCATCCTGGCGCTCCTCAACCTTCAAAAAACCGAATTACCGCCGTATTACTCGAGCATCATGAACGTCACCCACAGCATTTACGCCCTCAATTTTGTGAACGCCCTGATCGCTGGCGGTGGTCAACTTGGAATGCGTTACGTTTTCGAGTACCTGCTGGTTTACGTCGGACTTGGCGTTCTGTACACCCGAGGCTTGCTGCCAGGAGGCTTCATGTGGCGCATCCTGACCAACCCGCCCAAAATCCCGCAAGGCATGGCGCAAGGCATGGGATGGTGCTTTGCAGCCATTCTGGGATACATCTTCTTCTGGTTTAGCAAAGGGCAACGGTTAAACTGAACGCAGCGCATCAAGCATCTCGAGGGGGAAATCATGGAAAGCAAGAAATCCCGAGGTCAAGATGTCATTCAAGTGCTCGAGGGTGAATACGCACTCATCAGCCTGCCCGCCGACTCGAGCCTGATATTGCCTGTCGGTGGCAACCTGAAAATCGCCATTCATGACCCTGTGGAAATCACGTTGGTGCTCGAGGTGAGTGCTTGGGAAAAAATTGCAGCCCAACACCTTTCTGCCAAAGTTGGGCGTGGTTACCGCGCCATTCGGCTCTCGCAAGATTTTCCGCTCGAGACGGTGGGTGTGATGGCAAAACTCACGGGTGCTTTGGCGCAGGCTGGCGTGAGCATCATGGCGTACAGCACTTATAAAACCGATGTGGTGCTGGTCAGGTCGTGGGAGTTGACGCAAGCGGTTGGTGTGCTTTGGGATTTACGGTTTTGAAACACCACCCCAAAGGTTTAAATTACACATGAACCTTCAAAGCCCAACATTGCAATTGCTCTTACAAGCCGATGCGGCAGGTTTCAGGCTCGAGATCATCAATGGTTTACCCGTCTGGGAAGCGCCTCCGCTTTACCGCCATCAAGTCGAAATTGACCGCATCCGAGAAAGCATTCGACCAACAACAGATTCCGAATGCCACTTTGGATCAAGGGCATGGACGGGTTGGAACTCGAGAATGTTGGGTTTTATCTGATCTTGAGATTTTGGATGAACGAGGACCTTGGCGGGATTTGAACGCCGTGGTGAGGTTTCAAGGGACTCGAGAAGTCAATGGGGTCCTGAGTGTTGAGGATCGATTTTTTATCACGAGTCTTCCAACCGAAGCAGAGCGAGTAATGCGTGCAGTAAGGTTTTATTGGGGCATTGAGCGCGAATAGTCCATCAGGTGCTGTCTTGTGCGCAAGAAAAACGGGTTGCATTTGGTGTTGGATGTTGCTTTTAGCGCGTGAACAAGACAAGAATTGAGGCTCGAGTTTGCAGGGCTTGTAGCACTTTCCAGACAACAGCCTGGATTTGTTGTACGCTGAACCCTCGTTTGCGCGAAATCGCGCTGGCGTTGCGGGCTGCATCAGGGCGGCTGTCCGTCCTGACCCCAGTCAGGTTTCCCCTCGTCACAACACCCGAAACCCGCCTTGAATTGGGTTGTCGCGGTTGCAAAGGCTTGACCATGACATTTATGCAGTTCAAACTCGATTCATCGTTGATGCGAGCCATCATCGACAGCGGTTACACCACCCCCACCGAAATTCAGGAGAAAGCCATTCCGCCCGCGCTCGAGGGTCGGGATTTGCTGGCGTGCGCCATGACTGGCAGTGGCAAAACGGCGGCGTTCGTGCTGCCCGTCTTGCAACGCATCTTGCATCTGCCCAGACGCGTCACGCGGGCATTGGTGCTCGTGCCAACCCGAGAGTTGGCGGCGCAAGTTCAAACCCAATTCGAGCAACTCGGCAAGCACACGGGCATTCGCAGCACCGCGATTTTTGGTGGGGTTTCGATGCAAGCCCAGACCAGGGCGTTTGAAAATGGTACAGAAATCATTGTTGCCACGCCAGGACGCCTTCTGGATCACTTCAAAAACCGTTACGCCAAACTCGAGCATCTCGAGGTGCTGGTGATGGATGAGGCGGATCGGATGCTCGACATGGGATTTTTGCCCGACATCAAACGGGTCTTAAAGCACATCCCCAAACCAGATCAAACCCTGTTTTTTTCGGCGACCATGCCAAATCTGATTTCGCAACTGGCAAAAGATTTGCTGCATCAACCAGTCACCATCAACGTTGATCGCCAAGCCATGCCCGCCAGCGGCATCACGCAATGGGTTTATCCCGTGCCGCAAGATTTAAAATCGGGCTTGTTGCTGAAGTTGCTCGAGGAACTCGGCAGCGTGATCGTGTTTACCCGCACCAAACACCGCGCGAACCGTTTGGCAAAATTTTTGGTCGGTCACGGTGTCAACGCCGAACGGATTCACGGTGACCGTTCGCAGGGGCAGCGCACCGAAGCGCTGGCGGGTTTTAAATCGGGCAAATACCGCGTGCTGGTCGCCACCGACATTGCCGCCAGAGGAATCGACATTGCCGCGCTCGAGCATGTGATCAACTTTGACGTGCCGAACGTGCCAGAGGATTATATTCACCGCGTCGGACGCACCGCTCGGGCAGAGCGCACGGGTGAGGCGTTGACGTTTGTCTCGCCGGAAGAGGAATCGGATTTGCGCGACATCGAAAAAGCGATTTCTTTAAAAATCCCGAAAGCCAAAGTGGCAGGTTTTGATTACACGCAAACCATTCCCAAAGAAGTGCAGCAACCCGCGCCAAAACGCGGCGCGAACGAGCACCGCGCACCCATCAAACGCGAGCAAGTGCAAGCCAAAGGCATGACCAGTCCCAACCAAGCCAAAAAATTGCAACCCAATCAAACTCGAGCTTCAAGCGGTTTTCGAGGGCGTTCAACTCGGGGCGGAAATTCTGGGAAGTAGGGGCGCATTGCCTTCTTGACCATAAAACGCACCTTACGGGCATGGTCGCATGTGCCCTACAGGTTTTTGCGCCATTCGAGCGTGGCGGGACTGCGCTGAAAACCAAGTTTTTCGTTGAGTTTTAAAATGGGCGTGTTGGTGCTGGCGTTGTAACTGGTGATGCCCTCACCGCCGTGCGCCAACGCCACACGGATGCCCTCGAGTTTGAGTGCCAGTGCCAAACCAAGCCCACGAAATTCGCGGCGCACCCCAGTTAAACCGTTGTGAAAGACGCTCGAGTGACTGTCACGGTAAAGAATGTTCAGACCGATCAGATTATCGTCTTTCACCGCAAACGTCACACCAGCAAAGAAACTCGAGGGGCTGTCGTACTGGTTGGCGCTAAATTCTTCAAAACTGGTGGCAACAAAGTATTCGTCGGCTCTGGGGGCGTCACGCTCGAGGGTGATGTAGAGGTCGTAAAATTTTTGCGCGGTGTCCCAACCCTCACGAATTTGTGCGAGTGAACGCAAATGAATGCCGTGCTCGAGCAGTCGATTCCAATTTGGGTCGAATCGGTCTGGGTCAAATCCGTGCAGTGGCAGCCATTGTTGATAGCCGCGAAACGATTCTGCATAGCCGTGATGCCCCAAGAATTGGTTGATGCCCGCGTCGCTCTCGCTGGTGTAGAGCATGACCGTGTCCCCGCCACGATCACGCAGCAGCGTCTCGAGTTCTCCGAGCAAAACCCCGCCGATGCCGCGCCGCCGCATGTCCTGACGCACCGCCAGACGCACCTCGCCCCTCGAGAACCAGGGTGCGGGGCGCTGGGTGGCTTCGATGACCCCAACCATGTTGTGGCTGGCATCCAGGGCAACCAGACGCACAAAACCCAGACTCGGGTCGCGGTGCTGGTCGCGGGCTTGGAGTTCTTCGGGATTGGTTTGACCACCGAACAGGGCATTCTCGAGCCAGGCGAGCCGTTCGTAATCCCAGTCGTGAAACTCAAATTCGCGGATGCTCAGCACGAGAACAGTTTACAGGCAAGTGCCCGAAAAAACGTTTCGATGTTAACTTTGTGGCACTCCGCTTCACTGCTGATTGTGATCGCTGCTTGAAATACCAAAAAATCGGTTGATTCGGTCCTCAAGGCGAAACCATTGGGCGTTTTCATCCTGCGTTTTCAAAAATTCAGGTTCTGGTGAACCGTAACGCTCGAGCCACCGGTTCAATACGTTCTTTAAACTCGAGTCGGTTTGTCCCAGGACAACATAGGGTTCCAGGTTGGTGGGTTGTGGCAGTCGAAAGGAAATGAAGGGTTGCGCTTTTGATCCCTTCAGATGCACCCAAATTCCCACCAGAGTCCAACGAAGGCGGATGCCTAAAAATCCATTGATCTCGTTCCAAGCCCAGAATGTGCTGATGCCAAAGTTCACACAGGTCAAACCGCTTTGGTTGAGCCGAAGATAATTGTCAAGTCTCGAGAATCCTCGTATCGCCTTGCGTAAAACAAAAGACCAACAGACAACAACCAGCAAGCCCAAAAACAGTTCAAAACCCCATTCTTCTGAGACTTGGGTTGTAAAAATCAGGTAAACCAACCAGCTCAACGATCCCAACAGCAAAAGTGAAAACCCGAGCACAACAACGAACCGTATCGACCAAGTTTCAAAACCAAGATAAAGCTTCAGTTCAGGAAATTCGGATTCGGCATCATTCATAAGATTGACTTTACCTTAACTGGATTGACCGACACTTGACAAAAAGCCCATGGCGGCGCACCAGATCAAAGTCATTTTGTCTCGAGCTGGGTTGTTATGAACCGATGTTTTTCTTTGCTTTGCTGGCGGCTTTCGCCAAATTCTCCTCAAGCCGAAATTTGACAATCTGGGCGATCAAATCAAAAGGCACGGGTTGACTGATCGGAAATTGAATCGCGCCTTTTGAATTTTTAAACCTCGAGATTTCGGTTTGAAATTTGGCTGTTCCAGACGAGGTGGGATAAAAACCAATGTGATTTTTGAACGCGGCAAAATGCACCAGATTGCCCTCGAGCGCAAACGTTGGCATGGCATAGCTGATCCTTTCGCTGGCTTCGGGCGCGGCGCTTGCAATGGTCAGCCGTATTTCTTGAAGGATGGCTTGAATGTGCTCTGGAAAACCCGCAATGTAATCGTCAATGGTTTCAAACTTGGCATCCACGATTGAAATTTTAACTCGAGCCTCCAGAAAAATCTTGGGCTAAACTCTGGTCATGGAACGCCATGAGATTCGCCGTTACGCCAGACAAATTATCCTGCCCGAAATTGGTTTGGAAGGGCAAGAAAAACTAAAGAACTCGAGTGTATTGATTGTTGGTTTGGGCGGTTTGGGTTCGCCCATCGCGCAGTATTTGGTGGCGGCTGGCATAGGCAGAATTGGCTTGTGCGAATACGACCAACTCGAGATTCATAATTTGCAGCGCCAAACCTTGTACACCACGCCCGATGTGGGACGTTCAAAGCTCGAGGTGGCGCTCGAGCATCTGGCATTGGTCAACCCGAACATCAAACTGGAATTACACGAAAAGCTCGAGGAATCGAACGCTCGAGACACCCTGGCTGGTTACGACCTGATCGTTGACGGCACGGACAACATCAAAGCGAGATACTTGATTTCGGATACAACCGTGACGCTCGAGAAACCCTGTGTTTGGGGCGGAGCAGTGCGCTGGGAAGGCATGGCGAGCGTGTTTGACCACCAACTCAGCTTGCGCGACGCCTTCCCAGAACCGCCAGACCAACCCGACGACTGCGATACACTGGGCGTTCACGGTCCACTCTTGGGCGTGGTCGGTTCGATCATGGCGAGCCAAGCTTTAAAGCATCTGGTCGGACTCGAGACGCTGTACGGGAAATTATGGTTTTTTGACGCGCTCGAGACCAAAGCCAGAATCATTAAACTGAAAATGCCCGAAGCTCGAGTTCAGCTTTGACCTGATTCGAGCGCTGGCAATTGCGCGTACAAACTTGAAAGCACAATTTCAAACTCGAGTTTTGGAAACACCAATGCAGCGTCACCCTCGAGTTTTTTGTAACGCCACTCGCTGCCGTCCCTGAAAAAAACTTCGGCAACAGCTTCGTTTTGCGACAACAATACGTACTGCTCGAGGCTGGCAATCTGCTGATAGGCTTGCCATTTTTCGCCGCGATCTATGGCTTCGGTGCTTTGTGAGATCACTTCAATGATGATGATGGGGTGATGTTGAACTCGAGCAGCCAAATCAGATGTGCGCGGAACAACATAAGCATCTGGATAATAACCACGACCGAGCGGCGTCTCGAGAATGACATCGTTGCAAATGATGTAACCACGTTGAAGGGCATGTTGCATCATCATCGAAATTAAAATGAGCGCATAGACATTGTGTTGTGTCGTTCCGCCTGCCATGACAAACAAGTTACCATCCACAAACTCGTGGCGTTCTTGACTTTGCACTTCAAACTCGAGGTATTCACCGAAAGTCGAAGCGGTTTTGACGGGTGCTTCTCGAAGCATGAATAAAGTCTACTCGAGATGTTCTCAGAACTCAAAAGTCAGGCAGTTCGAGTTTTGAAAACCATTTTCGTCTTGCCTTAAGTGTCGTCAGGGGCGGCAAAAAACACCAAATCGAGGGAGGGGGGTTTGTGTCCAAGCAACCGAATCATCTGAACGATATGGGCGCTGTGACGAACCTCATGTTGCATGACATGCCAAATCACCTCATCGGCAGTGATGGTGAGTTCGGGTTTATTGTCATTCGCAGGAACACGGTGGTTGGCGTCAACCAATTTCATCAAATCCGACCAACGTGCCAAGGTGTCTTTTTCTACGGCTTCCCAATACCCAAGCAACGACTCGAGTGACTCGTCTTGATGATGCCAGTACGCGTCGTCTAAAGTGGGTTCTCTGCCCATCTGATCCATCACCAGGGGCTGACCCAGCAGATCACCGCGAAACCAACCGTCTTCCACCATGGCAATGTGGGCGATCAGGTCTTTGATGCAGCGTGCGCCGTCGGTGGGAACAACGGGTTTGGAAAGTTCCTCATCCGACAATTCACGCAAGGAATCCCAAAGTTCGCGGCGCGTTTTTGTTAAGTATTGATAAAAATATTCAGTTTTCATTGGCACCCCTTAAAGCTGCAAAACACAGTCTCACACTACCTTTGGTGCGGCAATCGTGTCAGCCGACGCAGGATTGCCCGTCACCATGCGGCGGTGATAATCAATTTGCCCCAGGTGATACGCCAAGTGCGTCACAAATTGCAAAATCGTCAGTCTGGTCGAAAGGTCAGAATCGGTGATTCTGGCAGGAAAAGGTTGCTCGAGACTTTGTTCTGTTAAGTGCTCAAAACCCGCAAGCACACCTTTTCTTGCTGCGGCAAGTTCTTGCCTGAGTTCGCTGCGTGGAACGTCGCGCCTGCTAAATTCTGCCTCACGGTTTCGCAGATAACCGCTGTTGCCAAGCAACGCCCCAAAAAAATGTTGCAAACTTCCAGAAACGTGCAAGATCAAATTCCCCGCCGAATTGGGGAGTCCAGTGACGCTTTGCCAAACGCTCGAGTCGTCGGGGTAAAGCTCGAGTTCGCGTTCCAGGGCGGCGATATCGCGCAGCAAAAACATTTTCAATTCGTCAAGTAACATGCTGGCTCCTTTTGAATTTGTTTCTCGAGGTAGGTAATTTCAATCATGAATTTTTGTGCTGCCGCCAAACGTTCCAGGTCACTGCGCCCGCTTCCTGATCGGTCATTGGGTTGCCCGTTAATTTCAGGGAAAGTTTGATCTGCCCAACGTGATACGCCTCGTGCCAGAGCAGGTGTTGCAGCATTAACATCGGATGATCGTAACCGAGTTCCGACCTGCCGATGCCAGCCTCGAGCCAAATTCGCACGGCGTCACGCACCAGTTTGGCGCTGTCGTTCAAACTGTTTTCAAGCCGCTCGAGGTCAAATTCCTCGAACCATTCTTGACTGTCGGCTGGGATTAACTCGAGGTGGGTTCTGGCAAATTCGGTTTTGGTTTCGCAGATTGTGCAGACCCGAACATGGCAAACATGCGAGAACAACGCGGCAACAGATGGACCGCTCGAGGTTGCTTGAGCCTCCAATCCGGATTTTGGCACGGCGCGAAGCAGACCGACCATGATTGTGTTGTTGCGATCCCAGGAGTCCAGCACCGCCTCGAGCAAGTTTTGGTCGGATGTTTTTGACATTAACCACCCACAATTGCGCCCACCACCAGCAAAGGCTCAGTTCCTCGAGCGACCGCCTCGGGCAGTGGGTCATCGGGCGCATCAAAACTGAGGTCTTGCTCGAGCGCAAAAAACCGCAGGAACGGGCGGCGCATTTGGGTCGTGTGGTCACGGATGGTGCCGCGCAGCATTGGGTACTTGTCCTCGAGCGCGTTCAACACCGCGCGTTGGGTGATTGCGCCCTCAACCTCGAGCGAGATTTCTTTGCCGACTTGTGCCAGGGTTTGCAAGTGGTACGGCAACGCGATCCGAATCATGAAAGTGTTTGGACTTCGACCGAAAGCACGGCTGGCAGGTCGTGGACGATAGCCTGCCAACTGTCGCCACCGTTGGGGGAAACGTAAACCTGCCCGCCCGTCGTGCCAAAGTACACCCCGCAAGACTCGAGTGTATCGACTGCCATCGCGTCGCGCAGCACGTTGACGTAACAATCCTTTTGCGGCAATCCGTCGGTCATTGCCTCCCAGTCGTTGCCACCCGTTTTGCTGCGATAGACTTTCAGTTGCCCGTCGATTGGGAAGTGTTCGGAATCACTTTTGATCGGCACAACAAAAATCGTGTTCGGTTCGTGCGCGTGAACGTCGATCACAAAACCAAAATCGGTGGGCAAATTGCCGCTGACCTCGGTCCAGGTGTCGCCCGCGTTGTCGCTGCGCATGACATCCCAGTGTTTTTGCATGAACAAGACATTCGGTTGCGCTGGGTTCATTGCCAGACGATGCACACAATGTCCAACCTCGGCATCAGGGTCGGGAATATGCCCAGACACCAAACCTTTGTTGATCGGTTTCCAGGTTTCGCCCGCGTCGTCGCTGCGGAAAGCACCCGCCGCCGAGATGGCGGTGTAAATGCGATTGGGGTCGTTTGGGTCGAGCAAAATCGTGTGCAGGCACAAACCGCCCGCGCCAGGTTGCCAGCTCGAGCCTGTGGTGTGCTCGCGCAAGCCAGAAAGCTCGGTCCAAGACGCGCCGGCGTCGGTGGATTTGAACAACGCGGCGTCTTCGATTCCGGCGTACACCGTGTCAGGGTCGGTCAGTGAAGGCTCGAGATGCCAGACGCGTTTGAAATCCCAGGGGTGGGGTGTACCGTCGTACCACTGGTGCGTGCCCGGAACGCCGTCGTATTTGAATTCGTTGCTGACCGCAGCCCAGGTTTTTCCCGCGTCGTCGGAACGTTGAATCAGTTGCCCGAACCAACCCGTGCTCTGCGAGACGTAAATGCGCTCTGGGTTGGCGGGTGAGCCTTTGAGGTGGTAGACCTCCCAGCCTGGAAAGTGCGGACCTTCGACCTGCCAGTGTTCGCGTTTTTCGTCGCTGTTGAGGATAAACGCGCCCTTGCGCGTTCCGACCAAGACCCTGACCTTGCCCATGATGCCCCTTTCAGTGCTTTGACTGTCTTTGTTCTATGTTATACCGCACTCGAGTTTATGTTGCAAGCATAATCATAAAAGTGTCAAATTCAGGTCATCAGGTTGCTCGAGCTTTTGGTTCATTTCAATTGTTGGGCATCAAAAACCATAGCCTACCGCCTCGAGAAGCGCTGTGGAATGCGCAAAATAACCTATTGCACAAGACTTCAGTCCGCCTTAAGCTCAGGCGCATGTCACAACTCCCAAGCGTTTTTCCAAACGGCGTGGACAAAACCACAGCTTTGCTCGACCTGCTGGCAGGCTGGAGGAATAAAATTGATTTATGCCGCGAAATCAAGAAAAAAGAACTGAAACGCAGAGGAATAACTCGAGCCGAATGGGAAGTCCATCATAGCGAGGCATATGCAGATTTGGCATATGATTTGTATCAGGCGGCAGGAAAAATCATGCTTTTGCCTGAAGAAGATCAAGACGCAGCAACACAAAAATTCTTTACCGAACACGTACTGGTGCTGTTCTCGAGCACCACAAACCTTCAATCACCATAAGCCCGAGCTTTGAAATTCAAAGCTCGAGGGAAATAACAATCCCTCGAGCCTCCACCATCAACTCGAGCTTGAATGCGATCAAGCTCGAGTTGGCTGACTTAATTTTTGCTCGAAAGCTTTAGTGGTACAAAGGCGAGTTGGCTGGAATTGGATAAAACCGCAAGGTGTAGTTATTGATGTCACTAAAAAGAAGTTTTTGATCTGGGGTGGCGACGAGAACCGTTTTGGGTGTCGTAGTTTGCGCCACGGTGAATTCGTAGATGCCATAATTGTCGTGAACCCATAGGTTGCCCGCCTTGTCAAATGCGGTTGCACTTGGGTTGACAAAACCGTCAGTGGCAGGACCGCCAGAACCGGCAGAGCGGTTCAGGGTCAACAGGGGTGCTGGCTTACCACTGGCGGTTGGCGGGTCGTACTTTTTGACGCCGCCCGCGTCGGTGATCCACAACCTGCCCGCACTGTCAAACGTGATGCCGGAAGAAAAATCCGACTCCAAGGTAACGTTGACGCTCGGGGCTGGGTTGGCGGTCAACTTGGCGGCGTCAAACTTGTAGAGGTAATCGGGTGAACCGCTGCCGATTCTGTAATCCATTGCCCACAAATTGCCAGTCGCGTCAAAAGCGATCTGCTGATATCCTGCCAAACCGACCGTATCAATAGTGGCGTCTGGCTCGAGGGCGTTGGTTCCCGTCGCAGTGTCGAGGACAGATTTGTTGTACCTGACGAGGGTGTGCTTGAAGTAGTTTGAAACCCATAAGTTGCCCTGAGCATCAAAAGCAAGCCCCACCGGACCACCTATCGAACCCTTGCTGTTTGTCGTGATGGTCTGAAGCGGAGTCGAGTTTTGATTTTGGCTCCACTCCTGCACGACGTTCGCCCCACCGTCGGTGATCCATAAATTACCGCTTTTATCAAAAGCGATATCGTCGTAATTTGTTCCCGCACCAAGGCTCGAGCCTGGCGTGATGGAACCTCCAGGACCCGCCAGCACGGCGTCGTCAATGCCGTAGAATTTTGGACCGCTTTTGGTGAGCCACAGCTTGCCGCTGAAACCACCAACGTCATAAAATATAGTCAACTTGGTCACAGCGCCTTGGGCAATGCTGACCGTGCTGGAGGTTGGATTGCCCGCACCGAAAATATACCCAGAGAACACACGATCCACGAACGCGCCCGCTTTGGTGACACTGTTGACGGTTATTGTGATGTTGCCAACGGGCACGGTCAGGCTCTGTTCCCCAAGGCTGGTGACTGGTGCGGTAACCCCGCTGACACTGACATTTGGGACAAACCCAGTCGAGCCGACTGGTCCAGCGATGTTCAACGTTAAAGTGCCAGTGGGTGCTGAAGTGCTCACCGTCACCTGAACCGTTTTGGAAACGCTCGAGTCACCCGCCGCCGTCGCCTTGATCTGCACTGGGGTGGTTGCCGTGACGGTGGGTGCGGTGTAGGTCACGCTCGAGCCGGTGGTGGCGGACAGGCTGCCGCCGCCGGAAAGAATACTCCAACCCACCGCAGCGTTAAACGTCCCAGTGCCGCTGACTGTTGCCGTCAAGCTCGAGCTGGCAGCGGAGGCAATCGTGGCTGGCGTGGCGCTCGCGTCGATGCCTGTGATCTTGTCGGTGACAATTGCTGGACAAGCCACAAGCATGGCGATCAGAAACGGAACGGACAGGGTTTTCATCCAGAATTGATTCATGTACAAACCTCCGTAAACCAAAATTGCTCTCGCTCGAGATCACGACTTAGGGCTTCAATGAATTGCGGCATCCTGCCTTAAACGAACCTGACATCACCAGCCTGCGCCGGAGTCGTAATTGAGATCAACTCGAGTTTTCCCTGAATTTTATGCAACGCCCCAGCGGGAATCATGGCGATGCTGCCAGGCTCAACTTTTCGGCGGCTGGTTTCGGCTTGAATGTAACCAGTTCCAGCCACCACCATCAGCATTTCGTCCTTGCTGACATGATAATGCCAGGCTTGAAGGGTATCCACTTTGAGCGCCGCAACCGTCGCGGAGGGAACCTCAACCAGCAGCTTCGCCGCAAATGGCAAGCCTGCCTCCAAGTTGGGCGCTTGAAAGGTGAACGGCACGGCGTGTCCCTCCATCGGACCGGTGCCTTGGGCAATGTTGACCGCATCGGCTTGAAATTGCGGCGTGAAGACCGCCATGATGTCGAACTTTCCCTCGAAACCGTGCGAGGTGCGCGGCTCGAAGACCCAGCCCTGCCCAGGACCAATCGGATAGCGATCATTGCCGACCAGCGTTTCCCCGACGCCCTGCCAGATGTACGCCACCTCGAGTTTACTCTGGTGGTAATGGAACGCCCGACGGGTTTGGGTGCGCAGCAGCAAGGTGCTTTCTTGCGGCGTTTCACCGGCGTAAGCGGTGGTGTGCGGCTTGTCGGCGGGGACTTTGAGGTTGACAAACGATTCGGGGTATTTGGCAAAAACGGGTGCTCCCGTTAATTTGCCAATTCGGGCGTTCTGGGCGAGACCAGCATTCTGGCTCGAGATCAGCCCAAAGGCGGCTGTGCCCAAAAGTTTGATTGCATCGCGGCGGTTGATGTTGAGCATGAATGGTTCCTTTCAAAATAGGCTGAGGTTGAATCTCGAGCCTGCCCGTGTTCAGGCTCTCTGGGTGAGGAGAATTCACGAATCTCGAGCGAATCACACGGGAATCTCGAGGTTGTGTTTAGGGAAGGTTAGGTTCGGGTGATGCTGAAGTGCTTGTTGACTTGGGTTGCATTGGCTTCCAACGCAAGGTCACGTTCTTCACTCAAAATGGTCGCCCATTGCTCGAGGGTACGTTTTCCAGTCAAGACCAAATCCACGGGGGCGACAAAACAAGTGCCTTTGCAAAATCGTCTGCGGGCGCGTTGGGCGTACTTACGGTCTTTTAAGGTTTTCACAACGAACGCCACCCAACTTTATTTGCGCTCGAGCTTCAAAAGTCGAGCCTTGGGCAATTTTAGTGCTACGAAAATCAAGGCTTTCCATAAAGCAAATCGGTTCATAGACTGACCTCCTACGCTCGAGACTCTGGTGCAATCTTTGCTTGCTCGAGCGTTGCGAATTCCAGCCCGCATGTGGCGCAGTAACGGGCATACGGGTTGGTGATGCTGGTATTGCACAGCGGGCAAGCCTCGAGCAACCACGAGCCGTCGTTGATGCAGTACCGTTCGCTCGAGCTGGCTGGCACCGCCCTAAAGCAACTTGGACACAATCGGTAACGCAGCGTCGCCGCCTGTCGCCGACCTTCCCAGAAATCCCCCGAATCTTCCACAAGATTCACGCCTCCTTTGTCCAGACCTTACAGCAGGCTCGGTCAGATGGAAGTCGGAAATTTGGGCAGTTGTGCCGATTGACGTTAGGACATCTCATCAACCAGTAGGCAAGACTTCACCAATCTCGAGGTTTTGAATTCTCGAGATGCCGTTTTAAAAATCAAACTCAGATGCTGGTCGTCTCGAGAATGCAGAAGGGCGATGTGGTGTGCGTGATCTGCGGTGCACCGAATCTACAAGCCGTGAAGAGTTGCGTGAATTCGGACAAGCTACGTTCGCGCCCATGCAAATTGACCATCATGTTGATGTCTGCCAGGTAAATCATCGGATTGGTCTGTCCTGCCTCTGGATCGAGCAGGCGTTCAATCACCAGCAGCCGTTTATTCAAACCCATTGCGGCGCGGGTGTTCGCCAGAAGCTTGAGGCAATGCTCGTCGTCCCAGTCATGCAAAATTTGCGACATGGTGTAAACATCACCGCCAGCAGGAATGCTTTCAAAGAAACTTCCAGCCTGAACTTGCAAACGTCCCGCAAAATCTTTCAGCGCTTGATTGGCAGCCTCCACCACATTTTCTTGATCGAACAGCAACCCTCGAGCTTGAGGGTTGGCTTTAAGGATTGCGAATAGCAGCGCACCGTTACCGCCGCCAATGTCAACCACCAAACCTGCTTTTGAAAAGTCATATGCCGCAACCACCGCCGCGTGGCGATCCTCGGGGCTGTTCTGCATGAACAGGTCGAACAATTGAGCCTCTTCGGGATGCGTTTTGAGGTACTCAAATTTTGGCATTCCAAACACCGCGTCAAAGGCTGATTCTCCAGTCCGAACAGCGTGCTCGAGGTTTGCCCACGATGCCCAAAGATGAGGCGATGTCCAGTACATTGCCGCATGATAAAGGGTTGGTTTGACGGCTTTGCGTAAGCATTCAGAGCGGGCGGTGTTGCCAAGCTTCCCGTCGCTGTCCACGGTAAAAATACCAAACGCCGCCAAAGCCCGACACAAACGCCCCAACATTGAAGGTTCTGCGCCCGCCTCAAGCGCGAGGTCGCTGATGGATTTTGAACCTTCATCGACCCGATCTGCCAACTCGAGCGCCACCGCCACCTGAATCATTTTGGAAACCTGATAAGCCCTGCCCAGAAAAGCCATGTCTGCAAAAGCGTTGCCACTGTCGCTATTGTTGTTTGCTCGAGTTGACATTGAATCCTCTTTTCGCTGGAATGCAGAACTTGATTTTTGTTGCAACCCAATTTCATTCCTGATTCAAATTAACAATACATCGGTCAGATCGAAATCGGGAATATGACGGTTGTGCCGATGACGCTCGAAGGTTTTAATTCGCTGGAGCAACATAAAGTTGCACTTGGGCGGTATCGCCAAGACGCGGTTTACAGGTGTCCTCGATGGCTGTGAAGCTCATTCCGACCAATTGATCGCCAAGATGGATCACTCGAACCTCGTAAACACCTCGAGCACATTCGGGCATGGTTGGAGCGACACCTTGCACATTGAGGGTCATTCGATTGCCCTGGAAACTGAACGTACCGTGCGGGAAAGTTTTGTACGGGGCGGCAGTGTTTTCTGGGGCATCAGCTAGGGCAAACGTTCCATTGGTGTTGTAGCGAATAAAGCCCATGCCACCCAAGGGCGCAAAAGCAGGATTGCTCTGGTATTGCTTCCAGATGCCTGCCATGTCTGCGGTTTTGTTCGCCAAGACAATGCAGGGCGCATTCTTGCCAACTTCGCAGGACACCAGTGGTTGTCTGGGCGCTTGGGTTTGGGCAAACGAGAGACCGGTCAACAACAATCCAGCGATCAATAATTTTTTCATCAAAATCCTCCTGTCCTTTGGGACAAGAACATTGAACATCAGTCGTGCCAGACAGCGCAATGCTTTTTTCGTACCATAAGTCGTACCAAAAGACATACACTGACTTGGTATGGAAGGCACGACCATCGGCGATTGGGTACGCGAGCGGCGCAAGGAACTCTGGTTGACCCAGAAGAAATTGGCGAAGCTGATCGGTTGTGCGCCTGTCACCATTCAAAAAATTGAGGAAGGTCATCGCCGTCCCTCGCCCATGGTGGCGGAAGCCTTGGCGCAGCACCTCGAGATTGAAGCAGCCGACCTCGAGCGTTTTTTGCGCCTTGCAAAAGCCAAACCCGCAGTTGCTCGAGCCTCCAGCGCTGCCAAAATACTGTCGGGTCAAATTCCGTTGCCGTTGACCGCTTTAATTGGGCGTGAGGCTGAACTCTCGAGGTTGCAAGATTTGATGTTGCAACCTCAAACGCGGTTGTTGACCCTGATCGGAGCGCCTGGGGTGGGCAAAACCCGACTGGCGTTGCAACTGGCACACGAATTGCAGCCGCACTTTGCCGATGGGGTTTATGTCGTGCCATTGGCAGCCCTGGATCATCCTGACCAGGTTTTGCCAAGCGTGATCCGACGGCTTGGCTTGGTGGATGGTGGTGTGCAATCTCGGGTTTTGCGACTGCAAAACTTTTTGCGTGACAAACAGTTGTTGCTTGTGTTGGACAACTTCGAGCATTTGCTGACCGCCGCCCCAGCACTTTCGGGCTTGCTCGAGCAATGTGCTGATTTGCGGGTGCTGGTGACCAGCCGCACTGCCTTGCGTTTGTACGGCGAGCAAGAATGGGCGCTCGAGCCTTTGAAGCTGCCTGGGTTGGCACACGTTGCGGACAACCCAGCCGTGCAATTGTTCCTCGAGCGGGTTCGGGCATTTGACCCAAAGTTCAGTTTGAATGCTCAGAACGCCAGCACCATTGCCGAGATTGTCACACGGCTTGAAGGTTTACCACTCGCGCTCGAGTTGGCGGCGGTGCGTTTGCGCCACACCAGCCCCGAAGAACTTGCGGCGCAACTCAAAGCCCAGGTGTTAAACGCTTTGGGTGCTGGACCATCAGACCACTCCGAACGCCAACGCACCTTGCAAGGCGCGATTGCCTGGAGTTACGAACGGCTCGAGGTGCGTTTAAAACGAATTTTCAGACATGTGGGTGTCTTTGTGGGTGGCTTTGACTCCACAGCCGCCTTGAGCCTCTGTGAGGCTCGAGAGACGGACTTACACGCACTTTTGGACGAGCATTTGATTCAACATGATGGCGAACGGTACACCCTGTTCGAGACGTTGCGTGAGTACGCACTCGAGCAACTGAGGGTGAGTGAAGAACTTGAAGCGGCTCGAGACGCGCACCTCGAGCATTACTTGCAAATTTCCCAAGCACAAATAAGTAAAGAAGTCGATTTAAACTGGCACGAAACAGAAATCGGAAATTTACGAGCGGCACTTCGCAGGGCTTTGGACAGCTCAAAAATTGAACAACTCCTGCATTTGGTTCAGTCATTGGATTGGTTCTGGCAAGGTAGGGGTTATCCAAGCGAAGGGCTTGAATGGTTAAAAGCAACATTGGCACTCAGCCAGGACATAGAACCAGAATCGCGGATTTGGACGCTTAACATGGGCTGTACTTACGCTTGGCAGACTGGCGCTTTCGAGTTGACCCCGCCTTGGATTGCCGAAGGACTTGCCCTCAGTCGCCAGATCGGGCGCATCGACTGGGAAGTGGTGATGTTACAAATGGCAGGCAAAGTTGCACTCGAGCAAGGCTTACACCACGAGGCACTCGAGGCACTCGAGCCAGCGCTTGATTTATGCCGATTGATGGTTGAGCAATCCACACCAATTGATGACAAGTCTTCGTTCTTTCAAGTGAGGGCAGGTCCTGACAAACGGTTGCACTACCCTCGCAGTCCTTATCATTTGTGTGGAGCATTGTTTTTGCTGGCAGATACCAAATTGGCATTGGGAGATTACGCCAAGGCACAAACACTTGCCCAGGAAGGTTTAGCGATCTGTCGAAAACATTCAGATTTTTTTTGGGAACCGGTGTTGTGCAGGGTTTTGGGGGAAATCTCACTGGAGCGCAAGGATTTCAAAACAGCACAAACATTTTTAAAAGAAGCCCTTCGCTTGGGAATGAAAATGGAGCGCAGGTTGATGTTGACGGACACCTTAGCCGACCTCGCCGCCTCGTGGGTCAATCCTGAAGCCAACACTTCAGACCTGCTCAGGGCGGCAAGGCTTTGGGGCAATGTCGAAGCGGTCTATGAAATAAACGGTTATCAATGGTCACCTGTTGACCGTGAGCGGTTTGAACACTGGACGGAAGAAGCCAGAAAACGCGTTCCCGATCTCGAGTGGAATCTCGCCTGGATCAGTGGTCGTGCCATGACCCACTCCGAAGCCCTCGAGTATGCCCTGACCCCAGAAAAAGTGCGCGTCAGTCGCTCGTAACAGGTGCAAGAAATTCCTGCCAGGTTTCAGGCAGTTCTTCACCAATCTCGAGAAACCTCGTTCGGGCAGACCCGTAAAACCGCGATAGGCTGCGGTGATTTTGTCCCGCCCGCAAACCCATCACCGTCAAACGCAGCGCCTCGAGATCGTAAGGGTCAGCTTCGCACAGCAAGCGACCAATCCGAATCACCTCGAGCGGATCAGTCTCGAGCAAGGCTTGGGCACGGGTTCGGAGTGCCAGATAAAGACTTTCGCGCACCGTGTCCGAAGTTTCGAGCGTCAGACCTTCCAGGTACACGCCGCGCCAAAGTTTGGTGTTGCCAGTCTGTAAAAAGGTTTCGACATCCGTCTTCAAACCGCCCAGCGCGTAACCGTTTGCGGTGGTGGTGATCGCCGTTTCAGCGAGGCTCGAGCGGATTTGGTAAATCACATCACGCAAGCCCGCGTTGGCTTGAATTTCGTCGGTGTCTGGATACAGTTTATCGGCAAGCTCGAGTTTGGAAACTTCGTTGCGCCCAGAGATTCGAGCCTCGAGCAAGAGTGCCAGAAGTTCTTGGCGTTTGCGACCGCGCACAGGTGTGATCTGGGACTCGAGACTGGTTTGCATTGAACCAAGCACCTCGAGCTGCGGAATGGATTCTGATGTTGGAGTGGTTGGTGTTTGATGGGATTCGGCTTTGAGTTCTGGAAAGTAACGGAGTGCGATGTTGACACCGTTCATTAAATTGTGATCTTTAAACCAAGCAAGAGAGATTTGGGCACGCTCAAGATCGTTGGTGAGTCGAGCCATTTCAAGACCAGTTAAATGTTGCTGTAGTGGTTCTTTCACTACACCCAATGCCTGTTCAAAAACCGCAAGCGCCTTGGTTGGTTGGTGGATTGCACTAAGAGAAAGCGCTTGCGAAAAATATGCACAATGAATTAGTTCTGGTTGCTTGGTCGATTGCGCCAGCTCCAACATTTCCAAAGCAAATTCCAAACCATGAGCGGCATTACCGAATACAACTTGCGCTATTGCCGAGTCATACAAACCCATTGCGACTTTTGAAGGGGTTTGTAAAAATCGAGCATACTGCAAAGCCATGGACGCATATTTTATTGCCAGGGTGCCGCCGTAAGGAGGTTGCCAATCGCAATAAAGTGAACTTAAGCTTCGTACGCAATCAAGCAGCGCACTTGACGACCCTAGAGGCTCGAGAATCGCTTGACTTGACACCAGTTTTTCTTCGGCTCTTTCATATTCTCCAAGTGTTGTCAGTATTCTGCCAACAAAAACTTGAGCATGTGCGTATCGCTTGTTGTCTCCCAGTTCGGCGCAAAGGCGAGTCACGGTTTCAAGGTCATCCAGACTTCCAAAGTAGTCATTCAAGTGTCCTCGAGCCAAACTTCGATTGTAAAGTGCCACCGTTTTTAATCGGAGGTCAGAACTCCTTTGCAATAAATCGAGCATCTGAGTAAACAGGAGAGCGGCTTCTTGACTATCCCCAGCATAATAGGCAGTCAAGCCAAGTACATTGAGAAAATTTACGTTTTGATTTAGGGTTCGTATTTGGGGAAAAGATTTTTCAATTATAGATTTGGCTTGAGTCGTCTCACCAAATTCTAGTGCATGACCACAGTGATTATTATTGATTATCAAGTTTAGGATACAACCG
>CAXTTL010000002.1:0-72382 GCA_964247135.1 uncultured Deinococcales bacterium | reverse complement strand
GATTCTGGCGTTGCCGCGACCGGCATTGGCTTGACCATTCCCTCCAACCTGGCAAAAGAATCGCTCTCCGACCTCGAGAAGTTTGGGGTGTCGCAACGCGGGCAATTGGGCGCAACACTGCGCAACCTCTCGGAGTTTGACCCGATTGTTTACAAGCAGGCGGGTTTAAATTCTGATCGCGGCGCCATGATTGAAGACATCGAACCTGGGTCGGCAGCGAGCAAAGCCAATTTGCGCAAGGCACTCTTAAACCCCAACGGCAAAGTCGAACAACTCGGCGATGTGATCTTGAAAGTCGGCAACGATGCGGTCAAAGACAAGTACGATGTGATTCAACGAATCGCTCAAAACCGTCCTGGCAAGGGCGTGCAACTGACCATCTGGCGCGACAAAAAACTGGTGGTCGTCAAAGTGGTGGTGCAACCCCGTCAAGCCTCGCGCTAGGGTTTAAACTCGAGGCATGAATCGAGCTTTTGAATCTCGCAAAGAGTACACGCTGGGCGAACTCGAGATGTCAGAGATGCTCGAGTCTCCGATGGCTCAACTTGCACTTTGGTTGGAAATCGCCGCGCAAGCCGAGGTGATCGAACCGAATGCCATGACCCTCTCGAGCGTGGCGGCAAATGGTCGCCCCTCGAGCCGCGTGGTGTTGCTGCGCGGACTGAGCGAGCAAGGTTTGACGTTTTACACCAATTACGACTCGCGCAAAGGGCAGGAGTTGCAAACCACCGGCTTTGCCTGCCTGAATTTTTGGTGGGCTGCGCTCGAGCGTCAAGTGCGGGTTGAAGGAAGTGTGCAGAAAGTTCCTGATCCAGAATCGGACGCATATTTTGCCAGCCGCCCTTACGAATCCCAACTCGCCAGCGCCGCCAGCCCGCAAAGTCAAACCGTCACCCGCGAACAACTCGAGCAAAACGTGGCGAAATTAAGGCTCGAGTTTCCTGAGGTTGTCCCGCGCCCAGCGCATTGGGGTGGGTTTAGACTGTTGCCCGATGCGTTTGAATTTTGGCAGGGTCGCAAAGCCAGATTGCACGACCGCATTCGCTATGAACTCGAGGCTGATGCATGGGTGAAAATGCGGCTCGCCCCATGAAACCCAAGGGTGCATATCTATCATTGACTTTGACTTCATCATTCAAGTCTTCAAACACATGCTTTTGTCTGGGCAGCCGCGTTTGCCACCTCATCCGGCGCTTCTTGACCCTAAAACGCACCTTGACGGGCAGGGTCGGGGATGAGGGTAGACCGTGTAATTGTTGTTTTTTGTGTAGGGAAGGAAAGCTCGAGTTTACTGACCGCTCGAGTCGGTACTGGTGCCCGTGTCGGTCTGTAAGGGTTGCAGTTCGGTGTAACTTGATCCAGGATTGCTCGCCGAGCTGTCCGAGCTGACCACATTGCCGCTGTTGTCCGCCCAGGCGTTGCTGGCGCTCTGATCGACTTGGTATTGCTGACCGCTGCTCGAGTCAACGAAGGTGCTGGTGTCGCCCAGCAAGTCGCATTGTTGTTGTTGGATGTTTTCGCGGCTTTTGATGTAATCGGGGTCGTTCAGTTGGTTGTAGGGTTGCGCGATTTCGCCGCTCGAGTCTTGGTTGTTCATGCCAAAGCTCGAGTCTGTATTGCCCATCGGCATCGAGGCTGCGCTCGAGGTGTCAGGGTTGACGAATTGGTTGTTCTGCGTTTCAAAATCCTGCTGATTGTTGTTCATTCCGTCATCTTGTTGGTTGTTCTGCATTCCGTAGTCCTGGGTTGGCTGCATTTGATTCCTTCCAGCCCAGTTGGCGTTGGCGCAGCAAGTCTGGGGTTTGGAATTCTGGCGGCTCGAGACTTGCTGGTTCTGCTGGACGGCGTATTGCGCCAATCCCAGAACTGCCAGCCCAGCGATAAAGAGGTTGCGAACGAGGGTTTTGTTTTCGGTCAGGCTTTTTAAGTTCATGGTCGTGCCTCCTGTGATGAAGGCAGTTTAGGACTTGGGGTATTAAGCTCGACTTAATGCAAACCCCCGCGTGCCAAACGAGGGTTTCGTCGAAACGAGGGTTTTTCCGGCGGCGGGTTCAGGTCCTAAACCCCGTTCAATCCAAACTCGAGGTCGCTTAAGATGTCTTCTATGGCTTCAATGCCCACCGACAGGCGCAACAAGCCGTCAGTCACGTTGATTCTGGCTCGAGCCTCGGGGGTTAAGGCGCGGTGGCTTGTGCCGTAAGGGTAAGACAGGGTGCTCGAGACATCGGCAAGGCTGGTGGCGAGTGGAATGCGGGGGCTGATGGTTTTGACGAACCGGCTGGCGGCGGCGTAACCACCGTGGAGTTCAAAACTCAGCATTCCGCCCAAGCCGTTCGGGTACAAGCGTTTCGCCAGTTCAAACTGCGGGTGTTGCTCGAGTCCTGGGAAATCAACACGAGCCACTTTTTCGTGCCGGTTTAAAAATCGTGCCACCTCGAGCGCGTTCTGACTGTGGGCTTTCATGCGCAAGCTCAGGGTTTTGATGCCGTTCAGGGCGTTCCAGGCGTCAAACGCCGCCATCGTGCCGCCGAGGTGAATCAGGCGTACTCGGGTGGCATCAATCAGTTCTTTGGAACCAATCACCGCGCCGCCCATCACGCTACTGTGACCGTCCAAATACTTGGCGAGGCTGTGAAATACCAAATCAGCCCCAAACTCGAGCGGACGAATGAGCGCGGGCGTGCTGAAGGTGCTGTCCACGCAAACTTTGATCCCTTGGCTTTGCGCGATGGTGACCAGCGCTGGAATGTCGGTCACGCGCATGGTGGGGTTTGAGAGTGTCTCGAGGTGCAAGATTTTGGTGTTGGCTTGCAGCGCCTTTTCGACGGCACTTAAATCTTGCATGTCCACGAACGTTGCCGTAATCCCCAAACGCGGCAGGTCGTCGGTCAAGAGCGCAAACGTGCCGCCGTAAGCATTTTGGTCGGCAACAACGTGATCGCCCGCCTTTAAGATTGCCAGGAACGCGCCACTGATGGCAGACATGCCCGAGGACGCCACCGCACAGGCTTCACCAGTCTCGAGCTGCGCCAAAACCTGCTCGAGGGCGATGGCATTGGGGTGTCCGTTGCGGTAGTAAAAATAACCTGTTTCCTGACCAGACAAGACCGTCTCGAGTTGCTCGAGGTTGTCATAGCTGTAGACGGTGCTTTGATGAATTGCCAGGTTGAGCGGCTTTGCCACGCCGAGTTTGGTGTCAATTCCGGCTCGAGCGGCAAGGGTTTGAGGGTTCATGAATCAGTTTAACGCGATTTACGGTCTGTTTGACGGCGTTTGGGTTTTGGGGACTGTGCCAGCTCGCCACCTTCCAGAAATGGTTTCCCGACGCGTTTGGCGGCGTACATGCGGGTGTCCGCCAGGGTAAACAGGGCGTCAATGTTTTGGGCTTCGGTGGGGTATTCGGCAAGTCCGATGTTGGTCGAAACCCGCAGGTTTTTGGGAAACTCGAGCGAGGTGATTTCTTTTAAAACCTTACGACAAATCTCGAGCGCGGCAGGCAAAGGCTCAGGGATCAACATGAAAAATTCGTCACCGCCGACGCGAAACGCGCCCTTCATACCCAACTTGGCTTGAAATGACTCGAGGGTGGACTTCAAGACGCTGGCAATGCGTTTTAAGGCATCGTCGCCAGCATCGTGACCGAGTTGATCGTTGACGTTTTTGAAACCCGTCAAATCGAGGGCTGCCAGGGTAAAAATTGATCCATCGATTCGCGCCGCAGCCAGTTCGCGTTCCAAGGCGCGACGGTTGGCTAAACCCGTCAGCAGGTCGTGACTGGCGGCTTGTTCGGCTTTGGCACGCAACATCTCGAGTTCGCTGGCTCGGGCTTCAAGCTCACTGTGCAACACCGCATTCTCGAGGGCGGCACTGATGGTGGGCAGCAGGCTTTTGAGCAACTCGAGGTCTGTTGGCAGCGGCGTTTGTCCCTTTTTCAGTCCAAAATTGAGCGCGCCCAAGTCACGGTTTCCGCTGTGAATCGGCAGACAAATAAACGCGCTGGGGTCTGGATCATCGCCGTAATAATCTGGGTCGAGCAGAGGACTTAAAATCATTTGCGGTTCGCGGGTTCGTACCACACGACCGATGATGCCTTGATGAAGCGAAAAGCTTTGAATCGCGGTTTCAAAACCGCGTTTGGCTTGCAAATGTAAACTTTGATCTTTGAGTAAAAATAACGAAATGCGCCCGTAACCAAGCGTGTTGTAAAGCTCTTCGATCACGGCATCGCACAGTTCGGGAATCGAACGCAGCGGCGAAAGGCGCAGGGCAATCTGGCTTCGCAGGCGTTCCTCTTTTAAATTCAGACGCTCGATTTCATGCAGCCTGGCATTCTCGAGGGTCACGCTGGCAAACGCCGCGAAACGTTCGAGCACTTCGAGTTCCTTGTCCGAAAATCGGTCGGGGAATCGCGTGTCCGCGATGCTCAACGCGCCGATCACCTGCGTGCCTCGGGTGATCGGCGCACTCATGGCTGAACGCCACAAAAGCGGCGTGTCGATCTTAAAATCGCGTCCTTCCCAAATGCGGTAATCGCCGACCGCCTGAGGGACGCCCAAACGCACGACACTGCCCGACAAGCCGTTATGGATTGTGCCTCGAGGCGTTGGACTGGTGCCAAAATTAGCTCTCAGTTCAATATTGTCCGTTTCTGGAACCCGAAAATAAACCGCGCCGGTATCAGCCAAAAACAAGGTCGCCACCCGTTCGACCAGCACGTTCAGAACGGCATCAGGCTCGAGGTGTCCGGTCAGTTCCAAACTGGTCTGATAAACCGCCTCGAGTTGTTGGGCA
Source organism: uncultured Deinococcales bacterium (assembly GCA_964247135.1). Lineage (GTDB taxonomy): Bacteria > Deinococcota > Deinococci > Deinococcales > JAAFIG01 > JANXTZ01. The sequence goes on along the minus strand of CAXTTL010000002.1, from coordinate 67,591 downwards.
CGGCGGTATGCCTCCTGGCGTGCCAGTTGCTCTTCGAACTGCGCGGTGTTGGCGGCGTCAAACAAACGCGCATTCTCGAGGGCAACCACGGTCAGGGCGGCAAAGCGTTCGAGCACTTCAAGGTCGGTGATGGTAAAACGGTTTGTCACCAAGGTATCGGCAATGACCAGCGTACCGATCACCTGTTCGGCACGCCTGAGTGGCACACCGATGGCGCTCAGCCACTCGCTGCCCGCACCTGGAAGGCTGTGCTCCCAAGTTTCGTAATCTGTAACAATCAAACCTTGATTGCGCTCGGCAATTTGCCCTGCCAGTCCATGACCAAAAGGGATCAGGTTGACGTTTAAACCCAAACCTTTTGCCGCCTCGAGCCTTAAAATGCTCGTGTTTGGTTTGACCAGATGCACCCGTCCAACGTCGGCTTGCAACAACAACATGGCACGGTCAAGCACCGAATCGAGCAGGGTGTTTGGCTCGAGCGACATGCTCAACTCGAGGTTTGCCTTGTGAAGGGCTTCGAGCAGTATGTTTTGTTGCTGGGCTGCCTGTTGGGTTTTCTGGAGGTTTTCGTAAACCCTGGCGTTCTCGAGCGCGACCGAGCACAAGGCTGCCATTCGCTCGAGAATTTCGACATGTTGGGCGTTAAAAAGATTGATTTTTTCGCTGTTGATCAATGTGAAAATACCATCAATTTTATCTTTGTGCCATAAAGGAACCGCAATCAATGACTGACAATTGTTGTCAAAAATAGGATTACGGTACTCTGAATGCTGGTAATCTTCGATCAGCACCGCTCGACCTGTTTTTAAGACAAGCCCTGTCAAGCTTGGTTTCTGGTAATCGATCTTGGTTCCAACAAAGTGCTTGAGCCTTTGGCTGGCAAGAATGGCTTCAACATAAGGTTCTTGTCGTTCAGGATTTTGAAAACGCCAATAGCCGCCATCGTCGGCTCCAACCAAGGCGATTGAGAGTTTCAGGGCGCGATCAATCACCAAAATTGGATCGTTTTCAGACGCAATTTCGAGCGATAACGAATGCAATGCCTCGAGTTGCTTGGCTTTTGATAGCGCCGTTGTGGTTGATGCCTTGGCTTGTTCGAGTAACCTGGCATTTTCAAGGGCAATTGATACCAGCGTGGCAAAACGCAATAACAATTGCAAATCTTGTGGATCGAATGCAGCAATTTTATCCGAATTCGCAATCAAGAACACGCCAGTCACAACATGTTCACGTTTTAGTGGCACAAACATCAGCGACCGAACGGGTCGAAACGGATATCCCTCGTATTGTGGCGCCAAAAAGTCATCGATTAAAATGGCTTCGCCAGTTTCAAAGACCTCACCGACAACGCCCTGACCGATTCCAAAACGTGTTCCGGGCTTTAAATAGGTTTTACCCGTCGCAAAAACGAATTCGTTCCAAGCTTCATTCTGGTCCGATTTACGCATCCAAAACGCCCCACCGTCAGAATCGACCAAGGACACAATCAACTCGAGCGCCCGTTCAATGATCTGGTCCGGTTGTGCGCGTTCCAGAATCTCGAGTCCAATTTGATGCAAGCCCTCGAGTTGCCTGGCATAATGTTCAGGATTTTCTTTGGTACGACTGAGCACAGAACCTTTGGCGGCTCTGATTTTGGGGTCAGTCGAGATTTTACTGCTCATTGTGCATATTCTAACAAGCAAACGCCAATTTATCGGTGCGGGTTAGACATTCTGATGCTCAGACTGGCAATCATTTCGGTTCAGGACGCGTTTATCTCGAGTTGCGTTCCTGGTTTGAACTGATAACCCCTCGCCCAATCGAGCGCCTTCATTTTGGGTTTGCCCTCGGGCTGCACCGTTAAAAGCTCGAGCGAAGCTGTTTTGGCGGCAACAATCACACCATCCCCAAACCCGAGCACCCGCCCCATTTGACCTGGGTGTTGCCCAAGTTGCATTTCCAGGACTTTGACGCGTTTTTCTTGAAAGACAAAGTACGATCCTGGCCAGCCTGCCAGCCCACGGTAGCGGTCAAAAATGGTTTTGGCGTCCAGCGTCCAATCGATGCGGGCGTCCTCTTTCTCGAGCATTCTGGCGTGCGTGGCAAGGCTGTTATTTTGAGGGATGGGCGTCAGCGAATCCAGATGCCCCAAGGCATTCACGATCATGGTCGCGCCCAAGCTCGAGAGTCTTGGTGCGAGTTCGAGCACGGTTTCGGTGGGCGAAATGGCAAGGCTTTCTTGCAGCAAGATTGCGCCGGTGTCCATGCCAGGGTCGGTTTGCATCACGGTCACGCCGGTTTCGGTTTCACCATTGATGACCGCCCACTGAATCGGCGCAGCGCCACGGTATTTGGGCAGCAATGACGTGTGGACGTTCAAAAAGCCGTACTTGGGAATCTCGAGCAGGCTGGCGGGCAGGATTTTGCCGTAAGCGCAAGTCACGGCGACCTCCGCGCCAGAGTCGCGCAAGGTTTGGGCAAACTCGAGGTTGTTTTTTAATTTGGCGGGTTGAGAGAGTGTTAAACCCAGCTCAGTCGCTCTGGCTGCCACGGCGGGCGGGGTTAACTTCATGCCGCGCCCAGAGGGTTTATCGGGTTGGGTCACGACCAAGACCACCTCAAAATGCTCGAGGATCGCCGCCAGCACGGGCAGCGCGAACTCGGGCGAACCGAAAAATGCCACGCGGGGTTTCACGTGCGCCTCGGTTTTTTGGCGGCATTCTCTTGTTCGCGTAAGTTTTTCAAAAATTCTTTGGCTTCGCGCTGCATCCGCACCAAATCGGCGCGGTGGGTTGCCACGACCTCAGAGGGCAAATAATCCAAAAACAATTTGGCTTCCAAATGGTCAAACTCGTGCTGAACGATTCGGGCGTTGTAATCCTCAACCTCGAGCGACTGATGAATCCCGTGTTCGTTTTGATAGTTGACCCTGAGCGCCCGTTTGCGGGGCACGCCGTCCTCGTAAATTTCGGGAATCGACAAGCAACCCTCGAGTCCCTCGACCAGCGTTTTGTCCAGAAACTCGAGGGTCGGGTTCACCATAAAATACTCGTTCAACACTTTTGATCGCGGTTCGGTATCGGTTTCTGGTTCTTCGTCGGCGTAATCGACCCAGGTAAACACGCGACTGCCCAAACCCACCTGCGGTCCCGCCAAACCCACGCCTTTGGCGTTGTACATGGTTTCAAACATGTCTTCGCGCAAGGCGGGCATACCACTAAAATTGGTCACGGTTCTGGCTTTGGTTCTTAAAACAGGATCACCATACAAACGAATCGGCAAAATCATTCATCACCTCTAAAACCCCGAGCGTCCCTCGAGAGACAAGATTCTACCCGAGATTGGATATACTAAGTGCCCTGTGTTGATTGCCGACCTGGGCGCATTGCACGCCCGTTACCCCACCTACAACGCCCAAACCGTCCTCGAGATTTTGCGGCAAGTCGGCGCAAAAAAGGTGATTGTGCCCAGCATCACGCCGCAAGTTTGGCAATCTGGAACATGGCGCGATCTCGAGCACCCCGTGTTGTTTGCGCTCGACGATGAACGAATGCCCATAGAAGCCGTCGCCAGAGATTGGACCTGGAGCGACCTCGAGCAGGACAAGATGCTCGGGTTCTTAAAAATGTACCCGCAAGGTTTGGAACGATTGCGAGAATTGCGCCGCGCCGAATTGGATTTAAAAGACATGCTCGAGAAACCGCTCGATGCGTTTTCGATTCATGGACTTGTCCCAGAATTGCCCGTGCTGGAAAGCGTAAAAACTTTTCACAGAAAAAGTGCGACAATCCTCGAGGAAGGACCTGGCACGGCGCACCGCAAACGCAGGCTGAAAGAATTGGCAGCCAAACTCGAGGCACAACAAGATGAGATCGTGTTGACACCGCTCGACGACCTGCCAGACTTGCTCGAGATGGGATTCGAGACCGTAAACCTGGACGGTTTTAAACCAGGCGAAGCCTCGAGATTCCGCGCCGTGGTGGATCGGGCGTACAACCTGCACGAAAACGACGATCTGGATATTTTAGTGCATTCCTTGCTCGAGCTTGACGGCGCTCCAGATTCGGCGCTCGGACGGATGGCGCTCGAGGCGCGGTTTGCCGCCAGCGGCGTGTACCTGGCGGTGGGCGATCTGGAAAGCGCCAGGGATTTGCTCGAGGCGGTGGCGATGGGTCAATTTGATCGCCCAGCCTATTTGCCAGGGTTTGTGCTCTCGAGGCTCGGGCAAGTGCGGGATTTGATGGGTGAACGCCAGCACGCGATTCGAGCCTACACAGCGGCATTGGCACTGCAATGGTTGCCGCTCGAGGCAAGAAATGTGGCGCAATCTGGACTCGCAGCCCCCTTTGCCCTGGTTTGATGCCGCTCGAGTTGAGGTTGTGTTTGACGCTTTGGTTCAAAGTTACTGAAAAAAACTGAAATCTCCAGTAAACTAATAACGTGAAGCGATTTTTGCCCCTGTTCTTGGTTTTTGTTTTGGCTGTGGCTTTGGCACAGCAGAATGATCCGACCCAATCACCGCCAGCTCCCGCGCCAACCCAGCCGAGTGACCCAACTCAGCCTGTGACACCCGTCACAGACCCAATGCCGCCAGTTGATCCCAGTCAACCCCTGCCCAATTTGACGCCTGAACCTGCGCCAACACCGACACCCGTTCCGACGCCAACCCCTGTGCCCGTCAAACCAGTCCCCGTCAAACCAGTCCCCGTCAAACCAGCACCAGTCAAACCAGCACCAGTCAAACCAGCACCAGTCAAACCAAGCACCCAACCGACCAAACCCGCCAATACCGCGCCAGCCGTCAAGCCAACCCTGGCTAAACCACTGATTTTGACACTGCAAACCACCGAACAACGCATTCAGGCGGGCAACCTGATCGACCAACCGATTACCCTGACCTTCACACTGCCGCAACGTTCGGTGACGCGCTCGAGAAGCATTGGTGCAATCTCGAGTGGCTTGCAAGACGTTTTGAACGGCATTTACCGCAGTTTGACGCGCCCCAGCCTCAACGCCAGTTGGAACCTGAATAAGGGCAACTGGATTGCCAGCCAACAAAGCGCCTGGCTTGCAGACCGTCAAGTTTCAAATGCTTTTGTGCTCGAGGCAATCAAGTACAACAAAGCCAATGCCAACATTATTGTTAAACGCAGCCCTCCAGCTTTTGGTGTGATCAACTGGTACAAAGCCGGCATTCGTTATCACTTTGGCGGTGGCGACTCGAGCTTTGGGGGTTCGCCGCCGTTCCGCGTGCAAAACATTGTGGCAGGATCAAAACAGCTTGACGGCATCATCATTCCGGCGGGTGGCGAGTTTAATTTCAACAAGACCGTGCAAGTCTCCGAAGCCAAAGGTTTTGTCAAAGGCTTCATCATTGCCAACGGCACGCTCGCCAAGGACATCGGCGGCGGCATCTGCCAGGTTTCAACCACACTCTTCCGTGCGGCATATCTTTCTGGACTGCCGATCACCGAACGCAACTACCACTCGTATCACGTGCATTATTACGACCCACCAGGTTTTGAAGCCACCGTGTTCTCGCCGTACAAAAACCTGCGTTTCAGAAACGACACGGGTGCGGCACTGTACCTGCAAGTCACCTGGTACTTGCGTTCACAGCGTTTGCAAATGGATTTCTTCGGACCCAAGCCAGACCGTAAAGCCAGCATCTCGAGGTCGTATGTGACCCGAGTTTTGCCGCCAGGACCGAGCCGCATTCAAGCCGATGACCGTGTGCCGCTCGGGCAGATGCGCCGCATCGATCACGCCGAAAATGGCATGAACGTGCGGATTGACCGCGTGGTCAAAATGAACAACGGCAGCATTCGCCGCGACAGTATTTTCAGCGTGTACACCCCTTGGGGCGCAATTTACGGCGTCAACCCGAATGATCCTCGAGCAAACATTGGTAACTTGGCGGCTGGGGTCAATCCATTTTCCGTGCCGTTTAATTACAAACCTCGAGTGCGGCAAACCAAGTACGTTCCAACGGTAAAGCGATAACTTCGTAGAGGCGCATTGCCATGCGCCTTAGAGAACAACGATTTTTAGCTATAAGACTCGAGAATTCAAATTTCAGAACCCCTGTGAGTGGTGCTCAGGGGTTCTTTGGCGCTCGAGAACTTGTCCAACCCAGAACCCCTCGAGAAACCATGCCTTCAAATCTGCAATTCACAATTTGGCGCGTGCTCGTGCCGCTTCCACTGGGGGCGTATGACTTTCGCGCTTTAAAAACCGAGACACCCGCTTTGGGCGCTCGGGTGCTCGTACCGTGGCAGGGCGGGGCGCGGGTTGGAGTGGTGCTCGAGGTGCTTGAGGATGCGCGGGTGGATCGGGGCTTGCATCTCAAAGATGCGATTGCGCTTTTGGACACCAGTCCGATTTTGACGCCCGACGCGCTCGAGACACTCAAGGCGGTGGCGGGATATTCGCTCGCGCCGCTCGGTGTGGTGCTCGAGGATTTCTTGCCGTTCGGTTTGCGCCAAGAGGTCGAACACTTGGTGCGGCTGGTGCCAGGGCTGAACATTGCCGAATTGCCCGCACGCGCCGACGCCTTGCAGGATTGGACGAGCGCGGCATTGCATGACCCTGGTTTGCTCGAGTTTTTGCGTTCGCAAGGTTTGCTCGAAGAGGAAGCCAATTTGCTCGAGCCGATGCGGGAAATCATCAAGCCGACGCTCGAGCCTGAAGATGTCAAACTCACACCCAAGCAGGCGCGGGCGCTGGAAACCCTGCAAGATTTGGGACGTAGCGAGAGTCTGGCACAATGGGCGCGTGATGCTGGCGTCTCGAGTGGCGTGGTCAGCAAACTCGAGCGGCTGGGTTTGGCGTATCGCGGTTTCGAGGCGGTGGCGGCGGTGCAACTCGAGTTTCCAAGCACCGACCCTGCGCCGAGAGTGGTCAAGCTCGAGTCGAACCTGGCGCGGATTCATGGTGGGCGTTGGCGCGAACGGCAAGCCATGATCGCGCAACTGATTCGGGAAACCAGGGGCGGCGTCCTGTACCTCGCGCCCGACCGAGGACGGCTCGAGCGTGCCTTCAAAGCCTTGGGCGGCGTGCGCTCCAGCGCCATGCTCCATTTTGATTTGAACGCCCGCGAGCGCCAAGCGGTTTGGACTGGCGCTCGAGAGGGCGATTTTAAGGTGGTTTTTGGCACGATGATGGCGCTCTTGGCACCCATCAAAAACCTCAAATTGATCGTGCTCGAGGAGGAGGGTTCGGACGCCTGGAAGTTGCAGGGCGGCTCGAGGGTCTTTGTGCCGGACGCGGCGAAACTCCGCGCGGAATCGAGCGGCGCGAAGTTGGTGTTCACAGGGGCTGTGCCGAGCGTCGAAAGTCTGGATTTGCACGGCATTGTGCTCGAGCCGCCGCGCTCGAGGATTCACATTGTCGATTACGCCAACCCGAACCTCGCGCCCGAAATGGGTCCGATGAGCCACATGGCGGTGGCAAAAGAGTCGTGGCCACTTTCCAGTGCCTTAAAAAAAGTTTTGAAACAGGTTGCCGAACGTGGACGCCAAGCCGTGCTGATTGCGCCACGGCGCGGCTTTAGCGCCCTGGTCAAATGCCCAGATTGCGCCTGGTTGCCCTACTGCCCCAACTGCGACGTGCCGCTACGCTTTCATGCCCAATCGCGGACGCTCGAGTGTCATCAGTGCGGGCATCAGACCACACCGCCCAAACGCTGCCCCAAATGCGAGGGGACGGTCTTGAATCCCAAAGGTCCTGGCACGCAATGGATTCAGACCGAACTCGAGAAATTGCTGCCAGGAACCAACATTTACCGTTATGACCGCGATCAAAAAGATGATCTGAGCAAGTTTAAACGCGGCGAATCTGGGGTGGTGGTCGGCACGACGGCGGTGCTCAGCCTCGAGCCGCCGCCAGATTTGGCATTGATTGCATTGACCTTTGCCGATACTTTTCACACGCATCCAGATTTTCGCAGTTCGGAGCGCTTTCATGTCTTGCTGCGCCAATTGCTCGAGTGGCATCCGACCCGAGCGCCGTTGTTGTTGGTGCAAACCTTTTCGGGCAGGCATCCGGCGTTGGTTCAAATTCTCGAGCAGCACAATGCCGAGGTCTTTCCAGAATTGGAACTCGATTCCAGGGAAGCCTTGAGTTTTCCGCCGTTCGCCAGACTGGCGCAGGTGCAACTGGCGGGGCGCAAAGTGCAAGACGCCGAACAGGCTGCCCAGAAAATTGCCGCACTCATCCGTGATCGTGGCGCGACCAAAACCGAATTGCTCGGACCCGCGCCAAATCCAATTCCAAGATTGCGGGGGCTTTACGTTTTCAACTTGCTGGTCAAAACCGAAAACCTCGAGCGATTGCAACACCTGCTCGAGCCTGCGCGGCGCTCTCGGGAGGGCAGTGTACGCGTGCGAATCGATGTCAACCCGCGCAACATCAGCGAATTAATTGAGGATTAACGGACTCGAGCCGTGATTTCAGGGCGTCGCGCAGACTAGCGATGCCTTGCCATTCGTCGTGTTTGTGGTCAAAAATAAGGGTCAGAACGCCAGCAAAGTTGGCTTGTTTCATCAGTCGCACACAATGCTCGAGGTCAAGCATGTCAATTTCTCCACTTGAGGTATAACGCGGCTTAAAATGCACTGAACTGGCTTTTGGCAGCAGTAAAGTTAACGTTTGGTACTTGTCGCTCGAGGCTTCGGCATTGCCCGTATCGGCGCAGAGTCCAATTGTGCCGGCGCAACGCACGAGAATCTCGAGCAAAACTTCTGGGTTCTGGCTGGTGAGGTGCCAATTTTCGGTGCTGACTTCAAGTCCCTTGCTGGCAGCGATTTGAGCATATTCTTGAAGTCGCCTGGCACTTTGCGCGATCACTTCTGGGGTTGCAGGCTCAAGTCCGGCATCAATCCGAATCCGTTCTGCCCCAAGGCTGGCTGCAACGTCAATCCAATGTCGAATCAGCAAATCGTCGGCGTCTATTTGTGCAGGGTCGCTCGAGGCAATGTTGCCTGCGTCCAGCAAAATGCTGAACAGTTCAACCCCTGCGCTTTGCAGACCCACTTTGAGCGTCTCGAGGTAGGTTGCGTCTGTGGATGGCAGGTGAAAATGGCAGATTTCGAGCGTGCCAATCTGGTGTTCTGGCAAAAGTTTGATCAACTCGAGCAAGGACGTCCCAGAATTCAGCAAGCCATCGAGACCCCAACTGGAAACGGCAAAACGCAGCATGAAACTCCTTTTTGGCATTTTGTGCTTGATGAAAGCTTAGCACCCCGAAGCAATTTGAATCTCGAGCTTGGATGATACCCGCGTCAATCTGGGTCGCTGGTCACAAAAAAGCCTCAGGGACAAGGATTTTGCCAAATTAATCCCTTTTGGGAATCCACGCGACCACCCAGTTTTTGTCACGATGTGACTTGGACAAGCCATAAGCCGCCCAGCGAATGCTAGAATCCAATTCGGATTCAGATTTCTCGAGGTGAGCGTTGCAGACACGACCAGGAGTTAATTTCGGGCATGGTTCGAGCGTGGGTCGCGTCCGCGATTCCAACGAGGACTATCACCGAGTCAAAACCTTCCAGACCACCAAAGGACCTTTGGTGTTTTTGGCTGTGGCTGACGGCATGGGTGGCGCCGCCGCCGGAGAGTACGCCAGCAAAATTGCGGTCGATGTCGTGACCAAAGCGATCAGCGATTACGTTGATTTTGTCGCAAATGGCAACGCCGCCATTCCGCTCGAGAAGGCGCTCGAGAAGAGCATTCAAGCTGCCAACCGCACGATTTACAAAACCGCGCTCGAGTTTCCAGAACGCGACGGCATGGGCACCACCTTGACGGTACTCATTTTGTATGACCGAAAGGGTATTCTGGGGCATGTCGGTGACTCGAGGGCGCATCTGGTGCGCAAAGGGCAGGTGCAACAAATCAGCAAAGACCATTCCTGGGTCGAAGAACAGGTCGAAAAGGGTATTTTGACACGCGAACAAGCCGAAAACCATCAATACCGAAACCTGCTGGCTCGAGCGCTCGGCACGCGTCCTCAGGTCGTGGTGGATGTATTAAGCTTTCCAATTTCGACGGGTGATACGTTTATTCTGACCTCGGACGGTTTGCACAACCAAGTCCGCATCGACGAATTTTTGGATGAACTCAACCGTGGCTCGGCATTGCAAATGGCGCTCGAGTATTTTATTGGTCTGGCAAACCAACGCGGTGGACCTGACAACATTACGGGTGTGATCGCGCAGGTGATGACATGACCGCGATTTTGCTGCTGAGCTTGTTTGCCTTTGCCGTGTTTATTTTCTGGCGCTTGCCCGCCATCCTGACCACGCTTGTGGCGGCTGGTGCGGGTCTGGTTTTTGCGATAGCGCTGTTCTTCTTGGCGCAAACCCCAGCCTTCAGCGGTGGCGTCTCCAATCCGCACCGCGCCGACGCCAGCCTGGTGATTGCCGCCATCATTCTGGTGTCCTCGCTCGTGCCGCTCGGAACGGCTTACGCCCGTCCAAGGTCCAACAAACGCCGACCATCGCGCGAAACAGGTCGCACCCCAACCTTGGCTGGAATCAACGCCAACAACATCAAAGGCGAGGGCAACTCGAGCTTATCGCGCTACGAACTGCGTGACCGTGTGGGCATCGGCGGCATGGCGACGGTCTACCGCGCTTTGCGCAAGGACGACTCCAAGATTGTGGCTTTAAAAATCCCGCAAGAAAAATTTGTTGCCGACGCCAAATTCGTGCGCCGTTTTCACCGCGAAGCCGAAGTCCTGATGCGCCTGAATCACCCGAACATCATTAAAGTCTTCGAGCACAGCAACGAGGGCACCACCCACTTTATCAGCATGGAATTTGTCGAGGGCGAAAGTTTGGAGAGCCTGATCGAAACCAGACGTTTGACGCTCGAGCACAGCACGATGGTCTTGCGTGCCACCGCCGATGCGCTGCGCTACATTCACAAGCAAGGCATCATTCACCGCGACATCAAACCTGGCAACATCATGGTCACCAAATCCGCGATGGGTTTTAACCCGCCCAGCATCGAAGCCAGCGGCGTGAAGTTGATGGACTTTGGGATTGCCGCCGGCAAGGTTTTGACCCGCTTGACCATGACCGGCGCTCGGGTGGGCACACCCGTCTACATGAGTCCAGAACAAGCCAGGGGCTTAAAAATCGATCACCGCACCGACATTTACAGCCTGGGCTTGGTGTTCTACGAGATGGTCACGGGCGTCACCGCCTTTAAAGGCGGGTACGAAGCCGTGGTTCAAGCCCAAATCTTTCAAACCCCGACCCCACCGCGCCAGGTCAACCTCGAGGTCAGCCAAAAACTCAACGACCTGGTCATGCGCATGATCGAAAAAGACCCCGAAAAACGCGCCTCCTTGAACGAGGTGATCGAAGCCGTCGATGTGGGATTGCTCGAGGGCAGCAGCAGCCTTGACGGACCCGTGCAACTCGTGGTCAGTTTAAATTCGCGCAAAGGACCGCTGCGCATTCTGGACGGCAAGGGCAACCTCGAGCGCAGCCTCTCGAGCATCGGGCAGGGCGCGGACAAGTTTCCAGCCGCGCCAGTCGCGGTGGCGGCGGATCGAGACTTAAACTTGTTTGCCGCCGTGTTCGAGTACCGCGCCGGCGAGAGCAGCCCCAAAATGATTCGCAAGCTCGACCCAAACGGCGTTGAGCTGAGCGCCTTCGGCAATTACGGCATGAAACCAGGCGATTTCTTGTACCCTGCCGCCATCAGCGTCGCCCCCTGGGATCAGGTGTATGTGCTCGACAGCGAGGCTTGCATGGTGCAACGCTTCACGCTCGAGGGTCAATTTATCTCCAAATTTGGTGGGCGCGGCGCGGGACGCGGCACCTTTGACGACCCGCGCAACGTCATTGCGGGCAGCGACGGTTTTGTGTACGTGCTCGATTACGGCAACCGTCAGGTGCAGCGTTTTACCAAAGAGGGCGAATTTATTCAACGCTTCAGCTTTAAAATCAATTCCGAATCGAGCGAACTCCGCGTCCTTGACGGCGTGGGCGTCGATGCCACTGGGGTGCTGTACATCGCCGACGCCAGCAGTTCCAAGATCAGGTCGCTGATTTTCCCAGCCGGCAAACAGGGGCAAAGCTTCAACATCGAACCGCTTCACGGCGAGGACACCAACAACGTCATGGACATCGGCATCGACCACCAAGGGCAAGTTTACGCCGCCAGACGCGGCGGGCATATCGTGCGCAAGTACGCCCCAGACGGCACGTTGCTGGTCAACATCGAAACCTATGCGCCGATCCTGTCGTTCAATTTGTTCATCCGCGACTTGGTGAAAAGCTAAACCCTGGGAACTATTTTCAAAAACAATCATCCAAAAGCCATGAAACCCGTTCATGGCTTTGCTTTTATTGTCTCGAGTTTGCTGATTTGTGCGGGGGTCAGCGCCCGCAGTGACTATTTAGGGGTTGCCAGCAGGGTACTGCATTTTGAGAAAATCTCAGGGAGTGCGCTCGAGCGTTCAGGTTGTGTGCTGTGCCATGTCAGCCCGAACGGTGGCGTGGGTTGGAACAGTTTTGGTTACGCCGTCGGGTTCTGGCGCGGCAAGAAGCAAGACATCAACGCGGCGCTGTACTCGGGCTTGCGTTATGGCGGCGACACCGACCATGACGGCATTCCAGATTCGCTCGAGCGCATGGCAGGGTCAAATCCTACAGACCGCGACAGCAAACCCGAAGCCAAACTGGATGCCTTAAAAACCCAGTACGACGCTCGAGGCGTGTTTGATGCTGACAGCGATTCAGATGGCTTTACAGACGCGCTCGAGGTCTTTGCGGGAACATTGCCAGGGGATGCCAGTTCAAAGCCTGTAGAGAGCCTCGAGAGTCTGAAGGGTAGGTTTTTAAAAGCCGGCGGACTCGAGATGTTCAACCCAGTAAAACCAAAGTGATCGATTCTCGAGATCAATTTAAACTTCGTTGCCGTGCGCGAGTTTATGGAGTTTTACCAGCGCTGTTTGAACGTTCCCAGAGTAGGCATTAAATTGTTCTGCCAGCAATCGTTTCGCACCGTCTTTGCTGCCGGTCTGGTATTCCTCAAGGATTTGTCCCGCAAAAACGTGAAACTCGCGGTGGGCGCGTCCGAGTGAGGCGTATTCTGGGACGTGCATGAAAATTTGGTATCCGGCGCCGTACAACCACTGCCCCAAGATGCAAACATTGTCTTTTGAAACCACGTTGTAATCAAGTTTTTCGGTGTGATCGCCCAAAATATACTGCTCGAGTCGAGAGCGCCATTTGAGGTGCGCCTCGAGTGCCGCCATGACATCGAGTCCTTTGATGAATTTCTGCTCACCCTCGAGTTTGAAACTTTCGTCGGGTTTTTCGCCAGCCAGCATTTTTTTGATCCAATCAATCAGTCGCATGGCTTATCTTTACCCTGGGTGTATTGCTTTTTTCTTACAACAAGAATTGATGAAGACGAATCTCAAGCATTTCTTTATGCTACAGAACAATGACTCGAGGTGGTAACCCCAGTGAAGCCGAAATGATTTGGCATCTCAAGTTTTCAAATCTTGTGATGCTGCAAAATGAATTGATGAACATTGCCACGCTTAAAAAAGAAGCAAAAAGCAAAAAAACCCTGGCATCTCGGTTACTCGAGTTAGCCAAACTTCCCGACCCAACTGTGCAGTACGCCGTGGCGGTGAATCCCAAAGCCCCCCTTGCCGCACTCGAGTACCTCAGTGGGCACGGCAAATGGACGATTCTGAAAGCGGTGGCAAGCAATCCCAACATCAACCTGGAAATCCTCGAGAAACTTGCCAAACACAAACAAAATACGGTTTGCATCGCCGTGGCGCAAAGCATTCAAACTCCAGCCGAGCTGTTGGCGCAACTTGCACGGCATTCTGACGCTGCGGTGCGCCGTGCCGTCACTGACAACAAAAATTGTACTGCCGCGATTTTTACAAAACTGAGCGAAGACTCCGATGCTTTGGTGCGCTTCGATGTCGCTGTGCGCGACGCCTGTCCAATTGCCGTCCTCGAAAAACTTTCCCAAGACCCCGACCCGCTGGTGCGTGGCGCGGTCGCCTGGAACAATCTTGTTCCGATCAAAGAACTGCGGATGTTAGCCACCGACCCCGCTGCCAGCGTCCGAGCCTCGAGTGTCGAAAACCTGCGTCAGCGCGGCGAAATCAATCTGTTGCAAACCCTATCTAGAGACGTGAATTCCGAAGTTCGGCTCGAGATTGCCAAGCTTTATGCTTGGATTCCTCAATTTCACAATCATTTGGTGATCGACCCCGATGAAAAAGTTCGGGAATGCCTGGCAGGGCATCATGATTTACCACAAGATCAAATGTTGATTCTGGCAAAAGACTCGAGTGCCGACGTGCGCAAGAATATCGCAAGCCGCGACGATCTGGGGCAAGCCATGTTTGAAGTTTTGCTCAAAGACCAAAACCCAGAGGTGCGGCGAACCTTGGCTTACGCCAAAGCCACAAAGACGCCAGCCTGGGTGCTCGAGCAACTCGCCAGCGATCCAGATGAGGACGTGCGCTGGCAGGTGGCATACGTTGGCGTGGCATCGAATCAAATCTTAAAAAGATTGACCCAAGACCCAAGCCCAAGTGTGCGCGAGGCAGCGACCGAAACCCTCAGCCGAACTTGGCGTTAAAAAATGTCCGTGGTCGAAACGAATTTCAACCACTTCTTGATCGGCAACGCTCGAGCATTAATCCAGCGGAATATCGGCGGTCAAAATCACGTTCTCACCGCGCCGTTCGACGTTTAAATTCGGTTGGCTTTTTGCGCCAGGAAAGTATTTTTGAATCACCGCCATCAGTTCGCTGCGCAGCATTTCCTCGCGTCCGGGCGGCAAACCCGCGCGGTCGTATTGCAACACGACTTGCAGACGGTTTTTCAGGGTGTCTTTGGTTTTGCGGCGTCCCCAGAACATTAACCCCTCCTGAACAACTTGCCAAGGTTGGCGAAGAAACCGTCTTTGTCCTCGAGCTTGGGAAATGGCACATCCTCGCCGTGAATCCGTCGTGCGGTGTCAAAAAACGCGATGCCGGCTTTGGTCGCGCCCGACAGACTGGCGGGTTCGCCGATGTTGGTCGAGATCAGAATGCCTTCATCCTCTGGAATAATACCAATGGGTTTGACCGCCAGAATCTCGATCACGTCATCCACCGAAAGCATGTCGCCTCGAGCCACCATTTTTGGGCGCATCCGGTTAATCACCAGCCGTGACTCGCGGACTTCGTTGGCTTCTAAAAGCCCAATGATGCGGTCGGCATCGCGCACGCTCGAGACTTCGGGATTGACCACGACCAGCGCCGCCGTGGCTGGGGCAGCCGCGACTTTAAAACCGGTTTCAATACCGGCTGGCGAATCGATGATGACGCGGTCCATGCCCTCTTCCTCGAGCAGTTGGCGCACCAATTCTTTCATGCCGTCAATCGAGAGCGCATCTTTATCGCGGGTTTGCGAGGCGGGCAGCAAGAACAAACTGTCCACACGCTTGTCGCGGATGAGTGCTTGTTTGATGCGACACTTGCCCTCGAGCACATCGACCAGGTCGAACACGACCCTTCCCTCGAGTCCCATGACCACGTCTAGGTTGCGAAGACCAACGTCCACGTCGATCACTGTTACTTTTTCCCCAAGTTTTGCCAAGCCCGCCGAGATGTTGGCGCTGGTGGTGGTTTTGCCAACCCCACCTTTTCCCGACGTGACCACAATGACTTTTCCGTTCACGAATTGCCTCCTGCTGGTGCTTTTATGCTGCCAAAAGTCACCCGAAACCGTAATAAATCTCGAGTAAGAATCATACAGTTTAACCTGTTTGAGGCTTTGTGCGTTCTGTTTGCGTGAGGGTTGTAAAGCAAAGTGTCAGGGTTGTTTAACTCAACTCGAGCGCCCGTTGCGCCATGCGTTCGCCCACCTCAGAGAATGGTCGAAACAGCAGGGTTGCCCCCGCGCGAAGCAGTTCGGCTTCCTCCTCGACGTGATGCGAAAGCACCGCCTTGCGTCCCTTAAAACCCCTTTTGTTGAGTCCCTCGAGCGAGCGCAGACGGGCTTCCAAATCGGGTGCGGTCACCAGCACACCGCTCAAACCGTTCAACTCGAGGCGTTCCCACAACGCTGGGTCTTCGGCATCGCCGTACAAGACATTTCTGCCCTTGGCACGGTGATGCTCGAGTTTGTCCGGATCGCTGTCCAAACCCACCACCTGTTGCCCCGAAACCTCGAGTTGCTTGTACGCCGCGCCGCCGGTGCGTCCCATGCCGATGACCAGCCAGTTGGGATTGCCAAGTTGGGTGGGTTCTTGGTCAGGATGAACGGTCTTGCTTTCAAAGCGCAGCAAGCTGGTCTCAAAACGGTCGTATAAAACATGCACCGCACGGTTGAACGGTGCGGCAACCACCAAGGATAACGCAATCATCACACCCAGCAAACTCGCCCAACCTGCCTCGAGCTGCCCAGATTCGATCAGGGGTTTGACGACAATCAAGGCAAATTCGCCGTAACTGGTCAGCGCGGCACTGGCGACAAAGGCGGTACGGGCACGCAAACCAAATCGCAAAAACAACCAGAAAAACAGTGCGCCCTGCAAGGGTAACGCCACCAAAACCAGTGGCGACCACACCAACAAGCTCAACGGCGGCAAGCCTCCCAAACCGATGGTCAAGAAAAATGCCACCAAAAACGATTCTTTTAAACCCCACAGCACGCTGGAGAGTTCACTGGTGCGGTCATGACCCGCCAAAACAGCCCCAAAAATCAGTGCGCCCAACTCTGGCGAAATTCCAACCTTTTGCGCCAACGTGCCACCAGCCAAAGCGAGCGCCAGACCAAACAACAAGAGCAGCTCCTCGTGACCGCTGCGAACCAGCAGTTGCAGCAAGACTGGGCGCAGCAACGGCAGCAACAAAAACCCGAGCGCCCAAAGTGTCGGTTGTTTTGCCCCAGCAAACGCCAGCAAGAGAATCGCCACCAAGTCTTGCAACACCAAAATACCGACCACCACACGCCCGTGATAGGAATTCAGTTCGCTTTTGTCCTCGAGCAACTTGATCGCCAAGACCGTGCTCGAGAATGCCAAACCGATTGCCAGGTACAAGGCGTTGCCAAAACCGAGCGCCAAAAACATGATGCCGAACACCACGACACTCGAGATCAGCAAATGCAAGCCGCCGACGCCCAGCACCTCGGGGCGAATCAGGTTTTGCAACTTGAACTTTAAACCCACCGCAAACAGCAACAACCACACGCCAATGTCTGCCAGGGTGTGCAGGGCTTCGCTCGAGCGGTAGCCAAAGGCGTACAGCATAAAGCCCGCCAGCAAGTACCCGACCAGCGGCGGAAAGCCAACCCGCGACCCCAACAAACCCGCAAAGTACGCCGCACCAACCCAGACGACATCCATATATCAGAATACCTGAGCTTTTGTTTTGATCTGGGGTGTGCGTAACAGTTCTTTATCCCCTGAGTGATACCCTGTGGATCAGATGCGAAACTGGATTGGGAAACTTGTTTTGACCTGCATGGTCTTGGGCGGCATGGTCTTGAATGGGCAGGTCTTGGCGCAGGCTGTGTCTGAAAGTCAGTTCCTCGAGGATTTGAGGCTGGGCGGAGTCCAGAGCGTGACGCTTTTGCCCAGCGGTAATGCCACCATCTCAAGTTCTGGCGTGGTGCAAATCAGCACGGCAAGGATCGTGTCCAAAGACGATCACAATTACGAGACACAATTGCTGCTCGACAAACGCTTGTTTAACGAGCTGAATTTGGCGCGACAAAAGTACAACACCGAATACCGCATCGTTGGTGCAAACCGTACCAACCGCTTTGTGCTGCTGGGCTTGCAAGCCTTGTTGCCGATTTTGTTGATCGGCGGGTTTTTGTGGTTTCGCTCAAGGGCAGCCAAAGATGTCGGCGGCGCACCGAGTTTTGGTAAATCTCGAGCGCGTCAGGTCGAAAAACCCAAAGTGACCTTCCGCGAGGTGGCGGGTTGCGACGAAGCCAAAGAGGAACTTGCCGAGGTGGTGGATTTCTTAAAAAACCCCACACGGTTTCATGACATCGGCGCCAGAATCCCCAAAGGTTGCCTGTTGATCGGACCGCCCGGCAGCGGCAAAACCCTGCTGGCAAAAGCCGTTGCGGGCGAGGCTCGAGTGCCGTTCTTCACGATTTCGGGCAGTGATTTTGTCGAGATGTTCGTTGGGGTCGGTGCCTCCAGGGTGCGCGATTTGTTCGAGCAAGCCCGCAAAGCCGCGCCGTGCATTATTTTTATTGATGAGATTGACGCCGTTGGACGCAAGCGCAGCTCGGGCATGAACGGCGGCAACGACGAACGCGAGCAGACCCTCAATCAACTCTTGGTCGAAATGGACGGTTTTGAAACCAAGCACGACATCATCATTTTGGCGGCAACCAACCGCCCAGACGTGCTCGACAGCGCATTGTTACGCCCAGGTCGTTTTGACCGTCAAGTGGTGGTCGATGCACCAGACGTGAAGGGGCGCGAAGAAATTTTGCGCGTTCACAGCCGCAAAAAACCGCTCGAGGACAATGTTGATCTTAAACTGATTGCAAGGCGCACCCCTGGCATGGTCGGGGCTGACCTCGAGAACCTGCTGAACGAAGCCGCGTTGCTGGCGGCTCGAGCGGGGCGGCGGCGGATTGGCATCAAAGATTTGGACGAGGCGGCAGACAGGGTCACAATGGGCGCCGCGCGAAAATCCAGGATCATTCCCGAAGCCGACAAACGTATTACCGCCTTTCACGAGGTCGGTCACGCGCTGGCAGCCAATTTACTGCCCTTGGCAGACCGTGTCCATAAACTGACCATTGTGCCAAGGGGCAACGCCGCCGGCTTCATGCAAACCATGCCCAGCGAACAAGACCACCTGACCCGCAATCAAATCTTGGAACACATCACGGTTTTTATGGCGGGACGCGCCGCCGAGGAACTCGAGTTTGGCGATGTCACCACGGGGGCGCAAAACGATTTTGCTCGAGCCACGCAACTGGCTCGCAAGATGGTCGGCGAGTGGGGCATGAGCCAAACCCTGGGGCACGTGGCACTGATCGAAGAGAACCAAGATTATCTGGGGCTTGGATTTGAGAACCGTCAGTACAGCAACGCCACCGCCAAAGCCATCGACGCTGAAGTCAAAACCATCCTCGAGACGTGTTATGAAGCCGCCAAAGCGCTGCTCGAGCAACACCGTCATTTGATGATGCGGGTGGTGGACGAACTCTTGATTCGTGAAACCCTGAACGCCGAAGAGTTTCAGATGCTCCTGGACGGGCAAGAATTGCCCGATGATGACTCGAGCGCCAAACCCGACGAACCCGCAAACTTTGGCAAGGGACACGGTTTTCCGGCTTAAGGGAATAACCCACTCTCGGGCAGTCTAAAATAAAAAACACGGCTCTTCGCCGTTGATTTCTATAGAATAGCACGGTATCCATTATTCGTCAACAATGTGCACTCGAGTCGTGCCATACGAACCCGATTTCTCGAGGGCAGCGGCAATCAATTCTCGAGCGACCACATTCGCCGTGCTTTCACCACTCGAGACGCGCAGCAAAAGCTCGCGTTCGGATTGCTTCATGATGCCGCGCACCTCGTCGTTGATGGCATTGATGATCTCGAACCTGGCACGCTCGAGCCTGCGGGTTTGCAAGCCAGCCTCGCCAAGATGTACGCGGTGCGCGTCGATAGCCTCGAGCAATTCGGAAATACCCTGCCCCGTGCTGGCAATGGTTTTCACAATTTTTGCCCACCACGAGAATTCATCGTGAGGGTTGAACTCGAGCGCCGCCTGAATTTCACGCACCAACCTATCCGCCCCAGGAATGTCGGCTTTGTTGACCGCGAAAACATCGGCGATTTCCATGATGCCCGCCTTGAATGCCTGCACCGCATCTCCACCCGCTGGCGTGAGCACCAGCACCGTGTGATCGGCAACCCGCGCAATGTCAATCTCGGATTGACCAACCCCCACCGTCTCGAGAATCACACGGTCAAAACCGAACGCCTCGAGCACCGACAAGACACCCACGGTTGCCTTTGCCAGCCCACCCAATGCGCCCCTGGTTGCCATAGACCGCACGAACACGCCACGGTCCTGGTAATGCCGCCCCATACGAATTCGATCACCCAGAATCGCGCCGCCAGAAAATGGGCTGGACGGATCGATGGCAAGCACCGCAACCCGTTCGTTTCTGGCGCGGCACACCGCAATCAACTGGTCGGTCAGGGTGCTCTTGCCCGCACCAGGGGCGCCCGTCATGCCAATCACCACGGCAGAACGGTTCAAACCCCGCAATGCCGCCAGCAATTCATCGGCTCGAGGATCACCCGATTCGACAATGGTGATGGCTCGAGCCAGGGCACGTTCGTCACCGGCTTGAAATCGGGTTAAAAGGTCTTGCACTCAAGCATCTTAAAACGGATTGATGCTCGAGGTTTGACTTTCAGTTTTATCCGACCAATTGCCGCAGCAGAATAGGGTCTTGAATCTCAGAATCCTTCGCTAACAAGATGACCTTGGCAATCACTTCCGCCGTGCGCGGATCAGAATCCGCAAACGGCAAGAAAATCCGACCTCGAGCCTGATTCGGCACGGCAACCAAACAGATCGCGCCGCCAGGTTGTTGATGTACCACCGCGCTTCCAAGATGCACGCTGTAACGCCCAATCTGCCCTTCAATCAATGCCAGGTTTTTCTCGAGTTTGACGTTTTTAATCTTGAGCAACCGCAATGTTTCCTCGAGCAACGCCGCCCGCATTTCGGTGGTGCTTTGCGAGGCTTCGGGATCAACGCCGCCGACGTGCGCCACCGAAACCACCAAGTCAAGGTCACGCATGACTTCGGAGAACAAACGCTTTGGAATGCTCTCGAGGTCGAGCGCCTCCCAACCACCGCGTTTGGAAAACGAAACCGTCTCGAGCGCGGGGGCTTCAACTTCGGCTGGCGTTGAATAACCTTGCTTGCTGCCGATGTGCGCGGTGATGCCCTCTTTAAAAAAAGTTCGGCTGGCATCGCCGTCGTAACTGACCACCCAAGCCCTTGAACCAAGCAATGACGCACTTTGGCGTTGGTTGACTTGATGCCCCGCGTAACGGCTGGATTTGGTTTTCTCGAGTTTCTCGGCTGGTGTGAGCAGGTACAACTCGCGGAAGATTTGCTTGAACGGTTGCTGACGTTGCGCCGTAAAATACGCGCTCTGCCATTCAGACCAGGTTTTGGACTCGAACAAATCCACGGGGTGCGCAAGGCGCAAACTCGAGCCTTTGATCTCGAGCAATTCGCCGTTTGCACTGACCAGGTTTTTACCGTCGGGCGAGAGAAACCCCAGTTGTGCATCGTCGATAAAAATCAGTTGCTCGAGCATCGGACGGGCGATTGGGTGTTTGGTCAGGTCGCGGAGTTCTTTTGCAGTAAAGGCATCACCATGCACCATTGCACGCTCTAAGGAAACCCGCATTCGGCTGCGTGAATTCTCGAGTTCCTTTTTTCGGGCGCGAATTTCGATCACGGCGTCATCTTTTTTGAGGTTAGTGGGAATGTCCTTTAAGGTTTTACCCGATTTCAAAACCTCGAGCGTCGGTTCGCCGTCGGTTGTGACCGACAAGACCAGTTCGACATCGTCCTTTTTAAGCTTGACCGCGCCTTTGGAGAGGTCTGCCACGGCTTTTAATTCCATCGCCCACTCGAGCCGCATCGGGTCTGGAAACCCTGCGGTGCGTGCCAAATTCTCGAGTGCAATGCGTGACGCGAGTCGTTCGGATTCTTTGCGTTGCGAACCAAATTGCTTGCTTTGCTTTAAAAAGGTTTGCACGACCTCGTAACGCGCCAAAAGCACCGCGTCTTTGGCTTTGGGCAGAGGAATCAGTCCAAGCGCACGAACGCTGTCCTGATGGCGTTTACCCGTGATTCGTTTGACCACATCGGCTTCGAGTAATTTGCCCA
Source organism: uncultured Deinococcales bacterium (assembly GCA_964247135.1). Taxonomy (GTDB): domain Bacteria; phylum Deinococcota; class Deinococci; order Deinococcales; family JAAFIG01; genus JANXTZ01. The sequence goes on along the minus strand of CAXTTL010000002.1, from coordinate 45,666 downwards.
GCATTGCGTCGGCAAACTGTTTTGCCCTGGCGTGACCCGTCCCCGAAGAAATGTATTTGGCAGCATCGTACAGTTGTGTCCAGCGCTTGTCGCCAAGGTCTTTGTACGCCTGATTAAACCAACTGACATCGACCGCGCCATCGACCAAATCCTGGGTCAAAAGCGGCGTCAGTTGCGCCATCTCGAGTTTCCAACCCTCGAGTTCGGAATCGTTGCTGAAGCCACCGTCTTTGGTGTGCGCCCGAAGCCAGTACATCGCATCGCTTAACCCCTTCCAACCGATATTCTTGGCGACAAATTGCGTCCATTGCGGCGCGAACAATCCAAGCTCGAGCAGGCGCTGTTCGGGAATTTTGGCTTTTTTGATGGCTTTGTCAAAATTGGCTTGGGTGTCGCTGGGGCTGGGATAAACGGCTTTCAGAAGGTCGGAGAACACCACCAATCGCGGCGTTTGATCTTGATAATAGTACCCAGCACCACGCGAAATATTGTCCTGCCCGATCACCTCGAGAATCGGCATTAAACGTCCCAAACCCGACAAAAACCGAATTCGGGTTGCCGCAATCGTGGCTGGCGTTGGCAAATCCCCGCGTTGCAATTCAATCTCGAGCACACGGTCGGCGCACTGCTCGAGCATGGGTTGAAGTTCTGGATATGTTTTGAGGAATTCTGATGGTTTTTGTGTTAGGTGGTCGGTGAAACCATTGTTGCAAACGACATTTTTGCTGGGACGCAAATGACTCGGACCGATCAAAGCCTCCATCACATCAGTTTGATTCGCAATACCCGCCCTGAACGCCGCCATCAGATGCGAGTGGTTGATTGTGCGGCTGCCATTCCACCACAGCCGCAAACTCATGCTGTGCTCGAGTTGCCACGCTCGAGCCTGTTGAGCGCTGGTCAAGGCGGCAGCGCTGGGTTGGAGTTTGACGATGACGGGAAGTAATTTTTTAAAGGTTTGATAGTCCTTGTTTTCCCTCAGCGCCACTTCGTCGGGCAGCAACGTATTTTTCTCGACGAATTTTTGAAAACCTTGCTCGAGAAGAGGAATGCTTTGTGCGAGTTGATCCTCGAGCAAGTCGAGCGCGAAATCGTGCTCACCCACGGCTGGATACAACTCTTTGAGCCAGTACAAAATCTGCACCATGTTGTTCTCGAGGCGTTGATCTTCGTCTTTGCGTTTGACGGGTCTTAAACTGCCAAAATAGCTTTTTTGCAAACCCAAATTGCTTGTGCCAGCGTCGTCATTGTCAGGCTCGAGGTCGTAATTGAAATTTTCATCGTAGTAATCATCGTTAAAGATGGATTGAAACATAAAAGGTCGAATCGCAATGGCACGTAAAATCTCGAGTCCATCAGTGTCGCGCTCTTTTGTCGTGCGGTTTTCAAACCATGCCGTCCAAGTTTCAGACAACGGGAATTTCTTCCACTGCTCGAGCAACGGATTTTCGGTGTCGTGAAAGCTCGGAGCACGCAACCAGGTGTTTTCAAACGGTTTTTGCGAAACCTCATTGCTCCAATTGATCTCGTCCACCACGGTCAAACGGTGCTGCCAAACCAGTTTCTCGAGCGATCCCAAAACCGCCAGTGCGGCGGGCGTGACGAGTTGAACATTTTTGCGCTCAAGCTTAAAGGCTGGACTGCGCTTGTTGGGGTCGAACAATCCAAAGCCGTCCGCCGCACTTGGTACGTTTTGCTCGAGTCGGACACTCTCGAGCGCTTTGGCGATTTCTTCACCCGCTTTTTTCTGCTCGGGGGTTTTGGCGGCTTTTAAACGGGTTGCGCTGGCGCTAGCGAATTCGGCTGGTTGCGCCAAAATCAGTTCAATCGTGTCTTTGCGCACCGATGCGGTTTTACGACTTAACTGCTTCTCGAGCGCAACAAAATCGCTTTCCTCAAGCGCGGCTTTGCTTTCCTTCATGGTGACAAAAGCCCGTTCGCGCAAGTAATTGTCTTTGGCGGTCAAAGCCTCGATCACCATGCCACGAACCTCAAAATCCCACGGCTTTTGTTCGGTGAGTTTATCCATCAGGCTGCGCAACGTCCAAGGGTTTAACAAGTGCTTGTAGGGCATCATCAAACGCGCATTTTCGTTATTGACAAAGTCAAACATCTGCCCCGCAATGTCGCTTGGGTCAGTTGCGACAGCACCCATCCAAAGTTCTGGGCTTTTCAACTCGAGCTTGGCAGGGAAACGCTCGAGAAACTTTTTCAGGGTTTGAAACGAAGCCAGTGCTTGTTCGGGTGTTTCACGAGGCAAGATCACAAAAGAACGCGTTTTGAGTGCCACCATGTCGTCCTTGTCGGACAACAACGCGATCACATCTGGGTGGGTGGCAAGATCAAAACGTTGCAACACATGCAGCGCCACAAAACGGTACTTGGCGTCTTTGTGCTTGAGCCATAGCAAACCCAAACTTTGGGCTTCCTCGAGATTTTCGACTGCCAGCACGTACAACGCCAAGTACAAATCGCGGCAATCTGGTGTGCCTTTCAAATTTTTAACAATCGCGCGACTTGCATCTTGATGCTCGAGCCGCGTCAAAAAATCCCGAACCGCATCTTCTAAAACTTTGGGCGTGGGTTCGATTGGCGCGAGTGGCAGGAATGAAATCGCCCATTGCACGCTCGAGGAAAACCGCAGCAGGTCGTTGTCCAGAATCAAATGTATCATTCGTTTTAAAGCCGTTGGGTGAGCGATCATGATTTTATTGAAAATGCTCTGCCGTAAACCCTCCTGACGCTGCGCGGCGAGCAGCAGTTTCTCGAGCAAATCCCAACCCTCGGGTCGATTGGAACGCATTAAAGTGTCGATCACGTAGTCGCCCATGACCGCCACAGGATGTTCGCTTTTGGCGGCTGCGAGCATGATTTCAAACACGGCATCGTTGCCAGAATCCACCGCCGCCAAGAACAGCGGCATGGTGTAATACTGAAAAGCCCATTCGTAACCCGCGTACTCGGTCATCCACTCGAGCGGCTGATCGTAAGCGCGGGTGTACGCCAACCAGCCTTTGGCGGTCTCGAATTGCGAGGTCAAACTGGGCATGACGCTGCTGCGAAAACGGTAGGTGACAGGGGCTTGCAAGGCTGACAGCGCCACCTTGGGAAAGCGCGGAAACCACGTCTCGAGAATCAAGGCAAAATCGTCGCTCGAGGTTTGAAAAAAGGCGCTCTTGGCGGCTTCATCGAACTTGTTGCGGGCTTGGTAATCAGAGAACTTTGGCTCGTCGCCGTTGGCGTCTAAGCACAAGTAATCGAGCGTGATTTGCGTTAAGTGCTCGGGCAAAGTTTGGATGCGCCCTGCCAAAACAACGTTTGGATTTTTGACTCGAGTATCGGCAAGTCTTTTCTGAGCTTCTTCACGGCTGATCACAATTATCCTCCGACCAAGGCGACAAGGCGTAAAAACACAATGTCCTGACGAAGCTCAAGGTTGACGACATCGGACAAGTATTCGATTTGCGTTTCACCGTTAAAAACGTAATACAAACCGTCTTGAAACGCCTGAATCGCGGTTTGGATGGCGTCGTCAACGTTCACCTCTTGCGAAAATTCTTGTCCGCCCAAACTGATTTTGCCCGTCTCAGACGCCTCGAGCAATTGGTTTTCGGTTAAAACCCGCAAGAATTGATTGTCGGCTTGACGTTCACGAAACGCATTCACCTCGAGCATCACAATTCGTTCGATCAGTTCGGTCAGTGTGGGTTGACTCGAGAAATTTCCGAGGCTGTAGTTTCGGGTGGTCAGCGCTTTTTTGCGCCCAAGTTGTTTCACCGTCATGGTCAGGTTCATGGTCGTTCCAGTCGATAAGTCCATGTCCTAGTTTGGCATGGTTGAGGTTGTGAGTTCTGAGTGCAGGCAGGAGTTTTCAGACAACAAAAAACACCGCTCGAGGTGCAGCGATGTGCTTGGGTTTGAAACTGATTCCACCTCGAGCTTTCTGGTTGATGGCGTGATGTGCGAAATTTTGGGGAGGGGAGCGTATTGAGTCTCGAGATTTCTGTTATTAACGTAATTATAGCATGGGGTTTATGATTTTGCAAGATTTAGAACAACTCGCGTTCTCATCACCATAAAACGCGGGAGAGCAAAAGGCGCAGCAAGCAGCGCCCCTACGACACTCACTTTTTTGGCGTATTCATTAAAAATCAAAGCCCTTTGTTTAGTCAGGGCATTAAAACCCCAGCAACCGAATTGGATATTGGGAATAAAACAAAAACCAAATCGCAAACCTCTTCTCGAGCACAACAAATACCACCAAAAGAACGGTTTGCATTCAGGCAAAATGCCATAATACAAAACACATGTCCGTCTCCTCGAGCCAACGCTACCAATTTGTCCGAGAGCTAGGCTCTGGCGCAATGGGTCGTGTCAGTCTGGCGCTGGACAAAGACACAGGGCAGTTTGTGGCGGTCAAACGCCTGCACGAAGCCGTGGCTTTACAGGGCGGCGTGCGTTTGCGGCGCGAGTTCAAATCGCTCGAGCGGATCGAACACGAAAACGTGGTGAAAGTGCTGGGTTTGGGCGAAGAAAACGCGATTCCTTTTTTAATCATGGAATTCGTGCGCGGCACAGACTTAAACGATTGGCTCAAAGACAATCCACCACTCGAGAAACTGATTCAGGTCTTTGCGGGCGTTGCCAGCGCCCTCTCGGCGGTTCATGCGCAAGGCATTGTGCACCGCGATTTAAAACCCGAAAACATTCGTGTCACCGAAAGCGGCAACGCCAAACTGATGGATTTTGGACTGGCAAAAACGCTCGAGGGCAGCGTGGCACTGACCAGGGAGGGCGCGGTGGTCGGCACGGTCTTGTACATGGCTCCCGAACAATGCCGAGGGCAGCAACTCGATTACCGCGCCGATTTGTACGCCCTTGGAGCGGTGCTCTTTAGTGCCTTGACGGGGCGACCACCCTTCACGGGCGAGGGCATCGTGCAGGTCATCATGCAGCACATTCAAGGCACGCCCCCAGCCCCAAAAGATGTCAACCCGAACGTGCCCGAAAGCTTAAACGCGCTGGTGCTGCAGATGCTGGCAAAAAATCCGCTCGACCGTCCGCAGAGCGCCTTCGCCGTCAAAGAAGCCTTGCTCGCCTCGCTGGAAGCAAACCTTCAAAACACCGTGGAAATCTCGAGTGAAATTGCTCGAGCCGACGCGATTTTGATTGCGCCACTGGTTGGACGCGACACCGAAATGGCTGTTTTAAATGCCTTCCTCGAGTCTGAAACGGGTTTGATTGCCGTGACAGGCGATGTTGGCGTGGGCAAAACCAGGTTGCTCAAAGCTCTGGGCGAAAGGCTTCAAGGGAACGGAAAACGCTTGGTGATTGCCGAAGCCATCGTTGATGACCCCACACCGTTTGGCACGATCTCGAGGTTGATCGCCAGCCTGGGAAAACACCATTCTGAGGTGCTCGAGAACCTGTCTGACAACGCCAAAGGCGAACTTGGTCGCATCTCGAGCAAATTGGGTTTTGTGCCCGCCAGCGACAGCAATTTGCCGCCCGAGGTGGCGCGGTTAAAACTGTTTGAAGCTTTCACCGAATTGCTCGAGAACATTTCTCAAACCTCGATCCTGGCGTTTGAAAACCTGCACTGGGCAGACTCGAGCACCCTTGAATTGCTGGCACACAGCACTCGCGCCCTCGAGAATACAAAAATGATGATCTCGTACCGCCTCGAAGACCTGCCCGAAAACACCACGCACCCCAAAGGCTTAAATCCAAAACGTATTGTTCACCTCGAGCCACTGTCCGAACCCTTGACGCTCGAGTTGCTGCGGGCGCTAATGGACGATGAACTTGACCCAGCACTGGAAGTTGAACTCGTCTCACGCGCTGGCGGCAACCCCTGGGTGCTCGAGGAACGCCTGAAAGCCATGCTCGAATCGGGTGCGGTCTACAGGCGTGCTGGCGTCTACGAATGGAATCGAAACCTGACCGGCTTGCCCGAAACCTTAAACGACCTGCTCAGCCACCGCATCAGCGCGCTGCCACAACCTGCCCTCGAGTTTGCCCGAGCCGCCAGCGTTTTGGGTCGCGCGTTTTTGTTTGAAGACGCCCGAGCGCTGCTGGACTGGTCAGATGACGCCGCCCTCGACGCGCTCGAGACGCTGGTACGCGCCAAACTGATGATCGAAACCCCAGGCACGAACGGCGAGGGTTTCAGGTTCACGCACCCCAGTTACGCCGAACTGCTGGCGCTTGGCTTGATGAGCCTCAAACGCCGTCGCCTGCACGCCAAAGCCGCCGCACTGCTCGAAACCCGCGCCGCACCGCTCGAGTTGACCGAACATTACCTCGAGGCTGGCATGTTTGAACAAACCCTGCAAAAAGGTTTGGAAGCAGGTTTGGCAGCGCAACATGCGTTCGCCTACCCGCAAGCCGAACGCGCCTACCGCATGGCGTTAACTGCCAGCGAAAAACTCGAGGGTGAGCGCCTGGAAACCATGAAAGTGCGGCATCAACTGGCAGAAGTTTTATCGTTCATGGGACGCAACCTTGAAGCCATAACCTTGTGGAAAACCGTGATGGACAGCGCCGAATTGCTCGAGGGAGGATTGGAAGCCTCACTGAACGCTCGGGTCAGCGTCGCCAAAGCCTTGCGCTTGCGCGGCTCTTTGGATGAGGCACTGCGACTGGTGGGCGAACCCAAACGCGAAGAACCCGCCTATGCCCCATTGTGTCTCGAGCAAAGCGCGATTTTGCGAGAGCGGCAGGATGTGAGGTTGGCAAAACATGCTGGACTCGAGGCGCTCAGGGCTTCCAAGCAAGCAAAAGATTTTGTTGGGCAGGCATTGGCGATTTCAGGGTTGGCAGGACTTGAACGTGAACAAGGGCGTTTGCAACGTTCGGAATATTTGCTGAAGTTGGCGATTCAGCTTGCTGAACAATCACAAAATAGTCATTTGCTCGCCAGCGTCTGGAATGATCTAGGTCTTACGTTTCATGGACAACACCGTATTCCCGAAACAGCCTCTGCTTGGGAAAAGGCTGTGGCTTTTGCCGAAAAAATCGGTGATGTTAGAATAGAAATTATTATTGGAATCAATATTGCCTTGCTCGAAATGAATAATGGCAATTTCATAACTGCAAAATTACGTCTTGATCGTTCACTTGCATTCATAAAACGCAGTGGATTAATCAATTATCAATCATACGCCGTTTTCAATGCTGCGATTTGCGAGTATGCTCTCGGTCAACTTGAGCAAGCCAGAACACAACTCGAGCAAATTCATGACCATCAACTCGAGTCGCTTGCGCAAGGATGGATTACACGTATTACGCTTGAACTCGGCGATGGTTTTGTGGCACAGTTACCACTGATTGATATTTCTATTGGTGAGGATTTGGAAAATTTACTTCAAGTTCAGTACGCACTTTCATTTGGCGATTACGAAAAAGCTTTTAAGTTGACACAAACACCAAAAAACGATTGGTTTTGGGCACTCTCCCATCTTCATGCCGCTTGGCGATTGGGTAAACATACCCCTGAAATGCTCGAGTTTGTTTTACAACCACCAAGCAATTATGACGTGATACTCACTTCCGAATTGGCAACCGAGTACAAGGATTTTGCAGCCTTGGTCTTTGAAGGTAATTGGGACCAACAAAGACGCGAGCAACTGTCAATTTTAGTCAAACAGCACCAAGCTTCGGCAATTGGCATTCTGGCTCGAGATGTTGCCCTGTCATTGATTGAACAGGACTAAATCCTTTTCTGGACATTGTCTTGACTCCCAGAACGATGTTTTTTGAATGACCTTGCTAAACTGTTGAGCGTGTCGTTATCGGGAGGTTCAAACTCATGAAATTAAGTGGATTTATTTTGAGTATTTCAGTTTTGGGATTGCTGGTTTCTTGCGGGCAAAAATTAACCACTGACGATACCAACGCGCTCACCAGCGTTGCGCCGAGTGTGGTTGATGCAAGCATCCAAAGAATTGGTGGTGTCGGTGTTGGTGTAAATTCCTCTCCAATCAACCTCGAGCCGCTCACAAAACTCCCCACCGTTTTCGCTCGAGCGTTCGCCCCAGACGTTGCCAGCATCCTCGCCAAAACCAATGCCTCAAACTTGCTGACCTCAAGTTTGAGTGCAAGCTTGCAAAACTTGAAATCTGGTCGGGTTCAGACCACGCAAGCGACGGGTACCGGCTCGAGTTGTGGGCAAGATGCGAACCAAGCCGACGCCGATGCAGATGGCATTCCTGATTCGATTGTCAATTACGCTTATGACTGTTTATCGGGTGGTGTTCAGACCACAGGAACGATCACGGTTAAAGACAATTCCAACGGCGATGGTCCTTACGAAGTGCATATCAAAAAATTAAAAGCTTTGGATGTCAACCCGCAAAGCACAACTTTCAAAACTTCGATTATTTTGGACCTTGACCTCAATCTAAAATCAGATACACCACCATATGCAGCTTCTGAAGGTTTTTCGATCACCCTCAAACCCGACGATACCAAACCCGAATTCCTCACGGTGGGTTTCAGCTCGAGCCTGAAATACACGCCAAACGACAATTTGAAACCATTTAACGGTCAGGGCACCGTCGAATCCAGCTCGAGCTTTACCTTTGCATACAACCTGACGGACAACACAGGCAAAAGATTTCAAGCCAATAAAACCTTTAAGTTGGCGGTCAATGTGCATCGCAACGATGTCGCCTGTTCGGGTCAGGACGAAAAAATTGACGGTGGCAACGTACAATTCTCCGACGATGCGGGCGGTTATGTCCGCACGACTTCGGTTTCTTGCACCGCCGCTTGGACTTGGGAAACCAACGTCAAGTAAAGCCAAATTGCGCCCTGGCAGCCTCTCGAGTTTTGGGAGGCTGTTTTCTTGTACTTGTGAGCTTCATGCTTCGAGCGCTATTCTGATACACCAGCACTTGAAAGGTGGTAATCATGACCATGACCGCTCCAGAAAAACCAACAACCAAAACACAAACGCTGCTCGACGCTCGAGCGCAACACATTCCGCGTGGGGTCAGCGCCTTAACCCCGCTGTTTGCCGCCCGAGCCGAGGGTGCCAAACTCTGGGATGTCGAAGGGCGCGAATTTATTGATTTCGCGGGTGGCATTGGCGTTTTGAACGTCGGTCACGCGCACGCAAAAGTTCAGGCGGCGGTCAAGGCGCAACTCGAGAATTTTACGCACACGTGTTTTCAGGTGGTGGCGTATGAATCCTACATCAAACTGGCAGAAAAATTGAACGCGCTCGTGCCGCAAAAGGCGGGTCAGACCAACAAAACGTTTTTTGTCAGCACGGGCGCGGAAGCCACCGAAAACGCCATCAAGATCGCCAGGGCTTACACGAACCGTCCTGGCATCATCAGTTTTGACTCGAGCTTTCATGGACGGACACTGATGGGCATGAGTTTGACTGGCAAGCAAAAACCGTACAAGCAAAACTTTGGACCCTTCGCGCCAGAAGTGTACAAAGCCCCGTTTCCCATGCCGTATCAGGGCATCACGACCAAAGACGCACTGGCAGGACTCGAGCATTTGTTCGACACCCAAGTTGCGCCCGAACAGGTCGCGGCAATCATCATCGAACCCGTGCAAGGCGAGGGCGGTTTTAATCCAGCGCCAGCGGCGTTCATGCGCAGTTTGCGCAACATTTGCGATAAGCACGGCATTGTTTTTATCGCCGACGAGATTCAATGCGGTTTTGGACGCACGGGCAAAATGTGGGCTTACGAGCACAGCGGCATCATTCCCGACCTGGTGACGATTGCCAAAAGCCTGGCAGGAGGCTTGCCGCTGGCTGCCATCACCGGACGCAGCGACATCATGGACGCGCCGCATCCTGGCGGCTTGGGCGGCACATACGCGGGCAACCCGCTGGCGTGCGCCGCAGGTCTGGCGGTGCTCGAGGTCTTTGAAGAAGAGAAAATCCTCGAGCAAGCCGTGATCCAAGGCGAGTTTCTCGAGCGTGAACTGAAAGCCTTGCAAGCCGATTTTCCAATGATTGGTGACGTGCGCGGACTGGGCGCGATGATGGCGATAGAGCTGGTGAAGGACCTCGAGAAGAAAATTCCAGATGCGGACGGGGCAACCAAAGTCGTGAATGCCGCGCTCGAGGGTGGATTGATTATTATTAAGGCGGGAATGCACGGCAATGCGATTCGGATTCTCGTGCCGTTAAATGCAAGTCACAGCGAACTCGAAGTTGGGTTTCAGATTTTACGTAACGCCTTTCAGAGCGTTTATAAAAAGTAACCTAGAAAAACGCATGGGCAACCCAGGGCGCAGCAAGTAGCGCCCCTACAAAACCGAAAACACTTGATAGACACCGATGAATCAAAGCATGTTGAACTGTTAAAACCCAATTTAATTCATTAATGATCGGCATTAGACTCCCTTCTCTGGATATCGAGAGAAGGGTTGGGGATGAGAGCAGAGAAACTTAGCAGCTCGAGTTTCCACGAAAGGAGTTTGTTCATGACCAAAGTAGCCAAGAAAACCGCAAAAAACTCGAGTCTCAGGCACTTTCCGCTCATCATTGACGGAAAAGAAGTCACGCATGGTACTCAAGATTTGATCGCGCCAGCCACGGGTGAAGTCTTCGCCACCGTTGCAGTTGCCACGGTCAAAGACGTGCAAGAAGCGGTCAAGGCAGCCAGCAAAGCCCAGAAAATTTGGGCTGCGCTCTCCCTGAGCGAGCGCAGCAACGCCTTATTGAAATTTGCCGATGCACTCGAGCAGCACAGCGAACAACTGGCGAAGCTCGAGAGTGAAAATGCGGGTAAACCGATCAAACTGGCAAAGTACAGCGACATTCCCGTGGCGATTGATAACATTCGGTATTTTGCGGGCGTGCTGCGGCGCATTGAGGGCGTGGGCGCGGGGTCGTACATGGGCGGTTACTCGAGCATGATCGAACGCGTGCCGGTGGGTGTGGTCGCGGCGATCACGCCTTGGAATTATCCGTTCATGATGGCGGCTTGGAAGTTGGGTCCTGCGCTGGCGGCGGGCAATGCGGTGGTCATCAAACCCGCGCCAAACACGCCATGCAGTACCATCGAAATGGCAAGAATTGCACTCGAGGCAGGCTTGCCAGCAGGTTTGATCAATGTGCTGACGGGCGGCGCCGAAGTTGGCGAGGCGATGGTCACACACAAAAACGTGCGCATGGTGACGTTCACGGGCAGCACCCGCACGGGCAGACGCATCGGCGAACTGGCGGGACTCGGCACAAAACGCGTGACGCTCGAGCTTGGGGGCAAAGCGCCGTTTATTGTTTTCGACGATGCCGACCTCGAGGCGGCGGTGCAGGGCGCGGTGGCGGGCGCGTTCGTCAACGCGGGTCAAGACTGTACGCAGGCGGCAAGAATTTATGTGCAACAAAAAAGTTTTGACAAGTTCTTAAAACGCTTTAAAGCCGTGACCAGCAGCATCCGAATGGGGAAACTCGAGTCTGAAAGCACCGACATGGGACCGCTGACCAGCCAGGTTCACCTCGAGAAAGTCCACGGCATGGTGCTGACAGCCAAAAAACAAAAAATCAAGGTTGAACTCGGCGGCGAACTGCCCAAAGGACCTGGGTTTTACTACCCGCCAACGATTCTGGTGAACGCCCCGCAAGACTCGAGCGTGGTGCAAGAAGAAATTTTTGGACCCGTGGTGGTGGTGAACAGTTTTAAAGACGAAGCCGAGGCGATAGAACTGGCGAACGACACGATTTACGGACTGGCAGCCAGCGTCTGGACCAAAGACATTCAACGTGCCTTCCGAGTCTCGAGTGCGCTCGAGTTTGGCACGGTCTGGGTGAATGACCACCTGCCATTGACCTCCGAAATGCCGACGGGCGGCATGAAAGATTCGGGTGTGGGCAAGGATTTAAGCCATTACGCGCTCGAGGAGTACACCATTCCCAAGCACATCATGTTCGACACTTCGGGCGATGCGCGAAAAGGTTGGCATTTCACGATTTTTGGCGATCAGTAAAGCCTTCAAAAACCTTTAAAGCTCGAGCATCCAGGCTCGAGCTTTTGTTTTCCGACCAAAGTCGGTGTTCAAGAATCAAAACTTGTTCTAAGATCATTGGGACATGAACTTTAAATTGCCACCATCACAACTCAAAACCGCCCTGTTTGCGCTGGGTTTGCTTTGCATGGTGGCTTGCAATGAGGTTGCGATCCAACCTGCTGTTACACCGCCCGTCACGCCCCCAGTGACCACACCACCGCCAACCGAACCCGTTTCGCCGCCAGTGGTGGTGCCTGCCACGGACAGCCATTACAGTTTGACCGTCAAAATCGATAAAAAAGACACCATCGTCCAGACCGAGACCACATACGGCGGCAAGGTTGTGGTCTGGCGACCCGACGAAAAATTTGCGATCTTGGCACTCGACAAAGCCACTGGCGATCAACTCGCGGCTTCGGGTGGGGCAGGCGAGGCAACGCTCGAGTCGAACAAAAAAGTCTTTTTAGGCGCTGGGCAACTGGCAACGATGAGCGGTAGCATTGCGGCTTGGGCTGGGGGGAGCATCGCGGCATGGGCTGGGGGCAGTATCGCCGCTTGGGCAGGTGGGAATTTCTCATTGGTTCCACAAAACACCACAAAATGGCAAAAATTAAATTTACAACAGGCACAGACCTTGGCGAGCAATCTTGGTGCTGGCATCGAAGTGGCTGTGATTGACAGTGGTATTGATTTGCAACATCCAGCCTTCTCGGGTTCACTTGCCCCAGCTTCGGAAATGTGGGATTACGTTGACAACGATGCCGTGCCACAAGAAGAGGGTATTCTTGGAGCGGATGCGGCGTTTGGTCACGGAACAAGCGTGGCGGGTATTATTTTGCAAATTGCGCCAAAAGCCAAAATCTTGCCCCTGCGGGTGCTGGGTCCAGATGGCAGCGGCGATGTGTTAAATGTGGCGGCAGCCATCAACCGCGCCATGCAGGCGGGGGCAAACATCATCAACCTCAGTTTGGGCAGTGACACGAATTCGCAGGCTGTCAACGATGCGATTGATGCCGCGACTTTGCGGGGGATTTTTGTGATTTCCTCGAGCGGCAACACCAACAACCAAAACGTGACGTTTCCTGCCAACCAAGCCAACCTCGACACCACCCTTGGTGGTCAGTTCAGCCTGAGTGTGGGCAGTGTGGATGCAAACGACAACAAGTCAGTATTTTCAAACTTTGGCGCGACGCTCGAGGTGTCCGCCCCAGGTGAGGAAGTCTTTGGTCCTGTGCCTGGCAACAGGCTGGGCGCTTGGTCTGGCACGTCCATGTCCGCGCCGATGGTGTCCGCCAGTTTGGCTCTGGCATTGGGGCAAAGCCTGAAAGCCAATTCGATTGACCTGACCAAAATACTCAAAGGCACAACGGTTAACATTTACAAATCCAACCAAAATGCGGCATACAAAATTGATTCGCCCACCACTTCCGTGCTGATGCTTGGCGATGGAAGATTGGACATTCTCAATTTTTTAAAAGCGGTTGTCCCTTAAGCCTCATTTCAACTCGAGCCTGATCGGTTAAGGTGGTCGTATCGAAAAGGCACTATTCTTCGGATACGACCATCATGCGCACACAAACGATTCCAGATCAAAAATCCAAGCTCGAGGCTTCAGCCAGTTTGCTGGCGGCTGGGCTGGAAGCGTATGGGCATTCAGATTTTCAAGAAGCCCTTCAAATATTGATGCAAACCGCCCAGCAAGCCCAATTTGAAAACGCTTGGAACATCCAAGCGCAAGCGTTGATTGCCCAAGGCAAGGTATACCGCGACCAGGGCAATCCTGAAACAGCCCTCGAGCGTCTTGACTTAGCCCTGGAATTGGCTCGAGTTCATGGTGATGCCCTGATTGAAGCCGATGCGCTCAACCAACGCGCTGGGGTCAACCATCTAAATGGCGAGTACGCTCGAGCACTCAAAGACCTGACTCAAGCCCTGATAGTTGCCCGTCGTTTTAATGATGACCGTCGGGCAGCAAATTGCTTGATCAACATGGGAATCATTTGCATTAAACTTGGTGATTTCCCTCGGGCATTGACCGCCCTCAGTGATGCCCATGCGTTGGTGCGTGAACGAATTCATGATCGCGGCATCGAGAGCCAATGTTTAATCAACCTTGGTTTGTTGTATGAAAACATGACCGATGACGCCAAAGCGCTCGAGACATACCAACGTGCGTTAACAACCCTCGAAGGTCTTGAAAACAGTGTGCTCGAAGCAATCACCAAAACCAATCTGGGTTACGTCTACAAGCGTCTTGGGCAACTCGAGAATGCGTCCAGAAGCTTTGACGTGGTGCTGTTGGTGGCGCAACAGATCAAGTATCCAAAATTTGAAATCGCGGCACTCGACGGACTCGGGCAGGTCGAATTGGGTTTGGGCAATCTCACCACCGCGCTCGAGTTTCATCAAAAAGCTTTTGACCGTGCGCTCGAGATCGGCGATGTTGAAAGCGAGATTGATACGCTCTTGAACATTGGTCGGGTGCATTTGAAAACATCTCAGGCAGTTCAGGCGATTGAATCCTTAAGCAAGGCACTCGAGCGAGCCGAGCAGATTGAGGGCAAGAAAGCGATTTTTGAAGCCCATGAATTGCTCGCAGACGCCTTTGAACGACTGGGCGATACCAATCAAGCCTTGCAGCATTTCCGCGAGTTTCACCGCGTTGAAAAGACCTTGTTCAACCAAGAAAGCGAAGAAAAAACCCGTCAACTTTCGATTCAATTTGACCTCGAGCGGGCGCAGCACGAAACCGAAGTGTACCGCTTGAAAACCGAGATTGAGCGCGAAGCCAAAGAGCAAGCCGAGCAAACCGTCAAAGAACGCACCGCAGAACTCGAGCTTGGCAATCAAACGATAGAAAACCAACGCCAAGAGTTGCAAGAAAAAGTCGTGACCTTGCAATTCTTGCTCGAGCAAAACGAGCTTTTGCGCAACCGTCTGGTGCTGGCAGCCACGCGCAGTACAACCTTGAACGAAAAATTCTTGCGGCGTTTGAGTGCCGAACTTCACGATGGTCCAGCCCAAGATTTGGGGTTTGCACTCCTCAAACTGGATAGCGATCAACTTCACGCCGCCCAAAACAAAGACCTCGAGACGATTCAAGCCTCCATCGCTCGAGCGCTGGCTGAAATGCGAGCCATTGCCAGCGGCATGTGCCTGCCCGAACTCGAGCAATTGTCGTTAAAAGAAACGCTCTTAAAGGTGATTAACGCCCACAAACGCCGTTCGCAAACAGGTGTCGAATTTGTGCTCGAGGAGACGCCCGAAGAACTGCCCTTGCCAGTCAAAATCACGCTTTACCGTTTGGTGCAAGAATCGCTGACCAACGCGTTCAAACACGCTGGCGGACGAGGGCAGAAAGTGCATCTTTTTCGCCAGGACAATCAATTGCAACTCGAGGTCAGCGATGCGGGGACTGGGTTTGAAATGAACGCCTCGCTCGAGCAATCTGAGGGTTTGGGCTTGTTGGGAATGCGTGAACGGGTGGAGAGTGTTGGCGGGAATTTTGAGGTTGAAAGCAAAATTGGGATGGGAACGAAAATTAAAATTTCGTTGCCTTTACAGCACTCGGGCAACCCGAGCGCATGAATTGGTGATGACTGCATTCAAGTGTTTACGGCGTACTTTTTAAACTCGAGATTCTTCAACCAGTTTCAAAAAGGCTTGCGGGTCGGCTGGGGTGATAATCGTATTTTTGCCAGCTTGACGAATGACAATCACATCACCGTTCAAAAGAGAACCGTAAACTCGCATCTGCTGTCCGTTCACGCTGAACAAACCCGCATTGTAAAAACCTGTACTGATACCAAAAAAACGCCATCCAGTTTTGATTTGAATAACCTCGGGTTTTGCATTTTGTAAATCGATCCCGTGATGCCCAAACCAATACCGAATCTCGAGTTTTTGATTCTCGAGGCGGTATTTGAGCGCCCGTTGGGGCAGCGTAAACAACAAGACAAAAAACAGCATCAAAAGCACGTAAAACGGAATGGCAAATTGCTTTGCATTTTGATCTGAAATCACCCGCAAAATAGCAAACACCAAAAGCCCAACCACCAACAAAAGGATGAGCGCACCAACCCAGGAGAAACCTGTTCTGACTGGAATATTGATAAGCTCACCCCCATTGTTACTCGAAAAATCTAGCGCAGTCGCTCGAGCAAGTACGCTGGCAGTTCTTTCATTGCAATGCGTTCTTGTGCCATCGTATCACGGTTGCGCACCGTGACCGTGCCCAACAAGTTCGGGTCACTCGGTTCGCTCGAGTCCTTGTTGCCCTGTCCTATGGTGTCAAAATCGACGGTGATACAGAACGGCGTGCCAACCTCGTCGTGACGGCGGTAGGCTTTACCAATGTTGCCCGTGTCTTCGTAAAGCACGCGCCCAAAGCCGATGGCTTGCAAATCTTTTTTCAGTTTGCGTGCCACATCGGTAATCTCGAGCTTGTTCTTGGCGAGTGGAATCACGGCAACTTTGATTGGCGCAAGGTGCGGGCGCAATTTGAGCACGATGCGTTCCGAACCATTCTCGAGCGTTTCTTTTGTAAACGCTTCGGTCAAGACCGCCAGCACGCCACGGTCCACGCCAGCCGAGGGTTCGATCACGAACGGCACAATCGGTTTTTGGGTTTCTGGGTGCGGAATCGTCAGTTTTTCGGTGCTGTCGGTGTTCGGTTCGACGTTGGCTTGAATCCCGAGCGAATCGTTGCCGCGCGTGTGCGATCCCAAATCAAAATCGGTGCGGTTGGCAATGCCCTCAAGTTCCTCGAGTCCGTGTGGAAAACGGTAGAGAATGTCCACCGTGGCTTTGGAGTAATGCGAGAGGTCTTCTTTGCTTTGATGGTAAGGCTCGAGGTTGTTGCTCTCGAGTCCCTGGTCGCGCCACCATTGCAAACGGGTTTCGACCCAGGTGGCGTGCCATTCGTCGTCCGTGCCTGGGGTCACAAAAAA
Source organism: uncultured Deinococcales bacterium (assembly GCA_964247135.1). Lineage (GTDB taxonomy): Bacteria > Deinococcota > Deinococci > Deinococcales > JAAFIG01 > JANXTZ01. The sequence goes on along the minus strand of CAXTTL010000002.1, from coordinate 28,738 downwards.
CTCGAGTTCCATCTGCTCGAATTCGCGGACGCGGAAAATAAAGTTGCGGGGCGTGATTTCGTTGCGAAATGACTTGCCGATTTGCGCAATGCCGAATGGCAGGCGTCTCGAGGTTGAATCCACAACGTTTTTGAAGTTCGTGAAAATGCCTTGCGCGGTTTCGGGACGCAGGTAGGCGTAACTTTCTTCGTCCGCCACAGGTCCAACCGTGGTTTTGAACATCATGTTGAATGGTCGCGGCGCAGTCCAATTGCCTGGTTTGCCATCGTCAGGGTCAAGCGCTTTGCCTGCGTTTAAAGCAGTTTCGGCTTTTTCAGGGTTTTTGGTCATGGCGCTCGAGAGGGCATCCACACCTTCACCCTCAAAACCAAACGATGCCGCGATGCTCGAGATGATCTCGGGCTTTTGATCTTTTAAAAGGTGATCAAGACGGTAACGCTTTTTGTTCGTGCGGTTGTCCACCATCGGGTCGGTGAAGGTCGCCTCGTGACCGCTGTGACGCAAGACCATCTTGTGCGTCAAAATGCTGGCGTCAAGCCCTTCGATGTCATCGCGTTCGTAAATCATCGAACGCCACCAGGCGGCTTTGAGGTTGTTCTTTAACTCAACTCCCAAAGGACCGTAATCATACGTCCCCTGCAAGCCACCGTAAATGTCACTGCCTGGGAAAATGAACCCACGGCGTTTACAAAGAGAAACGAGTTCGTCCATCGACTGCGCTGGCATAAAACCCTCCTTCATTGCTGCATCAGAAGTTGGATTGCGCCAAAACAAAAAGTCCAGGCGGCTTCTAATGCCACCTGGGGACGCAGTAAACACTGCGCGGTTCCACCCCAGTTCTTCGGGAAATCCCAAAGCTCTTTTCTACATCTGCTCCCCGCTGCCTTTCGCAAAGTCCTCACCACCAGGCTCACACCGTCCCTGGTTCGCTCGAGGTTTAAATCTTTGGTACTCCTGCGGATCGACGCCCTCACATCATGGCGCAAAATTGCCTCGAGATCAAGGGCGCAGGTTTTTTTCAGGTTCAAAACACGCTAAACTCGAGACATGATCGAACGTTTGGAGAACGAATTTTGGAAACTCGAGGTTGTGCCGAACGTGGGCGCGAGCATCAAGTCTTTGGGTGCCAAGCAAGGCTCGAGCCTGCAAAACTTGATGCGGGTCACGCCTGAATCGGCAGTGGCTGGAAATTCTGCCAGTCCGTTCTCGAGTTTTACGCTTGCCCCGTTTTCCAATCGGATTCGGGATGCCAAGTTCGTGTTTGAAAACCGAGAGTATCAACTCCGATCCACCTCGAGCGATGGCAGCACCCAGCACGGTGACGTGCGAAATCGTCCTTGGGCTGTGACTCGAGATGATAACGCGCTTGAGTGTATTTTGGACTCGAGGGATTTCGCAGATTTCAACTTTCCGTTTCCAATCCGCATGAAACTGATTTACACTCTGAAAGACAATGTTTTTGAGACGCAACTCGAACTCGAGAATGTTGGCGGTACCAGAATGCCGGCAGGGTTTGGTTTGCATCCGTATTTAGTGCGCCAATTACACGCCAGCAACCATGTGCAACTTCAGTTTGACGCGGCTGGAATTTACGAAACCGACTCGAGTTTCATTCCGACGTCAGGCATGAAACCAATTCCCCCAAATTACGATTTCTCGAGGGCGCGTTTTGTTGGCGACACGGCACTCAACCATGTCTTCGGCAGTTGGGATGGCACTGCGCTCCTCGAGTACGATCTGCCAAATGCGGCGACCAAAATTTTGAAGCTTGAGGCGAGTGAAGTGTTTTCGCATTTGTGCGTGTACGCCTCGCCAGATGGCGCTTTGGCGGTCGAGCCGATTTCGCATTGCACGGACGGTTTTAATTTGCTGGCGCGAGGGGTTGAACACACGGGCGTTCGGGTGCTCGAGCCTAACGAGAAATTGATTGGTTGGGTGCGATTGAGTTTCCAAGGTTAAACTAAACCCGATGAGCATCGAAATTTTAGAGAACAACTTTTGGAAACTTGCCGTTCACCCGCGTTTGGGCGCGAGTCCTGTCGCACTCGAGGCGATGGCGAACGGCGCATGGCGAGCAGTGATGCGTCCAACAAATCCAGCTTTGCTCGAGGGTGAAAACAGCGCTAATTTCTCGAGTTACAACCTTGCACCGTATTCGAACCGCATTAAAAACAACACGTTTGTGTTTGAAGGTCGTGAATACCACATGAAACCCAATTGGGCGGACGGGCTATTGACGATTCACGGCGACATTCGCAACCGTCCACTGGACATGACCCGCCAGGAAAATGCGCTCGAGTTTTTTTACGACTCCAGAACCGTGACCGATTCCAATTATCCGTTTTCTTACACCTTCAAAACCAGGTATTCGCTCGAGGGTGATTTGTTCGTCTCGCACCTCGAGCTGCAAAACGTTGGGGCTGAATCCATGCCGGCTGGACTGGGTTATCACCCGTATTTTATGCCCACGTTCTCAGGCTCGAGCGCCGCGCCAAAGCTGCAATTTCAGGCGAAAAGCGTGTACTTGACCGACACCACCCGCATTCCCGACGGGGGCAGCCAGGCGATTCCGCCCGAACTGGATTTCTCGAGTTCCAAAGCCGTGACCGGATTTTTTATTGACAATGTTTACAACGGTTGGGACGGCGTGGCAACGTTTGAATGGACTGGCAGCGGCTACGGTTTACGGATCGAGGGCGACCCGATTTACACGCATTTTGTGGTCTTTAACGGCGACCCCGACGGCACGGTGGCGCTCGAGCCTGTCTCGCATTGCACGGACGGTTTTAATTTGATGGCACAGGGTATACAGAATACGGGCGTCAAGGTTCTGGCGCCTGGGGAAGTGCTGGCGGGCGCGATGAGATTAACACTCGAGAAACTGCCTTAAGGTTGTTTGAAAGCTCAAGCACATCACATTTAAATCACATTTTCAGCGTCCCTCACGGTTCGATCATGCTGCTCCCATATAGTTTCTAAAGAAAGCATTCATAAGGGGTAACTATGAAACGATCTGTACACAGCCTGCTTGCACCGATTCTTTTCATGATCTTGATGGCTTGCAATCCAACCATCCAGACCACGTTTAAACTCAAAGCCCAAGATTTAACGCTGTCCCAGGGCGCTTCTGGTTCGATTACCCTGACCGTCGAACGGGATGCCAACGACACCACGCCGATTGATTTGGTGCTCGAGCAAGCAGATGGTTCGGTATTGCCCGCAGGTTTAAGCGGCACCTTCAGTCCCAACCCAGTCACGGGTGGCACGGGTTCGCTGAACATTGCGGCAAGCAGCAGCTTGGCGGCAAAAACCTATGCGCTTCAAGTCAAAGGCAGCGCCAGTGGCGCAAGCCAAACGGTGGCTTTTAATTTGATCGTCGAAACGGCAAAAACCTTTAGCCTGAGCATCGACCCCGCCAGTCTTGGTGTGGTTCAAGGTCAATCTGGTACGGTCAATGTCAGTTTGACCCGCACCAATTTGACCGACCCGATAGTTGTCAGTCTGCAAAGTGCGGGCGGGGCAGCACTTCCAGCAGGAATCAGCGCAACATTCACAGCCAATGCCACTGGGGGCAGTTTTAACATTGTCGTCGCCAACACCACCGCCATCAAAGAACACTCGCTCGAGGTCAAAGCCGTCGGTGGTGGAATCACCAAAACGACACCGTTGCTCTTGAATGTCACCGCGCCAGGCGTCAGTGATTTGGTGCTCGAGTTAAACCCCAGCGATTTGACGGTCACACAGGGTCAAGCGGGTACGGTTGCCGTGACCTTAACGCGCACCAACCTGACCGGCGATGCGGCAATCAGCTTGCAAGGTGCGGGCGGGGCAGCCTTACCGGCAGGAGTTACATCGACGGGCGCGACCATTGCGGCACTCACAGGCAGTATTCAAGTTGTTGTCGCTGCCAGCGTCGCCGCGCAAACTTATACGCTCGAGGTCAAAGCTGTGGCGGGTGGCATCACCAAAGTCAAAGCCTTAAGCGTGAATGTTGTCGCACCAGCCGTCTCAGATTTCTCGGTGGCGCTCAACCCCGTGACGCTCAGCCTCGAGCAGGGCAAAACGGGCAGTACGGTCGCTACCATTGTTCGTAACAACTTGACCGCCGGCATCATCCTCAGCTTGCAGGGCGCAAACGGGACAAGTTTACCAACAGGCATCAGTGCCGCAAACGCCACGGCAACGGGCAACACTGGCACGCTGAACATCGCCGTGGCAGCAACTACCCTTGCCCAAAATTACGCGCTCGAGGTCAAAGCCGTCGGTGGCGGCGCCACCAAAACAACTCCGTTTACCCTGACGGTCACCGCAACACCAAACTTTACACTCTCGAGCACCCCAAGCAGTTTGAGTATTGAACAAGCCAAATCTGGCACGGTGGGCATTACCCTGACGCGTACCAATTTTACGGCAACCATCAACGTCAGCCTGCAAACTGCGGGCGGCACTCCTGCACCCACGGGTATCACCTCGAGCTTGGCTGGTACAACGCTGACCGTGAATGTGGCTGCGGGTGTCGCGCCACAAATCTATAACCTCGAGCTTAAAGCTGAAGGCGGTGGGATTGTGAAAACCGCGCCGCTCAGCCTAACGGTGAGTGCCAAGCCCGATTTTACGTTGGCGTCAACCGCCGCCCTGACCATCGAACCAACCTATACAGGCAATGTCGCTGTTACCTTGACCCGTGCTGGAGTGACCGGTGCTGTGAGTGTCAGCTTGCAGGGTTCAGGCGGTGTAGCGCTGCCAACAGGTGTTAGCGCTACGCCAATCGACATTGCAGGCACGAATGGAACCCTGGTGCTTGCCGTGGCAAGCAATGCAGCCGCTCAAACAATCAACCTCGAGCTGAAAGCGGTCGGTGATGGCGTGACCAAAACTGCGCCTTTGGTCTTGACAACTTTGGCAGCCCCGTTTGCGGTCAACAAAGCCACCCAAACCATTTTGCAATGGTCTGGACAGGTCGGAGATTTCTTATCGGCAACCTCAAATGATCCAACGCTTGCCAATTACACGACACCCATCAGCGCAGCAGGGCTTGTCAGTTATGACTTACCCGTGCCGGCAGTTTTAAGCGACCCTGCCACCTTGCTGGCGACGTATTGCACCAACGGAACACCAAACCTGACGTTTAGCCCGAGTACGGTCAAAGGTTCAGAACGTCAATTTGGTGCTCCCAGTGCTGGTAAATATGGATCACTGATCCTCAGTAATGATGCCATCACCACGCCACCAAAAATCGGACTCGAGCAAGCCTTTGTGGTGTATGTCGATGGCGATGTCAATGTCACCGGAACGTGTCAAGGCACGAGTGGGGCAGTCGTCAGCGTCAGCGTCAATGCGCAACTCAAACAAGGCTGGAATATTCTGGTTGGCAAAGTCGTTTCAATCACCGGACAATTGGGTGAAATTGGGGTTGAGGTGACCAGCCGTACCACGGTCCCCGCCAGGTACGCCTGGCGTTACTACCCGCGCTAAAGTTCATTGTCAACTTCTTCAAAGCTCGAGAAGCCACAAGGTTTCTCGAGCTTTTGACTTAAATCAGCTTATGCGCACTCCAAACTGCACATCAAATACCAATCACGGGTATGCTCGAAGCATGGCAAACCGAAAAACCATTTTTGAGGGTCGTGTGGTCAAACTCGAGATTGAGGACGCCAAATGGGAGATCATTCGGCACAAAGCCGCTGTGGCAATCCTCGCCGTCCAGGACGGTAAAATGCTGATGGTCAAACAATACCGACCCGCAATTGAAGCTTTCACGCTCGAGATTCCGGCGGGTTTGATCGAAGAGGGCGAGGACGTTTTAACGGCTGCGGCTCGAGAGTTTGCGGAAGAATGCAGTTTGGGCGGGGATTTAAAAATCTTGACCCGTTTTTACAGCTCGCCAGGATTTACCGACGAGTTGCTGCATTTGGTCCATGCCACAAACCTGCATGAGGCATTTGGCACGCCCGACGAAGACGAGCACATCACACTCGAGTGGATTGCGCCCAAAGACTTGATCGCTGGGGCGCTCGAGGGAAGTCTTCGGACGTCATCGCCAGGGATTGCCGCCGCGTATTATGCGCTAGGCATGGCGTAATTTTATCCACAGCTTATCCACAGGGGTTCAGGAGAACGGATGCACAGGCGTTTTATGAAAGACATTCAATGAAACTCGAGCGAGCCGAATTGCGCGTGGTCAGGCTGCCCCTAAAATTTAGGTTTGAAACGTCGATGGGCGTCGAAACCGAACGGGTTTTTCCATTGTTGCGCCTGTGCTCAGGTGGCGTGGAGGGTCTGAGCGAGGGCGTGATGGACGATAGATTGCCGCTTTTTAGGGAAGAAACCGTGCAAACTGCAATGGTGTTTTTACAAGAATTTTTGCCCAGACTCATCGGGCGCGAATTTGCCAACCCCGAAGCTTTGGCGCGTGATCTCGAGCCGTACCGTGGAAATTACATGGCGAAAGCAGTCATCGAAATGGCGTTCTGGGATTTGTGGGCGCGGCACTTGGGGCAACCCTTGCATTGTCTGCTGGGTGGAGTGCAGGCTGCGATTCCGGTCGGGGTCAGCATCGGCATTCAAAAAGACATTCCAGCCACCCTCGAGTTGGTGGCAGATCATGTAGCGCAAGGTTACAAGCGTGTGAAACTCAAGATCAAACCAGGCTGGGATGTCCGACCCGTCGGTGCGGTGAGGACGGCATTTCCGAACATCAACTTGACCGTGGACGCCAACAGCGCCTACTCGCTATCCGATGCTCGAGTTTTTCAAGAGCTGGATGAGATCAAGCTTGACTACATCGAACAACCGCTGGCTTGGAACGACTTTCACGACCATGCCAAATTGCAAACCATGATTGTCACGCCGCTGTGCCTCGATGAAAGCATCTCGAGCGCCCAGGATGCGCGGCGGGCGCTTGAAAGCAAGGCGTGCCGCGTGATCAACATTAAAGTTGGACGGGTCGGCGGACACCTCGAGGCGAGGCGCGTGCACGATGTCGCGGCGGCTTTTAATGCGCCCGTTTGGTGCGGCGGGATGCTCGAGTCTGGAATTGGACGCTCGCACAACATTCACCTGAGTGCCTTGGCGAATTTTACCAAACCAGGCGACACCAGTTCCGCCAGCCGCTATTTTGAGACCGACATCATCAATGAAGCCCTCGAGGTGACAAACGGTCTGATGCCGATTCCGGCTGGGGCGGGCATTGGCGTGAGTTTGAACGAAAGATTTCTCGAGCAGGTGACGCAACAAAAACAGGTCTTTGGCACATGAATTACGACTTGCGTGAAATCACTGGCAACGCTGAAATGCGAGAACTCGCGGCGCTCGAGCGAGAAATCTGGAATTCAGACCATGTGCCAACAGAACTCTACCGAGCCATGCGGGACGAGGGCGCCCTGCTGGCGGGCGCCTTCACGCCGGACAACATTTTGGTTGCGTTCGTGTTTGGATTCCCAACCACCAATCCAGGTGTCCAACACTCGCACAGTTTGGGCGTCAAACTCGAGCATCGGGCGGCAGGTTTGGGCGCGAGACTCAAATGGTTTCAGCGCGATTGGTGTTTGGCAAAAAACATTCACACGGTGCGTTGGACGTTTGATCCACTGCGGGTTCCGAACGCCAAACTCAACATCGCCAAACTTGGCGCAACCGCCAGCAGCTACCTCGAGGATTACTATGGAGCCTTAACTGGCATCAACGCTGGCGCACCGTCGGACCGTGTGATGGCACAGTGGGTCTTAAATGACGCTCGGGTGATGGCGCGGCACTTGGGAGAGGCAATCAACCTTCCGAGCGCCTTAGAAATCAATACAATGGGCGGCGCACAACCACTCGAGATCAACCTCAAGCTCGAAGCCCCGTACCTGAAAATGCGGCTGCCAGGAGATTACTCGAGGTTGTTGAGAGAGGACCCAGATTTGGCGCTGGCGTGGCGTTTGCACGGGCGCAAAATCTTGCAACACTATTTTACCCAAGGCTACCGCATCGCAGAATTTACGCTCGAGAATGGCGCAGGATACTTGCTCGAGAAAATACCGCAAGCCTGAATCCTCGGCATCACCAGGCTTCTGGCTTGCGATACGCGATTAAAGCACTGTACACGACAGTTCCATTGGCTAAAACCGTGGTCGAGAAATTGATATGCCCCAAGACCACATCCGGTCCCAGATCGTGAACAAAACGGTTCAGGCGTTCTTCAAAAATATCGCTATCGGGTGAAGTGATCAATTTAAACTCGGTCATGGATTTAATTATGACGGATTGTGCTGACTCGAGTTGTGCGTTTTAACCGCCCTTCCTGCGGCAGTCAGCAAGACTTCTGGAAAATTCCCAATCAGGGCATTCACGCCCAGCGCGATCATGTCTTGCGCAATCTCGAGGTCGTTGACCGTCCAGGTGTTGACCGTCCAACCGCGTTTTTTGGCGCGTTGCATCAATTCTGGGGTCACGTCGGCATGGTACGGATGCAAGGCTTTCACGCCCAGCAGCACGGCGCTCCAACCATTCTCGAGCAACCACTTGGGTTCGGTGCGGTTCTCAAAAAGCAATCCAGTCTCGAGTCCAGAATCGGCAAAGCGCACCCGCGCCAAGCTGGCGGGGTTAAAACTCGAGACGATCACGTTGCTGCGCATTCCGGTGGCGGCAATGCACTTCACCGTCTCGAGTTCGCGGTTGTCGGTTTGTAAACCATTTGATTTGATTTCGACATTGACAAACGCGTTGGCACTTTTTGCCCATTCCAGCACATGCTCGAGCTTCGGGGTGCGTCCGTTCATGGGCAGAATTGCGGCTTCGACCTCACTGGCATTCAGGGCGGCAATCAAGCGACCATCGGGCAAGTGAAAGTCGTGATGGACAACCAACACGCCGTCCAAGGTGCGTTGCACATCCAATTCCACGCCATCAAGTCCGGCATCCATCGCCGCCTGAAACGATGCCAGCGTGTTCTCTCGAGCGACGTTCGGGCTGCCACGGTGTCCAAGAAGCATCACAGATTTCATGACTCGAGTTTACTGCGAGCGCACAATGAAACGGTCAGGAAATTGAAAAAGCACCCTCTCGAGAATCTTGAGGATGCTTTTTTGCCGAACTTTGTTTACAGAACAGTCACAGTCATGGACACACCAACGCTGGTTGGACAACCATCGGCGTTCAAATCAACCGTGTACGAACCAGCAGGAACGCTCGAGCCAACAGTCAACGCCAAGCTGCTGGTGCTGCCCGTGCTGTTATTCGGGGTAAAAACCCCCGAGATCGTGCTGCTCGAGGCAGCACCCACCGAAATTCCTGAAACGCTTAAGCTCAGGGCTTGCGTGCAGCTTGCACCGCGTTCAAACTCGAGGTTAACGGCTTTGCTCGCCCCTGCGGCAATGGTTTCTTCGTGGGGAATGCCTTGGGTTGGGAAGAGGATGTTCAGCCCATTGGGGTTGAGGGTACTGCTGCTGATCCCAAAGCTTTCTGCGCCGTTGCTGATGACCGTACCAAACTTGGTTTTGACACGCACGACATAATCTGTTTTCGGGGTGGCAGGAACGAGGGTTGATGTACCCGTAACCGAGATCGGATTGCCGTAATTGCCCACGCCATTGCCCAAATCCGCCGTGTTCGATTTCACTTCCACGCTGTATGCTGTGGCATCTGGCACGGCATCCCAGGTTAGGAATAATTTCTTGGCAGAATCGCTGCGGGATTGTGTGATGTTGGTGGTTTCAGGCAAGATTTGATAGAACTTCACGTCGCTGGCGGCAGCCCCAGAGGTGAACGTCTCGAGGATCGGGTCTGTGGAATTGACAGCGTGCGGTGCGACGCTGACATTTAAAATATTCCAACCTTGCGCCAGACTGACATTGTTGTAGGTGTACGTGTACTTTGGTGTGCCTGTGGTGGTGGTGCAAGTGCCGTTGATGGTCGTGTCTTTGCTGACGTAAATACGCAAGGTGCTGTTGCTGCCAGGATCAACAAACAAAGCTGAGGCTTGGGACTTATTCGCCTGATAGACAGCACCACTCAAGGACGAATTGAGGTTGCTGGTCAAAATAGCCAGAACGGCTTTGCCATCGCTGGGGGTCACGCTGACCGTGCCTCCGCTGCAATCGCCCAAACCACTCGAGCTATTGCCAAGTTCGGCTGTGGTGGGCGTGGGCAAAACCAAATTGCTGAACGAGCCATCTGCCGCAATCGGCACACCCGCACTGGTGCTTGGGTTGCTCGAGAAGTTGAAAACTCGAGCGTACAACGTGCCTGCCTTGCCTGGAATCCAGTTGGAAATGATGCCTGAAACGAGCGAACCGTTGGCAACCAGTGGCGGCGGCGTTGTGCCACCGCCAGGGCAAGCCACCAGAAACGAGGAAAACGCCAAACCAATGACCAACAATCCAAACTTTTTCATACAAGACCTCCAAGTCCATCCCGAGTGTCTCTCGGGTGGGTGAACAGGGCAGATGAAGATTGACCAATCAGCGATGGGTTTGCAAAATGCAGTCTGTCTTAAAACCAGTATCCACAGCAGGCGTTATTGGAGCGTTAGTCGCCAATCGCCAGAAGATAAAATGTCAGGGACTCGAGTGGGCAAGCAAATTTGGGCAGTAAAAACCCGTCTCGAGCAACCTCGAGTTTGAAACCCCTGAACTGAATTTGAAAACCCAACTCGAGCGCACAAATCAAGCTGAACGCTCGAGTAAGTTTTTAAGGTTGAACTTGCAATTTAATGCTGGTGTTTTCGTTGATGGCAATGTTGGGTTGGGTGTAATCGCGTTGCACCGTTTTTTGCCAGAGCACTTGCGTGGCAACGGCTTCTTTGGGACTGCGAAAAATATAATTTGGCACGGGCGAGTCCACATTCGGCAATTGAAATTTCCCCAAAACATCGTTGTGAAGCGTTAAAAATCCGCCGCTCCAAATATTCCCACCTCGAGCACCTTCTGGGCAAGCCACGGTTTCGGATGGTCGTTTGAGCAGGTCGTTTAGACCGACGCTCACTTCATCGGATTCAAAGCTTCGCGCTCCAACCAGCACGTCCAGCATTCCACTTTGCACATTGTTGATGCGACAACCTGTGGCGGTATCAAGGTGGTACTGCTCATAATGCAGGCTGTTTGAACCTTGGTAGACAATAAATTTCTTTTGCAAATCATCACCTTCGGGTTTGACCGCCAGCGGCACGCTCGAGACGAGTTCGGCATTGTAGTGCATCAAGCCGTATTCGCTTTGTCCGACAATGTGCAAGTTCGAGTCAAACTCGAGTTTGAGTTTTGGGAATTCAAAATAATGCACGATCAGGCGTTTAAAATTGGTGCCAGCTTTGTCTTCGGTTTGCCCAACTTGTGCCGCCGCCTGAATGCGCCACCAGTTGGTGGGCAGCAAATTCTGAATCGTGACCGTGATGCCGCCGTTCACGGATGCGGTGTATTTGCCCAGACGAAAGGCTTTGGGGACGTTTTCTTTGATGGCTTCAAACCGCGCTTCGGATTCGCCGGCAGCATTGGTTTTGAGGCTGTTTGGAAAGACGATCAATTGCCCTGTTTCGGTGTGCGGAATAAGTTCCGAGGTCAATTCCCACTGCACGGGTTTGTCTTTTGCCGCGCCAACCTTGGGAAAGTCACAGCCGAGTTTGGTGAACAACGCGCCGTTCTCGACGGGTGGCGGCGTGACCGAAATGCCCGCCACGGTAAAAACTTTTTTGTCAAACACATTCTTGTGATAGTCATCCGTAAATTCGACCTTCAGTTTGATCTTGCTCGAGTACGGACCTTCAGCGTCGCCGTCCGTGCGGTGGTGAACTTCACTGTGCTCAAACTCGAGGCTGGCTTGATAACCGTACAAAATCATTGACCCGCAGAGAATCACTTGTGCGCCTTCTTTGAGCGCCTCTTTAATCAGTCCGGCGCGAAGGTTGCCGAAACTGGTTTTGACTTTACCGATGTCGCCCTCGAGCAGCGCTTTGTACATGTTCTTGTCAAACGGGGTCGGCAGTGGCACACCCGCCAGGTCGGCAATTTCGTGATCCATCGTGTCTTTGACGCCAGGGTAGGTTTCGGTGGCAATCGTGTCCACGGCTTTTTCGGCTGCCCAGTTGAAGAGTTTTTGAATTGGTTCGGGAACTGAAATATCGGCTTTGGAAATCAATTGGCTCGAGCTTCGCCTGGATTCCAAGGCGGCATTTTTAGGGCGTGTTGACCGAACTTGGTTGGTGAAGGCTCGAGTTGCCAGCAGCGTGTTTATGCCTGGTGCGCCGAGCGCAAAACCATTGGTCAACACCGTGTCGAGCAAACGCAATTGAATCGGGTCGAGCGCATCATCGCCCCAGAACGGGTCGCGTTTGAACGACAAACTGATGCCGCGCCGCACCCGTTCGCGTCCCATCGCGGCAACCAGCGCGGTTATAACTTGCGAACGGCTGGGTTTCTCGAGCGCGAAGGCATTGTCAATTCCGCTTTGCAACCGCGCCCGATCCAAAGTGGCAATCTTGCGTTCTTTGAGTCCTGCCAGAAGGTCATCGAGCTTGGTGAAAAAACGGTACTTGTAACCCATCTGCAAGGTAAAAATCTCGAGCGACAAGGCAAACGAACGGTGCATCAATTCGTAGACATTCAGCAAATCCGTGTCGGCAGGGTGCTCTTGCGAACCAAAAACCGTGATCCCCGAACCGTTCAGCACCGCCTCGAGCGCGGCATCGGCATTGCCAGAATCGAGCGCGTTGTAGAGCGACCTGACCGCATCGTCGATCAGCGCGGCGTCCATGTTTTTGGGATACATTGCCACCTGCGCGGTTGGCGTATTGCTGGGTGTACTGGCGGTGCTCGAGTTGATGGTTAAGGTGCTGGCATCCAAACTGACGCTGTAACCCAAACCTCGAGCAGCGGCGACGGCATCGACGTAAACGCTGCGGTTCTTGGTTTGAATCGGCACAGAAACTTGTTTTGAACCGTCGCCTTTGGTCAGGACCATCGTGCTCGAGGGCAGGTCGATTTTGACCGGACGCGTTCCCTCACCGAGTGCCTGCATAAAGGGCAGCAACGAAACCCAAGCCGTGTTCTGCTCAACGAAACCATCAATGCTGATGCTTGTGCCGTTGATGACCAGCGTCAGTGTTCCCGCCAGTGCCACACCGAGCGCGGCGATGGCGAGGGTCAGGACGGTAAATATTGCCAGGACTTTGTGTTTCATGCGTCTCCTCGGGTGGCTTATTCAAGCTTAAATTATTTGAGGGCTAGGGTGTCAAGCTCAGCAGTCCTGGTATAATCCCAGGTCAGTCTAATCTTTTTGACCTCCACGCCCGCCGGTACTTCTGCCAATGCCCGCAATTGAATTTCTTGGTTGGCAGGCAGTTGAATATCCCCAATGCCCGTGTCCCTCGAGGCGCGGTAGACCCAGCCCGACTGTGAGCTTTCAATGTTGTCTTGGTCCAAAAATGACAGGGCGCTCTGACCCAGGCTTTGCGTTTGTTTGGTCGGGTTTTGCACCGTGAAGTACACGATCAACCATTTTCCACCCTCGGGCGGATTGCTGCCGTCAAACCAGGGCGCGGTGCTGTACTCGAGCTTGTCAATCCTAAAATTCGTGCGCCCTGGGTAGTACGTGCCAAATTGTGCGGGAAAGATTTTCAGGGCGCTCGAGCCGTCGGGCACGCTGGGATCGGCGAACGGGGCGGGAAGCGGCGCGACCTTGTCGCGCAAATCGTAACGCCAGATCGCGTTGTTGCAATCGTCCACGATCATTTTTGGCAGGCTGACGTCGTTGCCCAAAATAATGCGGGTAAAGGCATTGATTTTTTGCGCTGGACGCAAACTGGTGTCCACCTGACGCAATGTACCTTGCTCGTACCAGTAGCCATCGCCAGCGACATTCTGATTTTTGGAATCCACACCAGAGAACCGAATCCTGCCGCCGTTGACATAACTTTCGCTTTTCAGTGGGTTTTGCACCGTGAAATAAATCACCAACGCTTTTTGATCTGGACTTAAAACATCGTTTTTGTTACCGCCATCGTACAAATAATCACCAACGCTGTACTCGAGCTTGGTGATCTGGTAATTGATGGCGTTGTCGCCTTTGCAAAGCGTGTAGGTTTGTCCGATCAAGCCGTCACCACCGTTTTGCTGGCTTGTGCCTTGAACACTCGGCGCGTTGCTCGGGGCGGCGGGTGTCGGATTTGTGACTGTAACCGTGTTGCTCGAGACGCTGGCGTTCAAACCCAAACCTTTGGCGACCTCCACCGCAGGCGCATAAGCAATGTCTTTTTGAATGCTGACAGCCACTTTGGCGGTTTTACCGTTGCGGGTAAAACTGGCGCTCTTGGCTTTAAAGTCGATGCTGACACTCGAGCCGAGCGCACCCGCATAGGGTTTGCTCGAGAGCGAAAGTTTTCCTGCGGCAACCACGCCCGCAATGCCGGTGGTTTTGCCGCCGAACACGACTTTGTATTGCGTTTGCGCCAATGCGACCGCCGCCACAGTCAGCCCCAACAGGATCACAGATTTTTTCATGATTGCTCCTTGTGTCTTGATCTTAACCTTCATTGGCTCGAGATGTTACGTCCGAGACGGGTTTTTCATCTTCTTCAGGCAGGGTTTGCCGCAACCAAGTCTCGAGCGCCGCCACACTTTTAAAACGGTGCTCGACGTGGGTTTGCAAATGGTGGGCTTCGAGCAACCACCTCGAGCCGAGCTTAGTGGCTCTCAGCAGCACCGTTTGGCGTTCACTCATGAATAGGAGTTTAAAGACTGGGCGTTATTGCAGCGTTAGTGGGCGCAAACGCTGTTGGGTAGGAAGTTTTTGGAAGGCATCTCGAAATTCGAGCGGGATGTCCGATAACGGTTGCTGGTATCCCAGGTCAATTCCAAGATCGAGGCAGGTCACGGCAATCTCATTGCGGGTGATGTCGATGGGCGTGATGCGCTCGAGCAACTTCCAGGCGTGAACGGCAGTGTCAACATCTCGAGAGACTTGAGCAATTCGCAGGTGCGCCACAGGTTCGAGGGCGTGAAGCTCGAGGCTTTGAATCTCTGCCAAGGTTTTTTGGGCGACACTCAAATCGGGTTGGAGTGCCAGTTTCTCTAGGGTCAGGCGCAAACCGTGACTGTATGTATTTCGTCCAGCCAACAATTGTTCGGCGCGTTGCAAATCGGCTCGAGCGTCAAGACCAATTTCGCGTTTGACCCGAGCGCGAATGATCGCCGCCATCGCCTGCCCACGGTTCAGCACCCCAGGACTCTGTTCGGCATGTTCAATTGCCTCGAGTGCCAGGTCTGTCGCACCAAGGCGTTGGTAGACGTGCGCCAGCCTGAACCAGACAAAACTCATCGGCAAGTTTTGTTGCTCGCTCAAGGTTTTGGCGTGCAACAAATCGGCTAGCGCAGCGATGTACTCCTCACGCCAGCAAAAAATTTCGCCTCGATTGGCGAGCAAATAACGTGCCTCGTCGAGCACGCCACTCGCCCCACTGAGGATGGTTTGGGCAAGCATCAGTGTCTCAAGTGCGGCTTCACTGTTGCCCTGCATACGTTGGCTCATGGCGAGGTTGCCCAGAATCGTCATGCGTTCGCGTGGACGCTCGAGGACAGTGTACAACCTGTCAGCCTCGAAAAAATCGTGTTGGGCTGCCTGGTGCTGGTCGGCGTTGGCTTTGGCGAGCGCCAGTTCGGCGAGCGTGCTGGCTTTTAATTCCAGGTCGCTCGAATCTTGCAACAAATTCAATGCTCGAGCATGGGCTTCGAGCGCCTCTGGCACTTGATCGAGCCGCAACAAGGCGCTCGCCAGTTCGTTCTCGAGTTGTGCCTGCAAGTGATGATCCGAGGTTTGTTTTAACCCCATTCGAGCCGCCCTTGCCGCCAGCACAAAATCGTTGAGGGCAAACGCGGTTTGCGCCCTCGCCAACGCCGCCATCGCCAAATCGTTCGGGGCTTGCGCAAGGCGTTCAATTTGACTGGTGACAAACTCGAGGTGGGCGTCTGGAAACTCGAGCCTTAAACCGTGCGCCTTTTGCCATGTTTGAAATGCCTGAGCGCGGTTGATGCCCTCGAGTTTTTCGGCTGCTGCCTGCCAGTGCGTGGCGGCAGCCTCAAATTGCAATTGATCTTCGGCGTGTTGAGCAAATTTCATTAAAGCGCTCGCCGCATCTTGCAGCGCTTGTTGCTCGAGTTCTGAGGCGAGTTGCTGGGTGGCGGTGCTCGGCGTAAAACCCCATTCTTTCCAGAGGCGTTTGCTAAAAATTTGAAACGTTACCCGAGCCGCCGCCAATTCATTTTGCGCCACCATTAAGCGCATGACATGGCGCAATGCCTCTTCGGAGAACGGCTCGAGTTGCAACCATTCTTTGGCGTGTTTCAGGGCGTTTTGGTGGTCACCCGATTCTTGTAATTTCAGGATTTCAAGCTCGAGCTGCCCGAGTTGCTTGCTTTCCAAGATGGCGCGTTGCAACAGCAACCATTCCTCAAACTCTGGACAATCGGCGTACTCCAAACCAATCAGCAGCCCATCGAACTTGATCTCGAGGTTTGAATGAAGTGTTAACGGTTCTGACTGCGCGAACAGATCAAAGTTTTTGAGTTTAAACAATGCCTGACGCAAATTGTTGCGCCCAGCAAAAGCGTCACCCCAAAACCACTGCGCCAGTTTGGCTCGAGATTGCGCACCTTCAATCGCGCACAACGCCAACACCGCCGCCGTTTTGCGCTCAAGTGTAAGAAACCGCCCAGCTTGCTCGAGTTGGGCTGTACCGAGCGAGAGGCGAGGCATGGTTCTATTTTATAGGCTGACACGTTTTTTGAAGTCCAAATTAGGTTTTGAGTTGTGTCAAAGCCGCTTTGCGCATCACATCCACGGGCGCATCACGACCAGTCCAGGCTTTTAATGCCAACGCGCCTTGATGCACCAGCATCCCCAGCCCGTCAATGCCCGTCAAACCCCTCGCTCGAGCGTCTTTTAACAGTTTGGTTTCCAGTGGTCGGTAAACGATGTCGCAAACCCAACCCGAGTTGGGCAGCACGCCATCAGGAAGTGGCGACTCGAGCGGGTTGTCAAGCCCAACGCTGGTGGTGTTCACCAGCAAACTCGAGTATCTAACGTGTTGCTCGAGGGCACTGTCTGAGACAAAATTCAGTCCGAACTCGTCGCACAGTTGTTTGGCTCGAGCCGGACTGCGATTCCAAAGGTTGACGTTCGCACCAGCCTCTCGCAATGCCCAGCAAACCCCTCGAGCCGCGCCGCCTGCCCCAAGAACCGTAACCTGAAGCCCAGAGGGGTTACAGCCCCCCTCGAGCAACGCCGCCATAAAACCTGGCGCGTCGGTGTTTATACCGTGCAATGAACCATTTTGATGCACCACGGTATTGATCGCACCAATCGTGCTAGCCTCAAGGCTCAGGCTGTCCACCAACCCGAGCGCCGCTTGTTTATGCGGAATGCTGAGGTTCACACCCCACAAGTTTGATCTTCGCAAGACAGCGAATTCTGCCGCCAGCAATTCAGGCGGCACATCTCGAGCCTCATACCGCGCCGCAATCCCCAAAAACCCGAGTGCCGTATTGTGCATCGCCGGTGACAGGCTGTGCTTGGCAGGGTGTGCGAACAGGCAAGCTCGAGTTTCAAGTTGGTTCATGTCAATATCCTAACGGTAGGGTGCGCCGTGCGCACCAACGCTTGAAACACGGTGCGCGGGGCGCACTACGGATTTTGATTTGATTTCGAGGGTTTGAGCCAATAGCCAATCGCTTAATCTTCCGCCAGCACAATGATCTTGTCATCGCTCGAGAACCGGATCATGTCCGATTTTTTCGGGTTGACGCGCACGCCGTAAGCTTTATCGGCGTCGTGGGCTTGAGATTCGATGCGGTAACCAATCGCAGTCTCGCCGCGTAAGCGTGCCGCCTCGAGCACGGTGTAAAAGTTCATGTCCGCGCCCGTTTTGACGTAAGCGCTGGCTGGACGCAAGTAAATTTCGCTGCCGTCGCTCGAGAACAAATACCTGAACACTTCTGCCAAGTGTTTGTTCTCAGAAATTTGTGAGAGCATCAAGCTAATCAGTTTGTCGCTGACAATATAATCGTCGGCTTTGGTGACTTCCGCCAGTTCGCGGTTGCGGTTGTCGAGCATCTCGGAGACGATGCTCATGTCTTTGCCAGCCTTTTCGGCAATTTCGCGCAAATGCAGCAAGGTAATCAGGGTTTTGGCATCGGCTTGTTGAACCTCGAGGTGCTCACGGTACGCCAGCACGATCACATGGTCAACATTGGTCGCGTCAAGGCTCTCGAGCGTGCGGCGGTCTGTGGTGTCACCCATTTGAAACTCGAGTTTTTGCTTGGTCACGCCAGCACACTCGCGTTTCAAGGTTTCTGGAATGCTTTCATCGTTCGCCACGATCATCACGCTTGAGCCTGGAGCAACGTACTGCTCGAGTTCGTTGATGATGGTCACACCCTGAGGATTCCAACCCAGAATGATGGTTTTTTCGCTGGCGGCGGCAAATTTTTCTTTGGCGGCGACAATCAATGACAGGTCGATACTCGGCGTGATTTTTGAGGGTTTGATCGTGTCATCGTCGCGGCTGATGCAAATCAGTTGATCGCCAGATTCGATTTTGGTGTCACTGGCAGGGTTAATCAAAACCTCAGTCCCGTTTTTGTACAGACCCATCAGGCTCGAGTCTTCAAACACCGACAGCGCTTGCCCGTAGGTTTTGCCGGTCAAGCTCGATTCGGCTTGAAAATAAATTTCGTCGCCGTCAAAATCGAGCAACTCGGTGTAAACCACGCTCAGACCGCTTTGGCGACAGGTTTGCGCTGTGATCCTCGAGATCAAATCCTCGCCCAGCACAAAATGCGCCTCGTCGCGCCCGACAAGGTGCGCGGCTTCCAAATTGCCAGGATTTTGAATCACCGCCACAATGTGATACGCCCCCCTGGCATCGTTCTCGGCACGGCGCTTGGGGTTGTTGGTCAGCGCCAGAACGGTTTTGATCACGTGCGAATCGGGATCGTCACCTTCTGGGGACAGCACCACAATCGAACGCGAGGTTTGCGGGCTGACCACCTCGAGATCGCTCAGGTCAATCGGACTGCCCGACCGGCAGACCACCCGCGTGCGACCCAATTTTGGCACCCGAGAACGAATCTCGTCCTCCATTTCGACCTTGTCGTGGTCGGCGAGCACCACAATCACCGGGTTTTTGCGGTTTTCGTTGGCAATCACCAACTCGGAAACGATGGCAAAGACCTGATCCGACCAACCCAAAATCAGGGTGTGATCCTGCTCGAGCACTTTGGAACGCCCTTTGCGCAGCTCATCCATTTTGGTTTCCAAGCCGCTCGAGATGATGCCGATCAAGCTCGAGACGACAAAGATACCCGCCAGCGTGACCGCCAACATTGCCGCCCTGAACGCCCAGATGCCGGTGTCGCCGCCCATCGTGCCAGAGTCGAGGGTGCGCATCAAACCCATCCAGACCAATTCGCCAAAGCTGTAGGCGTCACGTTTATCGTCGCCCACAGGAACGGCTGAAACCCCAGAGATTGAAACCAAGAACGCGATCAGCACGATAATGATCAGAGAAATCAAGAACAGCCACGCCATCATGGCGATTGGTCCTTTAGCCATGGTGTTATCAAACCAGTATCGGAACCGTTCACGAAAAGTTACGTTGCCCATAAATCCTCCAAAAAACTTCAGTCAAAATCATAGCCATCTCGAGCGTTCAATCCCAAGATTCCAAAAAATTCATTCTCCATTTTGCGAATCGACAAAAAGTATCCTAACACCCGCTCGAACAGGCTGCGCGGTCAATCCTCGCATCGAAATCAAACCAGGTTAGAGCTTCAACCACGCAAGAAACCTCCCAACGTCTCATCATCCTCGAGTGCGGGCAAATCCAAAATGGATGAGAGTCCAAACTCGAGCAAAAACTTTTCGGTCGTGCCAAAGAGCATCGGACGTCCGATCACCTCTTTGCGCCCCACGACCTTGACCAACTCGCGTTCTTGCAAGGTATCCAAGGTGCTCGCCGCACTCGAGCCTCGCATCAATTCGACCTCGCCGCGCGTGATCGGTTGCTTGTACGCGACAATAGCCAGCGTCTCGAGCGCCGCCGCCGACAATGCCGGAAGCGGTGGTGGGGCCAGCAGCGGCTCGAGCAGCGCCACCACGGCTGGCGCGACGATCAAGCGGTAGCCGCCCGCCACGGCTTCGATCTCAAAACCCAGACACGCCTGCTGAAATCGCCGCCGCAGCATTTCAATCAAACGGTGCGAAGATTCGACGGGGACGCCCAAAAGACTGGCAATCTCTTTGGGCTTGACCGGACGCCCCGCCGCCAGCAGCGCCGCCGAAAGCGTCTCGAGCAAGCTTGCCTCGGCGGGAATAACATTGCCTGAAGGCATCAAGGCGAGTTCGGGAAGCTCGAGCGCCCCATCTTGAACAAGCTCTACGTCTGCTGGTTGGCTCACGTGAAAAATTCCCTGTCAAAAACCATATCAAGGTTTATACTACCCAATATGGCGACGTTTACCTATAAAGTTCGGGATGCGGCAGGCAAAGTCATTTCGTCTTCAATGGAAGCCGATGATGCAAAACAAGTGCGCGATGTGCTGCGCGAAAAAAACTTGTTTATTGTGGCGATCCAACCACCAAAGTCGGGCTTAAACGCCGACATCAAAATCCCTGGGCTGGGCGACGGAACACCCAGCTTAAAAGCCGTTTCGTTGTTCTCGAGACAACTCGCCACCATGATCGACGCCGGTTTGCCACTGGTGCAATCGCTGGCGATTCTGGGCAAGCAAGTCGAAGACGCTGGCATGAGGAAGATTTTAAAGAGCGTCCGAACCGACGTTGAAGGCGGTGTGCCGTTCTCGGATGCCATTTCCAAATACCCGAAGGTTTTCAGCCGTTTGTTCCTGAATTTGGTACGTGCCGGTGAAATCTCGGGTACGCTCGATACGGTTCTTGACCGTGTTGCCATCTTTCAAGAAAAAGAATTGGCATTGCGCGGTAAAATTCGCAGCGCCCTGACCTACCCCGTGATCGTTTTGGTTTTTGCGCTCGGTATCACGTATTTCTTGTTGACCACCATCGTACCGCAGTTCGGTAATATTCTCACCCAACTTGGCGGCGAACTACCTTTTATCACCAAAATGCTTTTGGCGATCTCTGCATTTTTACAAAGCTGGTGGGGCGGCGGCATCATGGTCGTCAGCATCGTCGGCTCAATCCTTGCTTACAATGCCTACAACCGCACCAAACAAGGGCGTTACAACCTCGATGCGTTCAAACTCAAAATCCCAGTTTTCGGCAACCTTCTCTCAAAAGCCGGCATGGCATCGTTCGCCAGAACCTTCTCGCTGTTGCTGGCGAGCGGCGTGAATATCATTGAGACCCTCGAGATCACCAAGGGCACCGCCGGCAATGCCGTGATCGAAGAAGCCATTGAAAACGCCAAAAACGCCGTGCAACAAGGCGAGCAAATTTCACAACCGCTCGGCGCGTCGCCGGTCTTTCCACCAATGGTCGTCTCGATGATTGCGATTGGCGAAGAAACCGGTGGTTTGGACGCCATGCTCGACAAAGTCGCCGATTATTATGAACGCGAAGTCGATGAAGCCGTCGATCAACTGACCGCCGCACTCGAGCCGCTGATGATCATGTTCCTTGGTGTCATCGTGGGTACGATTGTGGCTGGCATGTTCTTACCAATGTTCTCGATCATCGGTCAACTCTCGAAGTAAACAACACATCACTCTCGAAGTAAACAACACATCACTCTCGAAGTAATCCAAAAACGCAATCTCGAGGACGGGTTCACGCCCGTCCTCTTTCATTTCCTTGCGCTAAAATAAGCCTGTGAAAATTCGTTTTACCACCTCAAGCCTGCGGGTTCGGATCACGCCAAACGAACTCGAGCGTATTGCCAACCGTGAAACACTCGAGCTTGGGTTTGGTGTTCCTGACGGTTGGAAATTTGTGCTGGAGGCTGGTGAGCAGACCAAGCTGGAATCTCGAGATGGGATTGTGGTTCTAAAGCTTTCAAACACAGATGCCCTGTTGTTGTCCGAGCCAACTCGAGAGGGCGTGTATTTTGAGGCTAATGGAATACGGTTTTTTGTCGAAAAAGATTTCCCTTGCGAGCACCCAAGATCAAACCTCGAGGAAACCACGCCGACTTTTGCGCGCACCCACGCTGGCATTGAAATTGACGTGGGCGAAATTCAAACAACTCGAGCCTTGCATATTTTACTGCGCGAACGACTGGATTTCCCAGAATTCTACCCTCACAACTGGGGCGCCTTCTGGGATGCGATCACCAATCTGGTTGAAATCCCAACCCGTATTCAATTCTTAAACTGGGACAAACTCGAGCAACGATTGAATTTTGATGCTCGAATGCTGCGGCAATGCCTGACCGACCTGAGCAAAACGCAAAATATTGAAGTTAAATATGCTTGAAGTCTTGCGCGGTGATATCACCAAACTCGAGGTGGACGCCATTGTGAATGCCGCCAACTCGAGCTTGTTGGGCGGCGGTGGTGTGGACGGCGCGATTCACCGAGCCGCAGGCAAGGAACTCGAGTTTGAATGCCGAATGCTGGGCGGTTGCAAAACGGGTCAAGCCAAAATCACCAAAGGCTACAAGCTGCCTGCCAAGCACATCATTCATACCGTTGGTCCAGTTTGGCAGGACGGTCACGCTTCAGAAAAATTATTGCTCGAGAAATGCTACCTGAATTCGCTAGCGTTGGCGGTTTCAAAAGGTTTGCGTTCGATTGCTTTCCCAGCCATCAGCACAGGCATTTACGGTTTTCCCGCCGAACTTGCCGCCGTGATCGCCATTGCCAGCATTCGGGCGTTTCTCGAGCAACACCCAAACAGTTTTGACCGTGTGATTTTGGTGGCATTTGATGCGAATATGGAAGCGATTTATCAGGGCAAATTCGAGGCGAATCTTGAAATTGGGTAAACTAAACCATGACCATTTTTGAGAAAATCATCGCTCGAGAAATTCCCAGCAGCATCGTATTTGAAAACGATGCGTTCATTGCCTTCAAGGACATTAACCCCAAAGCCCCAGTGCATGTGCTGGTCGTGCCGAAAAAAGTCTCGAGTCGATTGGACGAAATGTCCCAACTCGAGATGGGAGAATTGTTTTTTACGGCTTCAAAAGTGGCTCAAGAGAGCCTGAATTTGACCGATTACCGTTTGGCGGTCAATGTTGGCGCTGGCGCTGGGCAAATCGTTTTTCACACCCACGTTCATATTCTGGGCGGTTGGGAAGCTCGAGATGCGGACGCACACCATGACGACATGGGCGAGGCTTAAACCGCGTTTTGCCAAATGGCTTGACCGTCTGCGTCTCGAGTGACAAATCCCAAACCAGGAAATGGCGCATGAGGCACTGCCAGCAGAATATGGTTTTCTTCGGCACGCTCGAGCATGGCGGTTCGGGTTTTGGCGGCAATGTCTTTGTCCCAGTCGAATTTGATGCTCCATTCTGGGTGCGTTACTTGCACTGGGGCGTGCATCACATCTGCAAGCAAAAACGCTTTTTCACCTTCAGACTCGAGCAAAACGCTGGTGGTGCCCGAGCGATGTCCAGGCATCAAGACCAAACTGATGCCTGGTGCAATGACCGCATCGTTAGCCACAACCTCGAGCAAATTTTTACGAACGAGCGGCGCGAAGAGTTTTTGGAATTGTTCGGCTCGAGCCTCGTCTTTGGCGTAATCCTGGTATTCGGTTCGCGCCATGATGTGCCGCGCGGTGGGGTATACAGGTTGTCCCTCGAGCGTAAAAGTGCCGCCGACATGATCGCCGTCGCGGTGGGTGAAAAACACGATGTTGACATCCTCGGGCGCAATGCCAACCGCTTTCAAACCCTCGAGCAGTGGTGAGATTTCAGACTCGAGCGGTAAACCCGTGTCGATCAAAATAAGCTGGTCGCTCGAGCGGATTAGACAGATGTTTTGGGTGAACAACAAATCATTTCCAGTTTCACCGAAAAACTGTGGTTGAGCTTCTCGAGCCACTTCGAGAAGCTCAGGCGTCGCAGTTGGAAACATCTCGAGGGATGGGGCAAGCCGCTGTTCTTGAACTTGAATAACGATCAACTCAAGGTTACCGATTTTGTGAATGTGGGTGTTCATGGCTTTATCCTAAACGTTCAAGTCATGAAAAAGCTCGAGGCTTAAAAACCTCGAGCTTCCTTTTAAAACCTTAAATTGCTTGGAGCAACAGTAAATCTGGACTCTCGAGGAGGTTGGAAATATGACGCAAGAACCTGGCAGCTTCTGCGCCGTCTACCAAGCGGTGGTCGAAGCTTAAAGACAAGTACATCATCGAACGAATCACGATCTGCCCATCACGCACGACGGCACGTTCTTGAATGGTTTGCACCCCAAGAATCGCGGCATCGGGCACGTTGATGATCGGGAAGCTTAACAAGCTACCCGCCGACCCCATGTTGGTGACGCTGAAGCTCGAGCCTGAAAGACTTTCGGGGCTGGCTTTGCCTTCACGGGTTTTGCTGGCAAGCTCGCTGATCTCTCGAGCGATTTCGGTGATGCTTTTGCGATCCACGTCTTTGACCACGGGCACGATCAAACCCGCTTCGGTGTCCACAGCGCAACCGAGGTTGTAATACTGTTTGTGAACGATCTCTTGGGTGGCTTCGTCAAAGCTCGAGTTGAGGTTTGGGAAGGCTTTTAACGCGGTGGTGGCGGCTTTGAAAATAAATGGCAAGTAAGTCAGTTTGATGCCCGCTTTTTCGGCGGCTGGTTTCAAACGGGTACGCAACGCCACCAACGCAGTCATGTCCACCTCGTCGATGGTCAGGGTGCGCACGGTGTACAAATGCGAGGCTTGCATGGCGTTCGAGATCGCACGGCGCAACCCGCGCAATGGTGTGCGCGTCTCGAGGTGCTCGTACCCTTTGGGGGTTTTGTACACGGGCGCGGCAACGTTCAGACCGCCGCTGCTCGAGGGGGCGGCTTTGGCTAGGGTGCTGACGGCGGCGGCTGGTGCGGCGCTGCCCCCTGCGGCGAGAAAACCGCGCATGTCATCTATGCCGACACGTCCGTTCGGTCCGCTGCCAGGCACGGTCGCAATGTCAATGTCGTTCTCTCGAGCTAAAGCTCGAGCGGCTGGAACTGCCAGGGGTCGCCCGAATTTGTTGGTGCCTGCGGCAACGGCGGTGCTCGAGTTACCGCCTTTTTTGACGCCACCAAAGTCCAGTTTGGCTTCGACGGTGTTAACCCCGAACATGCTGTTGGTCGCACTGGCGGTGGCGCTTTGATCGTCTGCGCCAAGTTTGACGGCTGGGGGCGTTGCTGACGTACTGGCGGCAACGGGCGCGGTGGCAACTGGTGCACTCGCGGCTGGAGCGTCGCCCTCACCTGCGAATTGCGCAATTGGCGCACGAACGCCAACCACTGAACCCTCTTTTGCCAGAATTTTCTCGAGCTTCCCCGAGAACGGCGCTGGGATTTCGGTCGTGACTTTATCGGTCATGACTTCCGCCACCATCTGACCTTCTTTAACGTCGTCACCCTCATTTACGAGCCATTTTAAAATTTCCACCTCGACGATGGATTCTGCCATGGTTGGCATCAGCATTTCTTTGGGCATTGGGTTTCCTCCAGGAATTAAGTCTATGTCTTGTGAGGCGCATGTCTTCTTGACCATAAAATGCACCTTCTTGATCCCAAGACGCACCTTCGGGCGGGATCGCTACGGGCATGGTCGCCATGCGCCCCCACGCAAGAATTTGTTTAGGCGCTGAGCACTTTGCGAATCGCATCGGCAATGTGAATCGCTTCGGGTCTCGAGAAGTGGTTGAGGCTGTTGAACGGGCTTGGCATGGTGTCAAACCCTGCCACACGTTCAATCGGAGCCTCGAGGCTGTAAAGGGCATGTTGGGCGATCAGCGCGGAGATTTCTGCGCCCATGCCTCCGGTCAAATTGGCTTCGTGAACGATCACCACGCGACCCGTTTTTTCGACACTCTCGAGGATCGTCTCGAGGTCAATCGGGCTGATGGTGCGCAAATCAATGATTTCGCATTGAATGCCCGATTCGGCAGCGGCGGCGGCGGCGGTTTCGCATTGCTGAACCATGCCACCCCAAGTAATCAGGGTCACGTCCGCGCCCTCACGCGCCACTCGAGCTTTGCCGAGTGGGATTTTGTAATAACCCGTTGGGACTTCCATGCGCAGTTTTGGATCGCGGTAATTTTTGATGGTTTCAAAAAAGAACACTGGGTCGTCATCTTCGATGGCACTTAAAAGCAAGCCTTTGGCATCGTAAGGATTGCTTGGGTACGCCACCTTGATGCCTGGGGTGTGCGCCAGATAGGTCTCTGGACTGTCGGCGTGTTGCTCGAGCAACCCCAAGCCGCCACCAACAGGGAATCGCACGACGAGCGGGGTCTTCCAACGCCCACGGCTGCGGTAACGGAATCTCGAGACGTGGCTGTAAATTTGATCCATCGCGGGCATCATGAAACCACCAAATTGCAATTCGACCACTGGGCGCATTCCAACGGCTGCCATGCCGACAGCAGTACCGACAATGCCAGATTCGGTCAGGGGGCAGTCAAACACGCGTTCAATGCCATGCTTTTTTTGCAAACCAGTCGTGATGCGGTACACGCCACCGAGATTGCCAACGTCTTCGCCGTACATGACCACGCTCGGGTCGTGTTGCAATGCCAGATCGAGCGCGTCGGTGATGGCGGCTGCCATCGTCATGGGTTTGGTTTCGCCCTCGACAGGGCGTTCGACAATTTGGGTCATTGTGCGCCTCCAAATGCGGCAATGCGACGCTCGAGTTCGGCTTGTTGGGCGATTAAATTTTGCCCAGGGTTGACCATTGCGTACTCGAGGATGGCTCGAGGGTCTGGCGCTGGGGCGGCATCGGCGGCGGCGAGCGCTTCGGCAAATTCGGATTCGATTTCGGCAATCATGGCAACCTCGCGGTCATCGTTCCAGCGTTTCTCGAGTTCCAAGAATTTTTTGACGCGACTGATTGGGTCGCGGTGGGCAATCCAATCGTTGGCTTCGTCTTCGGTGCGGTAGGCTTTGGTTTCGTCACCCGTGGTGTGCGGACGAATGCGGTAGGTCATCTGTTCGATCAGGCTTGGACCTTTGCCCGCTCGAGCGTCGTCCACGGCTTGTTTGGCGGTGTGATGGACTGCCAGCACGTCGTTGCCGTCCACCAGATAACCAGGGATGCCGTACCCTTCGGCGCGGCGCATCAGGTAATCGACTTTGGATTGCACCGCTCGAGGGACGCTGATCGCCCAACCGTTGTTCTCGATGATGAACACGCACGGCGCATTGGTGGCGCTGGCAAAGTTCACGGCAATGTGAAAATCGCCTTGCGACGTGCCGCCCTCACCGATGTAAGTCATGGCAATTTGATTCGTGCCTTTGAGCTTGGCGCCCAGTGCCGCACCCGCACCGTGAACGTACTGCCCAGGGATCGAAATGATGATCGGCAGAATGTTGAGGTTGTCGGGCAAACGCCAACCTTCGGGGTGTCCACGCCAGTACATGATGGCGTTTTTGGTGGGCCAGCCGTGGGTGATCATGGCTGCCGTGTTGCGGTACATCGGGGCGAGATAATCGGAGCGCTCGAGCGCGAATGCCGAACCAACCTGACTGGCTTCCTGTCCTCCAAATTGCGCATACGTCCCGAGTCTGGCTGATTTTGCCAAAGTAAAGAATTTATCGTCCAGGTAACGCAATTGCGCCATCTTTCGGTACAAAGTCTCGACCAACTCGAGGTCAGGGATCAAATCTTCACGGACGGGTTTGCCGTCGGGCGCGAGGATTTGAAAAGGCTTGAGTTCCAACGTTTCAGTGACGCTGCCTTTGAAGGTTGCGTCCTGTTTAGAAGTGGTACGGCTATTTTTTGCCATAGACCATAATTCTAAATCTTAAAGCCCAAAAATCACAGCTTTTTAGAGAACTTTTTGGCGCATACTGAACCGAGTACAAGTTTCTCGAGAAATCATGTCAGGGATTGCAGAACGCGAATTCTTAAAGTTAAGGATTGCTCGAGTACCGCATAAAAATACGAAAAAGCTGTATAGGCATCTCGAGAAAGCACACAAAAAACCAGACCGTTCGCGCTTAAACTCGAGTCGTGATCCGCCTGCAACATCTCCTCTATCTTGGTTTTGGAATCCTGACCGCCTGCGCCCAGCCAACAACCCAAACCATGTATGCCCCGTACCTCGAGCCTCACACTTGGTCGTATCACGCGCACCGTGAAGGGCTGGGGTCGGTGTATGACGGACGCATTACCATGCAATCCAAACCGATTGACGCCAAGCATTCTAAACTCGAGGTGCATTTGTTAAAAAACCCGAACGACCCGAAAAGTGGCGGCGTGCAAATGTACTGGTTGGATTTCAGCAGTTTTCCGCCGCGCATCACCAACAGCAGTTCGACGGGTGGAAATGCGAGGCTCGAGCCTGGTTTTCCATTGCCGAACGAAAGTGTACAAGCAGGCAGTGGACTGGCGAGCTATGCCAAAACCCGAGGCGTTCTGAGCTTGAAAAACTTAGGCTTTTCTTGGAAGTACACATCGCTCGAGCCAGACCGTTTGAACAACCGCTTGCGGTTTGACCTCGAGTTCCGCAGTGCGTACAAGCTCACGAATTCCAACATTCGGTTTGAGCTAAGCACCCGAGGAATCGAACGAGCCGAGTGGAAAACCAGTTACGGCACGACCACCAGTTTTGAACTCGAGGTCAAACCGCAAGCGGTTG
>CAXTTL010000001.1:0-115556 GCA_964247135.1 uncultured Deinococcales bacterium | reverse complement strand
ATGTGAAACCTGGAGTATCGGCGCAATGAACAACGTCATCAGCGAAAAACTCATCGGCAAAAACATCGGACCTTACAAGCTCGAGGATGCCCTGCGCCCTGGAAAAACTGGGCAGACGTTTCGTGCCGTTGCCGACAAGACGCTAATTACGGTGGCGCTCAAAATCCTGCATCCTCAGGGCGGCGCGAGTGCCGAATTTCAAAATCAATTCTTTGCCGAACTCGAGACGCTGGTCTCGCTCGAGCACAACCACATTGCGCGGGTTCTCAATTACGGCGAGGATCAAAACTTTCACTATCAAGTCGCGGAATTCGTCAACGACGGGTCGTTAAGCACCTGGTTGCAGCGCCAAACCCGTGACGGCGCTCGCCCAGATTTGCGCATGGCGCTCGACTTCATGCGCCAAGCCAGCGACGGTCTGGCATTCGCCCATCGCAAAGGCGTGGTTCACGGCGAGATCGAACCCGAAAACATTTTGCTGCAAGCCACGGCGGGCGGCTCCTACCGCGTCAAGCTCTCGGACTTTGCCATCGCGCGGCTGGTCGCCAACGCCTCCGCCCAAGCCAGCAACGACGACGCGGGTCCGGTCAACTCGCCCAAGTACATTTCACCAGAGCAGTGCATGGGCAAGGAGGGCGACGAGCGCAGCGATGTCTACTCGCTCGGCGTGGTCATGTACCACGTCTTTACCGGTCTGGTGCCATTCGAGGTGCGCAACCTCGGCGAAGCCGCCAACAAACACGTTTACGACCAACCCACACCGCTGCGCGACATTCGCCCAGAATTGCGCCCCGACCTCGAGGCAATCGTCATGCGTTGCCTGCGCAAGATGCCTGTCGAACGCCCCAGCGCCGAAGAAATCCGCGACACCCTGCAAGCCATCCTCGACGATTTATTCCCGAGTTTGAGCGCCACCCGAGCTTTCGACCGTGGCGAGCGCCCCAGGGTCACGCCGGTCATCCCGCCGCCGACGGGTCGCTCGGACGCGCCGCGCATCACGGTCGTGGACGCCCAGGGGCAAGTCTTGCAAACCCTCGAGTTGACGGGTCAACCCCTGACCATCGGGCGTGAGGTCAGCAACACCCTGACCCTGGCGGGCGACACCGTCTCGAGGCACCACGCCCGGGTCGAATTTGACGGACGCGAGGTGCTGGTGACCGACCTCTCGAGCAGCAACGGTTCGATGCTGATCGGCTCGAGTCTTGAGAACGGACGCCTGCCCAAACTCGAACCCACGGTCTGGTCTTGGCTCGGCGTGCTGCAAATCGGCACGTACTGGCTCAAACTCGAGCAACCCTCGGGCGCGGCGGGCGCAAACCGCATTGCGGTGGCGCTCGAGCGCGATGTCCTCAGCCTGATTCCAGGGCAAGCCATGAACCTCAAGGTCACACTGGCAAACCTTGGCTCACTGGTCGATCACCTCGAGTTGACCGTTGACGGCGTGCCACCGCACTGGATTGTGCCGCAGGACGCGCCGATTCAACTCAATCCCAACACCCAAGCCAGCGCCACCATGACCATTTTGGTGCCGAGGGTCAGCGAATCTCGGGCAGGCAAGTACCGCGTGATCGTTCGCGCCAAAAGTACCGAACTCGAGGAAGACGCGGGCGGCGCGGCGAACGCCCTTTGGACGGTGCAGGGCTTTGGGCAATCGACGTTGGCGGTGCGTCCCAACAACCTCAATTCCAAACGCAAAGCCGTTTTTAACACCGTCATCAAAAATGAGGGCAACATTCCGGTGCGGTACGTGGTCAGCGCCGAAGATGACAGCAGCAAATTGCAATTTAAATTCGACGAGACCAAACCCAAACTGACCTTCCCGCCGGGCGCAAGGGGTGTGGTCTTAAAATACTTCAGGCTGCTGACCTATCCAATCACCATGATGGCACGTTCTGCCTTTGAAGCCTTCGTCGGACCCACCATGCGCCGCGCCACCATGTACGCCAGGGATTTGCAAGACCTGACCGGCGCCGAAGCCGACCCCAAAAAACGCAAACAATACCTCGAGCCGCCGCGCCCAAGCTCCGAACCCATCGACCTCGAGCCTGGAGAAAGTGCCCCAGTTCAACTTCGCGCCTGGGCGTCTTGGCGTCTTGTTGGACGTCCAATCCAACGTCCATTTGTCGTCACGGCAGACGCCCAAGAAATGCCAGAAACCCAGGTCCTGGGCAACGTCATTGCGGCGTCCAGACCCAAGGACGCGATTGGGCAGATGACCCATTTTGGATTGATCCCGTACTGGGTGATTTGGGCGCTGGCGACCATCTTGGCGCTCGTGTTGTTCCTCAACATGCGCAAGCCCACCATCGAACTGGCGCTGCTGGGCAACACCCCAAACGTCAAGCAAGGCTTCACCATCATTTGCTCCAAAGCCGATGCCGCCGTCAACGCCACCATCGGTCGCAAGGGCGGCATGAACTATCAAAAACTGGGATTCAAAAACGGCAAGTGCGGCATCAATTCTGGCACCAATTTTATTGAAGGTTTTGCCGAACCCAAAGGACTCGAGCAGCCCGACACCTACACGGTGGTCGCCAGCAACAGGATCAACCTCTTTGGTTGGGGCGAGGCGAAAGCCGATTTGACCGTCACCCCCAATCGTCCCAAAAGCCTGCCACCAAGCCTGACCGTGACCGTGCTGCCCTCGGGCGGCAAGGCGGTCAAAGGTGCGGACGGACAGGCGGTTTTTACCCTGCAATGCCAGACCCGAAATGTCTTGAAATACCAACTGAGCACCGCCTCTGAAGTCAAGGACATGGACAAATGCAATGGCTATGCTTTCAAACTCGATCAGAGCGGCGATGTCACCGTCACGGCTTTCGGTGCAGACGATGCCACACCGCCGAGCATCAGCCGCAGCTTGAAACTCAAAGTTGTTGCCGCCCAAGCCAATGTCGCGTTAACGGTCAGCCCAGCCCAAATCATCAGGGGGCAGGGACAAGAAATCACCCTCAACTGGGCAACCTCCAACGCCAGCAACATCAGAATCTCGGGGACGGACAACACCAACTTTTCTGACCTCGCGCCCGCCGCCTCGCAGTTGATCGCCGAACCCAGCCGAGCCGGAACCTACACCTACACCTTAACTGCCGAAAATGACGATGGTTTTCAAAAGGTGGCTCGAGCCACATTGACGGTAAGTGACCCGCCGCCGCCAATTGTTGCCCCGCCGATCCAAAGACCTGTGCCCAGCCCAGTGACACCGCCTGTAGCGGTTCGTCCAAAACCAACGCCGCGTCCGCCAGCGGTGCAACCTCAATCACAAGCCCAAACGCCAACTCAACCTCAAGCATCTGCGCCCGTGGTCGCCCCGCCAGTTCCGGTTGACCCAGGTGAGTTGTGGTACATGAATTTTGGCACGATGCGCTTGTGGAACAAAAACGATACCCTGATCGGCGACGTGAACGACCTGATCAGTTCCAAACAAAACCAATTTAAACTCAAACTCGAGCGCAAAACCGAAAAACTGATCAAGTATTTGGGTCCGTTCAGCGCCAAAAACCTGACGTTAAACTTTAGAAACAACCAAACCACCGTTAACGGAACGTCGTTGGCATACGGCGAGTGGTGCGGCGCCAAAGAAAACGTCGAATTTGCCGACGGTTGCAGCTTCGCCGGCGATTGGAACGTCAAAATTGTGGGCATCACCCCAGCCAACAATTGCCAATTAACGCTTCACCGCGTCAACGAAAATGTGTATGGGCAGATGTGCGAGGGCGAAAGCACGCTTTTAATCAAAGGGGGTTCGTTTAGCATTCCCAAGTTCTCGGACAAACAAACTGTTATTTCCGACACGGTGCTGGATTCGCACAACAAAGAGGTCGGATCGTTGCGCATGGACATTTCTCACTACGATTCCAATCAATTTATGGGTCAAATGACCACCTACAACGACAAGGTTCAACATGTTTTTTGCGGTTGGCGAGACGGCAACCCCATTCCTCCAGGATGCCAATAGGATTTTGTTAGAAAGGATTTGGATGAAAAAATTACCAATCATACTGATGTTTCTGATTTCTTTTGTGGCGTGTACGCCAATACCCGTCGAAATTACGGAGGTGGTTGTGTTCCCAGTGGTGCTGCGGGCAGAAGCCGTCAGGGGAGACGTGGGCAACAAAGCCGGCGGTTATATTTTGGTGAAAGGCTATTCCAATGAGAAAACCAAAGTTTCGGTGACCATCGCCGATTTGGCTCCAAAATCAGTCCATGCCGGTCAAATTCGTTACGGCGAGTGCGACGACAAAACCACCAAGACCTTTCTGCCCTTGAGCACCCTGCAAGCCAACGAATACGGCGACGGTTTTGCCGAAACCGAGATTCCAACCAAAAAATTTGACGCCAACAAAGCCAAAAAAGAACCGCTCATCGTGCTGTACTTTCAACGCGGCGAAACCGACCCCAAAGGCATTGGCGATCCCATCGTTTGTGGCGATCTGAAATACCGTTAAAACGCAACTCTCGAGCAACCCAGCTTCAGCAAACTCGAGCACACGGCATCAGCACCCTCGAGCACACGGCATCAGCACCCTCGAGCAACCAGCAAAATGGAGGTTTGGTATGAGCTTAAACAAGGCACGGATTATCAATCTTGATGGCACAACCCCCAACGTCGAGTGCATGTTTAACCCCAAAGAGTACACGTTTGCCAAGTCAAACTCCTGGGGCAAAGGCGACGAAAGCGGACCGCAAAAAAACGCTGGCGAGATCACGTTCTCGGGCGGCGAGGGCGCAACCTTAAAACTCCAGTTGTTTTTTGACACCTACCACCAAGCCAAGGGCGGCGGCAGCGTGCAAGATGTCCGCGACCACACCAACGGTCTGTGGTTGCTGATGCAGGTTGACGACAAACTCAAAGACCCAAAATCCAAACACGGTCGCCCGCCTTTCGTCAAATTCTTCTGGGGTTCGACCTGGTCGTTCGACGGCGTGATCGAAAGTATTTCCGAACAATTTACGATGTTCATGCCCGACGGAAAACCGGTGCGTGCCACGGTGGATGTGAGCTTTAAGCAAAAAAGTGACGACCAAGCCCTGCCCTGGACCAACCCAACCTCAGGCGGCATCGGCGGCGAACGGATGTGGACGATCAAAGACGGCGACACCCTGGCACGAATCGCCCACGTGACCCTTGGCGATTCCTCGCAGTGGCGCAAAATTGCCGACATCAACAAGATCAAAAACATCAGGCGCTTGACGCCCGGAGAAGCCCTGGTGATTCCCGTTGTCTAAGCCCTCGAGCAACGTGGTTCACTTTCTGGTCGAGATCGACGGCAGCGTCAACGCCGACCTTCAGACCAAACTGCGCGACATCACCATGGAAAGTACCATTCACTTGCCCGATGTCGCCGTGGTTTCGTTTCACGACAAGGGCATGAAATTGGTGGACAGCGGCTTGTTCGAGGTTGGGAAATCCTTAAAAATTTTGTCTCGAGAAAACAACAAAGACAAACGCATTTTTGACGGCGAGATCATTCAGGTCGAACCGCAATTTAGCTACCCCAACATTTACATGACCGTGCGGGCATTCGACCGTCTGCACCGCCTGAACCGTGGCAAGTACACCAGGGATTACCAGAACATGTCCGACGCCGACATCGCCAAAAAAATTGCCGGCGAGATGAAACTCGGCTCGTCAAAAATCGAGTCCACCTCACCGATTCACCCTTATGTCTTTCAGGACAACGAAACCAACCTCGAGTTCTTACAAAAACGTGCCGAGAACATTGGTTACACCGTATTTGTGCGCGACAAAGATTTGCATTTTGAAAAACCCCAAAAAAGCGATGTTGACGACGAGATCGAACTGAACTGGGGGCAGGACGGTTTGATGGATTTTCAACCGCAAATGACCACGCTCGATCAGCATACCGAATTTGAGGTGCGCGGTTGGGATTCGGACAAGAAAAAAGCCATCGTCGCCAGGGCGACCAAGGGCGAAAGTCAGCCCGATATTTCCGAAACCGACAACACGGGTCAAGCCCAAAAAGTGGGTGGCAAAGCCGTGCAGGTTTTGTCCACCACGATTCGCAACCAAGCCGTTGCCGATCAACTCGTCAAAGCCGAAGCCAACCGCAACTCGGGCGGTTTTGTCCAAGCCGAAGGCACCTGCGGCGGCAACCCTGGCATTGTGGCGGGCGCGAAAATCAACATTCCCAACATTGGCGACAAATTTAAAGGCACATACGTCGTGACTCACGCCACGCATCGGTACAACACCAGCAAAAGTTACACCACCGACTTCAGCATCAGCGCCCAACACACCAACACGCTCATGGCGATGCTCGAGGGTGCGGGCGGCGAAAGTGGACCTCGAGCCGGTTTTATGGTCGGCATTGTTACCAATTGCGATGACCCCAAAGACCTCGGGCGTGTGAAAGTCAAATTCCCAGCCCTGAGTGAAGACAAAGAGAGCGATTGGGCGCGGGTGGTCGGCATCGGCGCGGGCAAGGGTCGCGGTTTGGAATGGATGCCCGATGTCAACGACGAAGTGCTGGTCGGTTTTGAACAGGGCGACATTCACCTGCCCTACATCATGGGTGGCTTGTGGAACGGGGTTGACACGCCGTACAAGAAAAAAGGCGATTACCTCGAGGGTGGGCATGTGGTCAGGCGTTACATTCAAACCAACAATGGCAAATCTGAGGACAGCCATTTGATTATCATTGACGACTCGAGCGGCACGCCAGGCATCACCATCACCGATTCCAAGGGCAACATTGTTCACATTGACACCAAAGAGAACAAAATCAGCATTCATGCCAAAGGTGACGTTGAAATCAAAGCCGACAAAAACCTCGAGTTGAAAGGTCAGAAGGTCAACATCACCGGCGAGACCGAAGTTTCGATCAAAGCCCCCCAGATCAACATTGGTTAAAGGAGTTTCTATGCCCCCCGCCGCTCGAGCCACCGACACGCACATTTGCCCCAATGGAGTGCCGGGCGTCTTGCTGCCGCCTGTTGGAGCGCCATCGATTGTTAAAATTGGTGGTTTGCTGGCGGCATACGTCACCACCCCAGCCACACCCTGCGCCGCAGGACCAAACACGGTGATTCAAGGCTCGAGCAAAGTCAAAATCAATGGGATGCCCGCCGCCAGAATTGGTGATAAAACCGCGCACGGTTCGACGATCACGACTGGATTTATGACCGTGATGATTGCAGATTAAGTCTTTTTCCTTTGAGGCACGAACTTCAGCAATTGCTCTACCCTCACCCCCAACCCCTCTCCCAACATCAGGAGAGGGGAGCTTTATTGCGTTCCGCGTATGGCTCGAGATTTTAAAGCAGTGTGATGCGGTGAACGTCGGAAACCACCACGCCATCTCGAGTCAGGCTGAGACGTGCTGGCACTGGGCGCGGCACTTCGTTTGAACCTGGTTCGCGCACCAGCAATTGAATCTCCTCGACGAATTCGACCCCAGGCACACGTTGCAACAGTGCGTTGACCTCGGAAATGTGCAGATCGCGCCCGAACACCCAACCGTCACCTTGCGGACCGCCAATAAACGGATTGAGGTAGCGATACAACGCCCTCTCGGCGTTGCTCCGCACCTCAATGGCGATGGCGGGATCGCTGGCACGTTCGGTCAACCGCAACTTGGCATTCACACTGACCCAGGTCAGTTGCGGCGCTCGAATCTCCAAACTCGAGCCGAGCACGCGCTTGTCGTCCAGATGCGATTTGAGCGCAGAACGCAACTCGGCAGACAGCGTGAAATCGTCAATCGTCATGCGTTCGGTCACATTCTCGACCTCTGGCAAGACCACCAAGACCACCTGCCCAGGTTTGGGATCGTTGCGTCCCGTCTGTTCCGACGGCGTGACGCACTTGCTTCGTGCCACCCCCGCCACCTGCGATGCCAAATACTCGAAATCGTCCGCCGTGACCGCCCGAGTGCGCGTGCGCAACGATTGTGGCGCACGAAGTTTTGCCTCCTCGAGGCTCTGGGCGTTTGCGCCACCCACGGCGGCAACGCGGTTGATCACCCGCGCCACATACGGAATCGAAGACCGCAAGACCGACAGCGCCCCCTTTGGCACGTTGCCAATCACGCCGCCGCCGTGCTGATACCTCGAGAACCTTAAACTTGCATTCTTGCTTGGGATTTTGCCGAACAGGTACACGCTGTTGTCCGATTGCAACAAGGTTGGTCCGAGCGTGATCGTGCCATCTTGGGCGTCCAGCGTGTAATGCGGGTCGCCCTCTTTGGAATCGGCAAAATCTGCTACCTCCGACCAGAATTCTGGAGCTTCGCCTGGTTCCTCGACGATCAAAAAGTCTTTGCTCGGGTCGCGCGACAATATTGGGGTTCGGGACAACTGAAAACTTTGCCCTGGCGTGCCCTCAGACTGCCCTAGATGCTCTTGGCGCACCGTGACGGCATTCCTAGCATTGACAGTCCCTCCTCGAGATTCTATGACCATCTGCTCGAGCAGTGGCGAAACCTTGTACGTGCCGCTGCTCGGCGTTGGATTGGTCAAACGCACCCGCAACCAGTACGCCGTCAAACCCTGAAACGCCCCGCGCTCCATTTTGGAAAGGTGCAAAATCACATCGCCAGGGGTGTTGAAACCGCCCGTCGCATCAAACTCGACCTCGCAGGTGACCCACTTGGCGATGTTGCCCTGCCAGACCTGCCACTCAATCGGTGGGTCTCGAGGGTCAACACCCGCACCACCCGCGACATCGACCTGCAACGAAATCGCCAGCACGTGCATCGAATGGTCTTCCTCGAACGCAATATAAAACGCATCGCCAGGCGTTGGGTCAAGCGAAAACATGACCAAGCGATTGCCCGCCAACTCGAGCGCTCGTAAATCGTGTTTGAGCCAAGCCTGCTCGCCGCCCAAACGCACCGACTGCGTTAATGCCCCCAAAACCGTCGGCGGACGAATCACCAAGGTCTCCTCGGTGCTGAAAATGATCGCCTCGGAGGTTTCGGTGCGCACCGTCGCCACCTCCGTTCCCTCGAGCACCGACACCACACCGTCCTGCGCTGCCGAGAGGTAAAACGTGATCGGTGCAACCGCCGCCCTGGGAGGCTCGAGCTTGACACCAATCAACTCGAGGAACTTGACGTACATTTTGTCCGGCACCTGATTGACACGGTACAAGAGCATGTCGGTCATCCAGGCGAACAGTTCGATCAATGCCACGCCAGGGTCAGAAACATTGTGGTCTGTCCATTCGGGCGTGTAACGCGGAATGAGACGCTTGGCTTGATCGACGATTTCCTGAAATTTTCGGTCATCGAGGTTGGGAGTCGGTAACGGCATTGGAATAATAGTTTAACGTCAAACAGATGAGGGAAGCTGAACGTAAACCCGAGTGGGCATGGTCAGCGTTCAACTGCCTGATTCAGAACAAACCAAGCTCGAGATCAAACATTTTTTTAAGGGCGCGGTGCGCTGGCAACCTCGACATCGTAATGACCCGTGCTGCTGTCATCCAAAGACGTGACGGTGACGGTCACATCGTAGGTTTTGGCATTGATTGGCATACTGCAAATCATTTTCTCGCCGACTTTGGCTTTCAGGTCCTCGGGGCAGGTGATCTGAGGTGAGGGTTGACCGACCTTTTTGGTCAAGGCTTCCATCGAACCGGTTTCGACATCTGCTTTGGAAAAAGTTTTCTCGCCGCAGCCGATCAAGAGTAGGGTTGAGACGAACGCGAGTACAATTTGTGGTTTCACGCACAAAGCATACCCTAAACTCGAGCCTGAAGCAGTGCTGGCGAAAGCACGTAAAAACCTGGCAAGGACCCGCAAACTCTTAACTCTCTGCGCTATACTTCCCCCATGAGCCGTCAAGCACCAGAACGCAGCGTCTCGAGTTTCGAGCATTTTCTCGAGATTGAAGAGAACAGTCCCGTTCGACACGAATTTGTCTATGGTAACTTGTTCGTCATGGCTGGCGGCACAGACAGACACGATCATGTTGCTGGCGGTCTGTACGCCCGTCTGTTTTTAGAAGCTTTAAAACAAACGTATCGGGTTTACAAAAGCGACATTCTGATCCGAACACCAGAAGACATTGGATACTACCCAGATGTTTTTGTGCTGCAAGACTCGAGTTTTGATAGCCCACGCGTCAAACGTCGCCCGAGCATCGTGATTGAAGTTTTATCGCCAACCACCGAAAGCATAGACCGAGGCGAGAAACTACGAAATTACCGCAGCATCCCAAGCCTCGAGCAGTATGTTTTGCTCAGTCAAAACGAACCCCTTGCCGAAGTGTATTCAAAACACAACGGCACTTGGCAACACGAGATTTTATTGAATGATGCGGTGCTTGAATTCTCGAGCATTGGGTTTTCGTTGCCCTTGGCGGTGTTGTACGAAAATTTACCACCCGAAGCTGAAGGCTGAAACCTGCAAAGCTCGAGAAGATTTGAAACGAACTTAAAGTGGCAGATACTCGAGTCGGTTTGTCCAATCTTCGTCAGTAGCGCATTCGATCAGAATGTGCAAGTCTTCAATGCTTTGCTGAATTGATAAATCAGTGGGAACAAGAATAATTCCAGCCACGATTTGACCATCACGAATGCGTTCATAAGCGTATTTTGGAATTGTTCTAAAATCATGCGAAACCAGAATGCGTTCCTCTGCCACGCACCACTCGAGCACGACAGGATCATCGGCTTCGTAAATTTCGGTGTCCTGAATCCGAATGGCATCCAGTTCTGGATGAAGCCGTCGTAAACCCCGCACGATTCGATTGTCCAAATTCTCGTCAATGGCAAGTTTCAACGCAAACCCTTGGCTGCCGCCTTCGCCAAGACCCGCGCCCGAAAGTCCGCGTTCGGAAACCAAACCTTGATGTTCTCGAGTGCCTGTCCTTGCTCGAGTTTGCTTTCTTGCAAGTACGTTTTCATGTCTTCTTCGTGACGCAAGACGTAAGCAATCACCGCGTAAACATCATCGAGTTTCAAAACAGGGAAAGCTTCGACGATCTCTTCAGGACTCGAGCCTTGCTGCCAGGAATGAAGCAAGGTTTCCAAGGTCACTCGAGATTTGCCAACCCGAATCACGCCGTTTGGGTCGGTTCTTAGTGGTACGGCAGTGGTTGGCTCGAGCGCGAGGGTCATGGGTTTAGTGTAGCAAAAACTGATGTGAAGGCAAGTTTCGAGCATTGGGTTTTAGTTGCCGTTGGCGGTGTTGTACGAAAATTTACCACCCGAGGTTGAGGATTAAAACTTGCAAGGTATGATTTTATAGAAGCATGAGAGGAATAAGAAGGTTAAAAATTTGAGGATTTGATTATGACATTTCAAAGGCTTTAGATTATTTTTTTCCAATAAAACCATCGCTTTTTGGTTCTAAAGTAGCAACTGGTGGTATATTACTTTTTTGTCTTTCTATCTCTATTTCTTTTTTCTTGTCTATGATGGATATTTTAGTTAATTGTTCTAGAATTTTTATTGAATAAAAAGTTAAAAATATTGCTACAACAGTAAAAGAAATTAAAAAATAGAGTAATATTTTGCTTATCTCGGGATAAGACATTAAAAAAAGACCTGTTGTTGAAATTGCAAAGAGGAGAGTATAGACTTTTTTCGTTATATACATGTAATCTATAACATCAGAAAATGTACCATTTACAAGGGCTTTTTTTAGAATTCCAGAAATTGAAAATGAAGATATTATTGCTGAAGCAGAAATCAAGAAACCTACAAAAGTTGCAGATAAAGCCATAAAGGCAAGATATATATCTTTTTGCATTGAAAAAATTTTATCTTGAATCGTAAAGAAAAAAATATTATCTAGTAGCACTATTAAAAGTCCAAGTAATAAGGAAAAGACACTTATCTTTAATAAAGAGAGTGGGATTTCTTCTATAGAAATAATAGATTTAAATTTTTTGACAATTGATGACATTTTCATTGGCTTTGTATGCCATCTCCATTGGTACTAATATATCAATACTTTCAACGTTTGGTTTTTTGAAAACATCACTTGGAAAATCTACACTTAGAAAAAACTTTTGCTCTATTAAATCTATATAACCCTCATCTGTTCTAATTCTTAAAGTCTCTAAATTCATACTTGCGGCTGCTAAAAACGCACTTAAGCTTTCCACTAACTCATTTATATCTAAATTTCCTTTTCTCTTACCTTTTCCTATGCTCAATATTATTCCCACAGATTCAGTATTATTAACTTTGGCAAGATTTTGCAAACTTAAAAATATGTTTTCACCCAGAACTCTTGTTTTTTCTATGGCAGAGCTATGTATCTGTAGCTCAAGAGATTTTCTTGGTCTGTTTTTTAATAACTCAATAGTATCTACGCTTAAATAGATTCTCGGATAAACTGAATTGACAATGCTAGATGCTTTTTGCTGAATATAATATGCAAATGCGGCAATATTAGGAGATGATTTTGAAGACTGAAAAGCCATATTCCCAGTGTTTACGTCTATATAGAAATGTGATCTATGCAACAGAGGTATTGGATTATTAGGTTGAACGTCGCCTGTTTGAGGGTCAAAAGTCGGAGGTAAATCACTCTCCT
This sequence comes from uncultured Deinococcales bacterium, assembly GCA_964247135.1. GTDB lineage: Bacteria > Deinococcota > Deinococci > Deinococcales > JAAFIG01 > JANXTZ01. The sequence continues at coordinate 103,044 of CAXTTL010000001.1, read as the reverse complement.
GGATACTGGCAATATAACCAGTGACCTTCTCTTTTATGATATTTTCTGTTACATACAGAATAAGACTAGGTAAATCTACCCCTGACGAAGATTTTAAAATGCGAGAAGGATTACTTTTTTCATCTCTTGGAAGCTCCTGAATAATTGTCATAACGTCATTTGCACTGACCTCTGGGGCGATATTTTGCCCTACTGGAGCGGTTCCAAAAAATCCTATTTTGTAAAAGTAAACTTTTTTAGTAACAGGCTTCATATGTAGTTTGTTGCTCCTTAGTAACTAAAGTATTGCACAATTCTCATTGGGAAGACTATTTTGTGCAATGTAAGAACTTGGCTACAAGGCAGACATTCAAACAAGAATACTTAATTGTGACTATGAAACTGAGAACGCTCGTTCAGGGATAGGGCGTGCCACTGCAATGAAACAGACATCACTTTAGAAAAATCCGCAACCAATTCAGACCGTTCCAACTCCCCACTCGAGTTGTAAAACCGCATCTCCCCATCCTGCCCACATTCCCAAACCTCAATCGCGCCAGCATTCAAATACAACCCGCGTTTCTCGAGAAATTCTGCGGCGGTGCTATTTGCGGCTTGCATGATCTCGATTCTACATGGTTAGACTTAATATTGTGCTAACTTGAGATTCTGTCTTTCGCACACGGCTTAGACAGGAATTTCGTTCCCAGTTGCAAACCCACTAAACTGCCTTTGAAACGGCGCTTGAAATCCAAGCACAATCCGATTTTCTGGCACTCCCTGCTCGAGCAGCGAATCCACAATGTTGTATTCGGTGTTGTCCACTTGCACCCAAACAAAATCGTTTTTGATGTCCACATGAACCAAAGTGCTATGGGTGTACCTCGAGTCTTGCCAACCGATGTTTTGCAGTTGGTAATGCCCGTTTTGGTCGTCCATCAAAAACTGGCGTTCGATGCCTGCTGGTAACAGCACTTGCTTGGCTTTGAGTGCGTCAAAAACCTGATGAACCGCTTTTTGGAGTTTTTTCAGAGCCATGCTTCGATCACCTCTTGCTCTGGATTGTAGACCACAAGCGCTATTTTGTGTATGTCAATCATTTCTTTTGCAAATCGGCTTTGAAAGAATCCTTGATAGGCGCTGCTTGGAATGGCAAGAAAGAGTTTTCGATCTGGGTCAATTTGCGTCAATGCGTGACGGTAACTGAGGTATTGACCCAGCGATCCACTGAATTCGTGTGATGCAGATTTGCGAATAAAGGTTTTGATTTCTACGGCAATTCGTTTACCACTTCGTTCTGCGCCGACGATTCGTTCTGCGCCAAGATCAATTTCAAATGCTGCATCGCCGTACTCGAGCGCGAGTGGGTCGTTGGTGATTTCCCAACCATCTTTGCGAAGAGCGTTTTTGACGGCTTCACTGAAAAAGTCTTTTGCCATAAATTATCGGGATACTCGAGCGGGCATGTTCATTTCACCCGCACTTGCTGTATCCGCAACTCTGGCATTTCAAGCATCCCTCTTCCCGCACCAAGTTCGGACTCGAGCAACTCGGGCATTTCTCGCCTTTCATTTCCACCGCTTTCACATTCCTGAAAAGTGGCGTGTCGCTCGAGTTTTCTGGTGCTGCACCTTCCAGAATCGGGTAGAGGAGTGGTTGCTCGGCTGGCTTCACGCCGCCCGTGCTGCTGGTACTCTCGAGCGCCACCGCAATCAGGTCTGCTTTGCTGGCGACCAAGCGCCCGTTGTAACTCCCGTACAACCCGCCGTTGATGCCGCGCAAAGTCTTCTGAATCGCTTCGGCTGGCACACCGTATTGCAGCGCAATGCTAACCACGCGCCCCAAAGCTTCGGAGTCCGCGTTCGCCTCGTCTCCTGCACGTCCCGAGACGACCACGACTTCCATCGGTTTGCCCTCGAGCGTGTTGGTGGTAATCAAGAACGTGCGTTTTGACCCCGCGCCCAAGTCGGTCAGTTTCACCATGTCGGTCACGCCCGTCAACCGCGTTGGTCGCTCGAGAATTGGTTTGCCTGGTTGAAATTTGGGCGAGGCTTGCCAGGTGTGGTTGTCGCTCGATTCGGTCAATTCTGGTTTCAACTCGAGCTTGGTCTCTTTAACTTCCTCTTTTTTCTCGTCTTTGCTGACGCTTAACACCTGAAATTGACGGCTGCCGTCGCGGTAGACCGTAATCCCTTTGCAACCCGTTTTGTACGCCTCGAGATACGCCGCCTCGATTTCTTCGACGGTGGCACTGTTGGGCAGATTGATGGTTTTCGAGAGGCTGTTCGCGGCGAATCCTTCGCGGTCAAAGGCTTTTTGCACCGTGCCTTGCATCCGCACATGGTCGAGCGGCGCGATGTCGTGGGCGCAAACGAACACGTCTTGCACCACTTGCGGTACAAAATCCAGTCCGACGCAAGAGCCGTGATTGCCGCCAAGGGCTTCGGTGACTTTATCCCAATCCCAGCGTCCGTCCCTGGCGTACTGCGGGTGTGCTGGGAATTGCTCGAGCAACTCTTGGAACAGTGGCGCGATCAAGGCTTTGTAATCGCTGCCGATCTTGCGCCAAATGAACGGCGAAAACACGGGTTCGATGCCGCTCGAGACGCCCATCAACATGCTGGTCGTGCCTGTTGGGGCGACCGTCAAGACCGCAACGTTGCGGCGCGGCGCGTGGGGAATTTTGTCTTGATACCGCTCGAAGACTGGATAGACACCACGCTCGAGACCCAGGTTTTCGGATTCACGCACGGCTTCCTCGCGCATGGTGCTCATGATCTGGTCGATCATATCGCGCCCGTCCTGGCGGTCGTAACGCAAGCCCATCAAAATCAAGGCATCGGCAAGTCCCATCACGCCCAACCCAAGACGGCGCAAGTCCTGGCTGGCAATGCGGTTGTCCTCGAGGGCGAACTTGTTGACCTCGAGCACGTCGTCGAGGAAGCGGGTGCAGTCGCGCACGTCGGAACGGAATTTTTTGAAGTTGAATGTGCCTTTTTCGACGTATGCGGCGAGGTTGATTGCGCCTAAATCGCACGGTTCGCCTACCGTCAACGGAATCTCGCCACAATTGTGAGCCAAGATACAATTTGCATCAAAAGCATGGATGCTATCCACTGTAACGTCGTATACAGCCTCTTCGCCGTCAAGTTCGATACTCACAACCTGGTCAGCGAAACGCTCGCGGTTTAAACGGCGTTGATAAGACTCGAGAAGCTTGGTCAATGTGGTTTGTTTGGCTGTTTCGCTAAACCCTATACGCTCGAGGAATACTTGTAAGTTGCTGCCAGTGATAATCAATTCGTGCTGGGCTTGTACGGTGTACTCTTTTTGTCCACCGCGTCCATCTGGCATGAATTTGTTGTGTTGATTACGACGGTTCTCAAAGATACTCGAGAGAATACCCAAACGTGACAACATGCGCTGCACACGGCGCAACAACTCGAGGTTACTTTGTGCCAGACGCACACTGACCCCTTTTTGCTGTGTGCCTTGAACACTGCCGTCGGCATCAAACAATCCTTGCAAAAAGCCTTGATAAAAACGGGTATTGCCTTGTTCGATCTCATCAGTGATGGTCTTGTGACCGTGTTTCACCCCGTATTTTTCGGCTAGGGTTGCAAGTGCCTCGCTACTCAGACGGCTGCGATTGTGGGTTTCATTTTCGCTGTGCCAAAGTTTTGCTGTTGCGGACAAGCGTTGGAGCATTTTCTTGGCTCGAGCTAGATTCTCGACTCGAGCATCACCCCAGTAATCCAGTGCTGCCATTGGACGGGCTTTGTCTATTAAGAACGTACCATCACCGATCAAGTTGCCAAGCAACCACCCTTCAGCCTGATTGCCACGTCCGCTCCAGAATGCCAAATTGCGATGATCGTTGAGTTTTATGCTGTCACCGATCTTCAAATTTTGCGTTTCTGTCCACATTGTTTCTTGGTTGTCTCGAGTTTGTTTTGTGACTTGTAACAGTTGATGATTGCCCGTCAAACGCAATTCGTAACCCCGCTTGGTGCGAAGTTTTAAGACTGGTTTAACACCAGTCAACCAGAATCCGCCTGCGGCTTGGTAGATTTCTCCGTCCACAACTGCACAAAAGTCCTTGCCAATAAGGTTTTGAACTTGTTGCGCACCTGTACGAGTCATCACCCAAGTGTCAGCAGTCACGCAAGGATTTGTACTCTTAATTTGATAACGTTCACCAAGGTTTTTCAGCGCACTGAATTCGTTGATGCGGTCATTGAAAATCAAGCCTGGTTCGCCCGTACTCCAGGCGTGCGTGGCAATCTCGCGCCACAACCAACGGGCGGGAACACCTCCCGCGTACAATGGCACGCCTTTCGCGCCGTCCAACACCCGAGTTTCGAGCGTTGGAATCTTGCCCTTGTATTCGCCCTCGAGTTTAACGATGTGGTATTTGGCGCTGACCTCAAGCGGTGTGATGTTCCAGAGTCCGTCTTTCTCGAGGGTTTGAATGAAGCGCTCGGTTGCCAGAATCGAGATGTTGAAGGTTGAAATGTCGCCCTCAGCGCTTTCGCGGTCAAGGTCTTTGGCGGTCAGAAAATCCAGAACGTCGGCGTGATCGATGCTGATGGTTGCCATCCCAGCGCCGCGACGCGTGTTGTGACTGACCATCCCGTTTGCCAGGTAAGTGTGGTTTTCGTTTACGCTGATATCGAGCGTCAAAATGCGTCCGCCCACTTCAATAGATTTGACGGGGACAAAGTATTCATCAAAGCTGACTTCGGGCAGCATTTCGGCAATCTGGGCATTTTGCGCAAGACGAGCCATGCCTGTCATGGTCAGTGAGCGCTCACCGCGAATGTACCTCGAGAGGGTTTTGCGGGTCTGGGTAAATTCAGAAGGATAATTTTTTCGACCTGCTGGAAGGTTGTTGAACACAGGCTCGAGCAGTGCCGAGGCGTGTGGCAATTCCCAACTCGAGGCTCGAGTGTCATCGGGTGTAAAAGTTCTCAATGTTTCAAACCTCGAGCCTTCAATACAGTTGACGCGCTCGAGGAAGTTCTTCAAGCCGAGGCTAGTTTCGACCCGCAAACGGTAGTGTTCGCTTTGAGAGTAACGGTCTTCCCTTGGGGCGTAAGTCGCAATGCGGGTCGGAATGCCCAATCCGCCGAGCATGACCGCAACATCTTGCACAAGTTGCTTGGAGGCGCTCGAAAGGTATGGGTAGTGTTCGCTCACTCCGCCGTCAGCCTCGAACAAACCGCGCAAGAATGCAGCCAAAACATGACGTGGCGCTTGACGTATCGCACGGGGTAACTCGAGGTCGGCAGCTTTGGTTTTCAACAAGCCGTTTTGACTTAACCAGTTGGTCAGTACCGCGCTTTTGACGACAAACACAGCGCTTTTGTCGTTGGGTTTTTGTTGCAAACTGACATTCAAACCGAACAATTCCTGAAACATTGCTGGGGCGCGTTGCATCATGACACTATCGTGCGAGGCGCACAAACCAATGCGTCCGCCTGTGCTGACAAAACCATCGCCCCAGAAGTAGCCCAAGAAAAATGCAAGGTCTTCGGTTAGGGTGTCGGTTGTGGTGATCGGCGTGGCATTGAAATGCTGTTCGCTGGGTGGCTCGAGTTGCACAGGGCTGCCCGTGTGTTGGTCGAGCACTTGGATGACAAAATCGTTTGCTTGGAGTTCGTCAAAGCGCAGCCATTCGCGTTTGCCGTTTTCGCGCATGACTTTGAGTTTGTGGTTGGGTGTGCCTTGAAGCTCGAAACCATTCTCGAGAGTAATTTTGAGGGTGTTGGCAATGCCGTTGTTAAAGCCTTCCAAGCTGTCTTTCCAGCCTTGGTCGGTGGCAACTTGAAGTTGATGTTGTTGATGCCCGAATTGGTAGCCGCCCACCAGTTCACGAAGGCGCAATGTACCCCTCGAGGTGTGAACCAGCGTGTCGGGATGGAGGCAACCACCCTGACGTACCACACGCAATACTGGTGCATAACAGTAACGCAAAGTGTTCACGGGTCCCGAGGTTTCCGCGCCCAAGTTCGCCCACTCGAGGAAGTTGTCAAAAATCTCGAACAGGAACGACACCGGTCCGCTCGAGCTTCCGCCAGAACCTTTGATTTCTGCGCCTTCGGCTCGCAAGCCCGTCAGATCAATCCGAGGCTCGAGGTTCATTTTGGCTTGTTCGGCAACAATTCTGGCGGCGTCGATGATGCCGCCCATGTCGTCGCGGATCACCTCGACGCCTTCAGGCAATTCTGGCACAATCGTCACGCCGTATTGACGCGCCAGGCTCGAGATGGCTGGACCGACCACGCCGTAAATCGCTTTGGTCCAGTTGCGCACGGTGGTCGGTTGTTTCGCCCCGTCGGGTTGGGTCGGTGGGCGCATCAAGCCTTTGATAAAATCTTCGACATCGAGGTGGCTGGCGCTCATGTACGCCCAACCGCGCACCCCTGCGTCACGGCGACTGCTGGCGGCTCGAGGGGCATAGACGTCGAGGTTCACGCCGTTGCCGCCGCCGACTTTGGTGACCAGCGCAAGTTTTTTGGCAACCTCCATCACGCCCTCAAAGCTCGAGGGGTCGTGATCGGTTGCGCCCTGGACAAAGCAGTTTAAGACATTGCCGTGTTGTGTGCCGGCGCCCGCCAGCACGCGTCCGCCTGGGCAGAAGCGCTTGCTCGCCATCAGGTCGTAAAATTGTGCGCCCCATTTTGCGCGCAATTCGCTCGATTTTTCGCCGCCCGCCACCCAGTCGGCAACGCGGCGGAACATGCCGAACACGTCTTTGTCCGACTCGAACATGTATTGGCGTTTTGCCATTGATTGCGCGTGGTCGTCGAAGTGGTAGGCGGTTTGTGGTTCGAGCGATAGTGTCATGGTTCTCCCCTTGTGGTTGGCACGCCGATCATGGCGTCTGAATCGTTTGGTGTTGATGGCGCGACAATAAAAAAGCACCGTTATACGGCGCGGGTACCGTGGGAATTATTTTTGAAGGCGCAAGGTGTTGTGGACGATGTTTCGAGCGGTTTTGATCGGTTTCTCGAGCATCGTGATCTCCGCGAGATGACTTTGGAATGCCCTCGGCGTATTCCCATATCTAGTGCATCTATGAAGAAATAATACTACCTATTGGGTGTCGCCTGTCAAGAGCGGATGATGTTTCGTGCAGAACGTAACACTCGATTCTCGAGCAGCCAAAAATGCGATGAAGACGCGAAAGACCCGATGCCAGTAACGCTTTACATCGTGTCACTCGGTGTCTCTCGAGATGGCGGTGTTTGCAAATGGCTTGACAATGAAAACACTGAGGCAGTCTTGGAGCACAGATTACGGCTGTCGCGCAATTTTCCCGAACAAAATCTCGAGCAAGCCCAAGCGATTCAACCAGCCACAACTTTACTGCGAGAATACGCCCGTTTGGCTTTGGCTTTAACGCCTTAAATCTATTGAACCAGCCATGCGGTCAACAGCTTCAACGCCGCATCCAGATCATCTTTGTGAACCGTCTCTTGCACCGTATGGACGTAACGGCTCGGCAAGGACAACGTGATGCTTGCCGTACCCGAACGACTCCGTTGAATCGCACCCGCGTCCGTACCGCCGAGCGGCAATACCTCGAGTTGGTACTTTATTTTTTTCTGGTCGGCAAGATCGGCAAATTCTTCGACCAACCAATGTGTTGCCACCATGCTCGAGTCAAAGACTTTGATCCCAACACCGTTGCCGGTCACGGTCACCGATTCATCTTTTTCGACGCCCGGGATGTCCACCGCCAGCGTGGTGTCCAGTCCAATACCGATGTCGGGTTCGATGCCGTAAGCCGCGACCACCGCACCGCGCAAGCCAATTTCTTCTTGGACGCTGAAGACCGCGTAAATGTCGTCCTTGTGTTGCTTGCCCTTCAAGGCTTTTAAAGTCTCGAGCAGCACAAACACCCAAATTCGATCATCGAGGCATTTGCCCGCAACATAAGCCCCGACCTCGCGGAAGGTTTGGGTCAAGCCCACTGGATCACCGATCCGAACCTTTTGCTTGACCTCACTGGCGCTTAAACCGGTGTCCACAAAAAATTGTTTGATCTCGGGGTTTTTGGCGCGGTCTTCAAGGCTCGAGATGTGAATGGGGCGACCGCTGGGTTGCAAAATACCCGGCAGGTCACCGTCTTTGGCGCAGACCACCACCTGACGGGCGAACAAATTTCGGGCGTCAAAACCACCGAGCTGTTGCACCCGCAAGAAACCTTTGTCGTCAATATATTTCACCATAAAGCCAATTTCGTCCATGTGTGCCGAGAGCATGACCTTGCGGGCGCTCGAGTTTTTCTTGGGTTTGACGGTGGCGCGTTTTAGCGCAATCAAATTGCCGAGCGCATCTTCGCGGATTTCGTCCACAAGCCCTTTTAACTCGAGCCTGACGATCTCACGCACGCGCTCTTCGCGCCCAGGAACACCAGTCACTTCGGACAACACTTTTAACAATGGAATGTTCATTGCCCTCATGATACTGCGAATGCAGCCAGCAAACCTCGAGTATCACGACAATCTTGTGACAATTGGACCCGAATGCAGTTTGAGCGTTCATCCACAGCGCCAGGCGGCGTTAAGATATGGCATTTCAACTGGGGGTACGGCTTTGAACAAAACACGACTGGAAGCCTTTAGCGACGGCGTTATTGCCATCATCATTACCATCATGGTGCTCGAGTTAAAAATCCCGCACGGTGAGGATTTTGAAGCACTCAAGCCGCTCATTCCAGTGTTCTTGAGTTATGTCATAAGCTTTATTTTTGTTGGTATTTACTGGAACAACCATCATCACACCATGCACGCCGTCGAAAAAGTCAACGGCAAAATCCTTTGGGCGAACATGCACCTGCTGTTTTGGATGTCCTTGATTCCGTTCGTCACGAATTGGATGGGCGAAACTGGATTCGCCTCGCGTCCAGTCGCCGTCTACGGTGTGGTGATGCTGATGTGCGCCGTCGCCTACACCATCTTGACGCTGGCATTGATCGACTTTCACGGCGCAAACTCGAAACTCGCGCAAGCCATCGGCAGCGATGTAAAAGGCAAAACCTCGTTGCTGTTTTTAATCATTGCCATTCCGATGGCATTTTTTAACCACTGGATTTCGATGGGTTTGTACCTCTCGGTTTCGATCATCTGGTTTATCCCTGATCGCCGCATCGAAAATGTGCTGAACGACTGAAGTTCTCGAGCCTCAACATTGGCTTATGATGACCTTATGACAGAATCTGGTAAAACCAAGAGGGCGTTGTTCGTCTGGGGCGGTTGGGAGGGTCACGAACCCAAACAATGTGTTGACCTGTTCGCCCCAATCCTCGAGTTGGAGGGTTTTGAAGTCACGGTCTCCGACACGCTCGACAGCTACCTCGAGACTGAATTCATGCAGGCGCAGGATTTGATCGTGCAGGTCTACACCATGAGCACGATCACGCCTGAGCAAGAACGCGGCTTGCTCGAGACCATCAAAGCGGGCACGGGTTTTGCCGGTTGGCACGGCGGCATGGCGGACGCGTTTCGCAACAACACCGAATACCAATTTATGGTCGGCGGACAATGGGTGGCGCACCCTGGCAATATCATCGATTACACCGTCAACATCACCTCGAGCGACCCGATTGTGGCGGGGTTAAATGATTTTGTAATGCACTCCGAGCAATATTTTATGCACGTTGACCCGAGCAACGAAGTCCTCGCCACGACCACCTTTAACGGTGAACACTGTGAATGGATCGCAAACACCATCATGCCCGTGGTCTGGAGGCGACGCTGGGGTTTGGGGCGCGTGTTTTACAGTGCGCTCGGGCATGTACGCAGCGATTTTGACGTGTTTGAAGCTCGAGAGATCGAGCGGCGCGGGATGCTCTGGGCGGCACGGTGAGCGTTGATGGTTGACCTGAGCGGCATCCTCGAGCAATACGGTATTTCCGCGAGCAGTTTTGTGCCGCTTGGCAACACCGAAAACACCAATGTTCTGGTAACCACTGCGAGTAATCAACGCTATTTGTTGCGCCAGCACCGCGCCGAGTCGCGCAGCCTTGCCATGCTCGAGTCTGAAATGCTGCTGCTGAATTATTTGCATCAATCTGGACTCGAGGTTCAACACCCCGTGTCTTTGCCTGCTGGGAATTATATTTTAACGCTCGAGTCACAGCGTTTTTCGTTGCTCTCCTGGATTGACGGCGAGGTGCTCGAGACCATCAACGAAATTCAAGCCGAGGCGGTTGGCGTCTTGCTGGCGCGTTTTCACAGTGTTGCTCGAGGATTCAAGCCGCCCGCAGGATTTGAACGCCTTCAGTACGACAGCCAGTATCTCGAGAATACTTTGCTCGAGTTACGTGAAATTGACTGGTTGCAACCCGATATGCCGCTGTTTGAAAAGAGCATGGCTAGCGCGAAGCAGGCTTTTAACGAGCCAAACATTCCTTGGGATTTGATTCATGCCGATTTGCACCCAGGAAACATGGTCTGGCAGGGCGCGAAGGTTGCCATGATCGACTTTGAGCGCTCCGGCTTTGGACCTGTCTCTTACGATATTGCGACCACCTTCGGATATCTCGAGCATCATCCTCGAGTTGCGTTTTTGGCGGGTTACGAAACGGTGCTGCCCCTGCCAGAAGGCTTTCTGGAAAAACGCAAGTTCTTCACGATTGCCGAATGGCTGACCAACTTGGCGTTTTTGGCGGCTCGAGCCGAAGACCGCGAGTACGTGGACACGATCATGCTTCCAGGATTGCGTGAACAAGTTCCAAAAATGCTCGAGGTGTAAAAGCGTGAAGTTGGCTTCTCGAGTTAAGCTTGAGTCATGAGCCAGAATTACGATGATTTGACCGCCGAAAACATTTACGACGCGTATTCGATCAAATGGAATTACTTTGAACGCGACGTGCTGCCGTTGTGGGTTGCCGACATGGACTTCTTGCCCGCACCAGAAATTCTGGCAGCGTTAAAGGCACGGGCAGACCATTGGGTGGGCTATGAGAACATGTCGGGTTACCCAAAGCTGTTAGACGGCATTGTGGCGCACATGGCAGGCTTTGGCTGGACGGGTTTAAAACCAGAAAACATCTGGTTGGTGTCTGGGGTCGTGCCAGGCATGTACGCCAGCGTGCTCGGACTCTCCAGCATAAATGACGAGATCATCACCCAAACCCCGATTTACCCGCCCTTCATGAGTTCGATCAAAGACCACAACCGCAAGATGCTCGAGAATAAAATGCTGATTGCGGACAACAAGTGGATCATCGATTTTGACAACCTCGAGGCGCTGGTCACGCCAGGCACTCGGGTCTTGATGATCTGCAATCCGCACAATCCGACGGGACGGGTATTCACCAGAACCGAACTCGAGAAACTGGCGGCATTTGTCTTAAAGCACCGCCTTTACGTGATCTCCGACGAACTCCACGCCAATTTAATCCTCGAGCCTGGGGCGGTGCATGTTCCGTTTGCTTCGCTCAGCCCAGATATTTCAGAGCGAACCGTGACCATTACCGGACCTTGCAAAACCTTCACCACCGCAGGTTTGGGCATTGGCGCGGTCATCAGCACCAACCCCAAATTGCTCGAGCGGATTCAAGCCGTCACCAAAGGCTTGATGGGACACGCCAACATCATGTCCGAAACGGCGTGGCTGGCAGGACTTGAATTGGGAATGCCCTGGCTCGAGAAAACCAAAAGTTATTTGCACGCCAACCGTGAATTCTTGGGCGCTTACCTGACCGAGCACCTGCCAGAAGTCAAGTGCATCCTGCCCGAAGCCACCTACCTCGCCTGGCTCGACTTCAACGCCTACCCGCAGGCGCCAGAGGTTCAAAAATTCTTGCTCGAGACTGCCAGAGTCGGCTTGAACGAAGGCACAAATTTTGGCGCGGATTACACGGGTTTTGTGCGGCTCAATTTTGCCACCAGCCGTCAGGTCTTGACCCAAGCGCTCGAGCGAATTCGCTTGGCAGTGACAACATAAATTTAGTCCGAGAAAGGCGGTAACCATGAAATCCCTGCTTGAAACCAATGCCCTGGCAGAAGCTTTGCAACGTCTCGAGCAACTGAGTCCCGAAACCAAAGGGCAATGGGGCAAAATGGACGTGGCGCAAATGATGGCGCACGTTTCAAACGGACTCGAGCTGGCGATGGGCGAACCGAAACCGCCACGTTCGTTGATGGGTCGTTTGATTGGTAATTTTTTTAAAACCAAAGCCTTCGATGACAGCCCATTGCCGCGCAACACCCCGACCGACAATTCAATTCGGGTCACAGAACCAAAACTTTTTCTCGAGGAGAAAGCGCGGCTCAGTGCTTTACTGGCAAAGTTTAACGAAGGCGGCGTTGCCAGGGTGACCAACCACCCCCATTTTTTCTTTGGGTCTTTGACGCCCGAAGAATGGGGGAAATTGCAGTACAAGCACCTGAGTTATCACTTCGGGCAATTTGGTGTTTGATATTTAATGGCTTAACAACAACGCCGTAATATCTCGAGTGAGGATTTCCATTGGACTTCGGTCTTGATTGGAAAACAAAATAATCGTCAGTTTTTCGCCGGGGTATTTCACGAACACCGTCCGATACCCTGGCAATTCGCCCGTGTGGATGTACCGTTTGCGTCCAAAACGCGTGTCGATAAACCAACCATCACCGTAACCGCCCAGTCCAGGCTTGAAAACTTCCCGCACTTCTTGAGCATCCATCAATTCGCTCCAACGGTACAAATCGTCCAAAGTGCTGACCAGTGCGGCGTCTCCGGCTGGCGGCGTCAATGCCAGTTTTGGGATGGCTTTCCAGTTTTTGCCGTAGCCGCTCGAGATGCCCGTCATACCAGCTTCAAACATGCCCGTGTTTTTTAAACCCGCAGGCTCGAGCACCATTTTTTGCACGGCTTGGTTGAACGGCATTTTTGAAACCTTTTCGACAATGCTCGAGAGCAGCACATAACCCGTGTTTGAGTATTGAAACCGTGTGCCAGGTTTGAACTCGAGATTTTGTGTTCGAGCGTTTTTTATAATGTTCCGCGTTGCATCCTTTCGCGTCATGAACTCGAGGTACGCCTTTGAGTACAAACCCAGTTTCTCCTCGTAATCTGGAATGCCCGAAGTGTGACGCAGCAAGTTTTGCACCGTGACGGCTTGCCATATTTTTGGACATGGCTCGAGATAGCTGCAAATTGAAGCTTCGAGTTTTAAACTGTTCTGATCTCGAAGTTTTAAAACCGTCATTGCCGTGAACATTTTCGAGATCGAAGCCACGTGATGCCGTGTGTCTGGCATGAACGGAATGCGGTTTGATCGGTTGGCAAAACCATAACCCTTGCGCAGCAAAACCTTGTCATCTCGAGCAATTAAGACCGCACCAGAAAATCGTCCAGTTTTGGTCAAACTCGAGAGCATCACATCAATTGCCAGGCTTGGATTGTTGGGTGATGCCAAACTGCTCACGCTCAACAGAATCAAGATGCAGGTGAAAACAACTTTCATGGTTTTATATTGGCACACTCGAGCTTGTAGACTGGGGATATGACACCTGAAATGCTGGTGCAACAACAACTCGATGCCTACAATGCCAAAGACATTAACGCGCTGATGGCAACTTATGCCGAAAACGTGCAAGTTTTTGAGCATCCTGCGACCCTGCTGGCAGCGAACGCTCTAGAATTGCGTGAACGCCAGATCGTGCGGCTTCAAGAACCAAACCTTCATGCAAAGTTACTGAACCGCATCGTGTCTGGCAATCTGGTAATCGACTATGAACTCGTCACACGCACGTTTCCCGAAGGCACGGGGACGCTCGAGATGGTGGCAATGTACGAAGTTGAGGCTGACAAAATCAGCAAAGCCTGGTTTGTGTTTGGTGCAAAAACGCTTGATGTTTAAGTATTGCAACTCGAGTACAAGCCTTTAAACCGTCCATAGGCTTCCTCGAGATTTCCGTTCGGTTCTGCGATCAATTGCGGTGTCGGCGCAAAACGCAAAGTATCTTCACAACTCGAGAATACGCCGCTCGCCACACCTGCGATCAGTGCCGCACCTCTGGCGGAAGCACTCGAGATTTCGCTGGTATATAACGAACGTTGCAAAATGTCGGCAAGCAATTGCCGCCAGAGTTGAACCCGTGTTCCACCGCCCGCCAGCCGCAAACTTGGGGCTTGGATTCCAGTCTCGAGCAGCGCCTCAAACCCATCACGAATTGCAAATGCCACGCCTTCAAAGGCGGCACGCATCAAATGTCCCCTGGTATGCGAGAGCGCCAAACCCACCCACGCGCCCCTGGCATTCGGATTGAGGTGCGGTGTGCGTTCGCCCATCAGGTACGGTAAAAAACGCAAACCATTTGTATGCTCGAGGGCGAATGCCTCCAGGTACGCGGTTTCCCAATCCAAACCGAGCATGGATCGCACCCACTCGAGCGCCAGTCCAGCGTTTTGCATGGCAGCCATCGCGTACCAACCGTGCGGGGTCACAGCCCGGTACAAGTGTGTGCGTAAACTGGTGTCGATGATCGCGGCATCTCGAGGGGCAACGATTTGCGCCCCCGAACCGATTGAAAGTTGCACCATTCCAGGTTTGAGAATGCCGCTGCCAAACATCGCCATCGGCGTGTCGCCTCCGCCAGCCGCCACAGGAATTCCAGCCCTCAAACCAAGTTGACTTGCCGCTTTGCCCGAGAGTGTCCCCGCAATGTCACTCGAGCCTTTTAATGGCGCAAACAAAGTCTGTGGAAGCTCGAGTTTTTCGATAACATCAAAAGCCCAATCATCGCGCTCGAGGTCATAGAGCAGTGTGCCACTGGCATCTGAAGGTTCACTAAAAGCTTGTTTGGTCAGTTGAAACCGCAGCCAGTCTTTGGGTTGAAACGCCCAATGCGCCGATTCGAGAATTTTAGGTTCATGTTTTTTGAGCCACAGTAAACTTGCGCCCGCCATGCCTGTCACCAGCGGATTCGCCAGGCGTTGCAAGGTTTGAGGCTCGAGATTTCTATATTGTTCAAGCTCGAGGTTTGATCGCGTATCTGCCCATAAAATCGCGTTGCGTAAAGCTTGACCGCTGGCATCAGATAACACCACGCCGTGCATCTGACCCGAAAAACCAATGGCTGTAATTTCATCCCCGTGACCAAGCTCGAGGGTGGCGTTCGTTGCGGCAGTCCACCAATCGTTCGGGTTGGATTCCGCCCAACCCGCTTGCGGCGCATGAACGTTGTAAGCTCGAGTTGCCTCAGCGACAATTTGAGCGTTTTCGTCCAGTAAGATTGCTTTGAGTGAACCCGTTCCTAAATCCAAACCAAGCAGCATCGTTCACCTCGAGAATATTTTATAGAATAAATCATTTAAAAATTGAATTACTTTTTCTTTTTTGGTGGCGCACAACTGCCGCGCCGAATTAAAGTGCCTGGGAATCGTTTGCGCACCACTGTTTTCAAATCTCGGCTTTGAATTGCATCAATCACAATTTTGGCGGCGGCAAGACCCATGTCCTCGATGGGTTGAATAATCACGTCGAGCGGCGGATCGACCAGACTGGTCCAAGAGTAATCGTCGAAGGTCAAAAACGAA
The DNA here is from genome assembly GCA_964247135.1 of uncultured Deinococcales bacterium. Taxonomy (GTDB): domain Bacteria; phylum Deinococcota; class Deinococci; order Deinococcales; family JAAFIG01; genus JANXTZ01. The sequence continues at coordinate 87,525 of CAXTTL010000001.1, read as the reverse complement.
ACGTCCTCAGGAATTCGCAATTTCAGTTCCCTGATGGCACGAAACGCACCGGCGGCTTCGTTACCCGTCATCGAAAAAATGGCGGTGGGCGGCTCTGAAAGACGCAGCAACTCGAGTGTCAAGTTGTATGCGCCCTCCTCGCTCAAGGTCGCGCCGTGCTGATAGGCTTTGGGCAGGCGCAAACCGAGGGATTTCATGACATTAGGAAAAGCCTTGCCACGTTCGTCTTGTAGCTTTTCGGCGTCGAACACGGTCAACGCGGCAATGCGCTTGTGACCCAAATTGTGCAGATAACGCACGCCCATATCGACGCACTCGGCATTCTCCAAAAGCACATGCCCAAACGGGCTGCCCGCCAAAAAGTGATCAATCTCGAGGATATACGTCCCCTGCTCGTGCAGGCGCTTCAAATACTCGAGGTTACCCGAACCGAAAGCGGAACGCACGATCAAGCCGCTGACGCGGTGTCCATGAAACATGCGCAGGTTTTCAAGCTCGAGGTTGGAGTCGTATTCGTTGTCGGCGACAATCAGGGCGTAACCTCTGGCATGAACGGCTTTGGCAACCGTGCGGGTAAGCTGTGCGAAAAACGGTTCGATAATGTTGCCGACCATCAAGCCGATGGTGTGGCTGTGACCGCGCCTGAGTGCCCCCGCCGTGCGGTCGGGTTCGTAATTCAGGTCGGTGATGGCACGGGTGACCCGCTCGAGCGTCGCTTTGGTCAGGAGTTGCGGCTCGTGGATGGCACGTTTTGCAGTTGTCGCCGAGACTCCAGCCCTTTTGGCAACATCGTGAATATTGGTCACGTGACCATTTTAACCACAAGGGGCTTTACAAATGTAAGTCCGATCATGTAAAGTTCTGGACACGTGACCATTTAGAAGATTCTTGAATTCGTGCATTTTGCATGGCTTGAGAAACCCAATTTTTACTGTATTCTCGCTCACGACGAAAATGGACACGTGACCATTTAAAGATTTTAGGGCTAGGTTTCTCGAGGGGGTGAAATCACCAGCATCACAAAAGAAGTCTCAAATCGGTAACAAAAGTCCTTTCAAGCAATCTTATAGGAGATCAGATGAAATCAAAAACTTGGATTATTGGTGCAGGCTTGGCAACAAGCGCAGTTGTTGCCGCCATCGCAACCGGCGCGATTGCACAAGGACCCGTGACGGTTACCATCGCCACAGTCAACAACTCAGACATGAAAACGATGGAAAGCTTGACCTCAACGTTTGAAGCCGCCTACCCGGACATCAAACTCAAGTGGAATGTGCTGCCAGAGAACGAATTGCGCCAAAAAGTCACGACCGACATTGCCACGGGTGCGGGCAGCTACGACGTTGCCACCATCGGCACCTACGAGGTGCCAATCTGGGCAAAAAACGGCTGGCTCAACTCGATGGATGACTTGTTCACCAAGAACGCCGACATCAAAGCCAGCTATGACGTGAACGATCTTCTGACGCCAGTCAAACTCGGTCTGTCGTACAACAAAGCCCTCTACGCCCTGCCGTTCTACGCCGAATCGAGCATGACGTTTTACAACAAGGCTGCCTTTGCCGCCAACAAGCTGACCATGCCCGTCAAACCAACCTGGAACCAAATCGCGGGCTTTGCCGCCAAGCTGCACAAACCACAAAATGGTTTTTACGGCATCTGCCTGCGCGGACTTCCGGGCTGGGGCGAGAACATGGCGGTCTTTTCGACGATGGTCAACACCTTCGGCGGACGCTGGTTTGACCCACAATGGAACGCCACCATCGATACGCCAGCTTGGAAAGCGGCTTTAACCTTTTACGTCAACCTCCAAAAGAAGTACGGCGCCCCAGGTTCGACCGGCAACGGTTTCACCGAAAACCTGACCTACATGAGCCAAAACAAGTGCGGCATGTGGATTGACGCCACCGTCGCCGCAGGCTTCTTGAAAGACCCCAAGCAATCCAAGATCGTGGACACCGTCGGCTTTGCCAACGCTCCAACCGGTCCTGGCACGCCAAAGGGCAGCAACTGGCTCTGGTCATGGTCGCTCGCCATTCCAAAGTCGAGCAAAGTTGCCGACGCCGCGTTTAAATTCGTGACCTGGGCAACCAGCAAGGAATACATTGCCCTGGTCGCCAAGACCAACGGCACATGGGCGAGCGTCCCACCAGGAACCCGCAAGAGCACCTACGCCAATCCAGAATACCAAAAAGCCGCCGGTGATTTTGCAGGCATCACGCTGGATTCGATCAACCGCGCCGACCCAACGAACGCCACCAAAGACCCAGTGCCTTACGTCGGCGTGCAATTCGTCGGCATTCCAGAATTCCAAGCTTTAGGGACACAAGTCGGACAGTACGTCGCAGGCGCACTCGCAGGGCAATACAGCGTGAGCCAAGCGCTCAAGCTTGGACAAGCCGCCGCCACCAAAGTCGCCAAAGAGGGCGGTTACAAGAAGTAAGCCTCTTGCTCGAGTGACCCCATAACCCTCCTCTGGGTCACTCGAGCCTTTCTTTTTGGGCAGGTTGAAACGGTTTCACCTGCCCTAACAAAAAAATTTGTAATGGCTCGAGACGGCTTTGTTTAAGGCTCGAGTATTGGTTTTTATTGCCTGACAAAACAAGATTCACACTGAATTCCGAGGTCAACCATGACAGCCCAACCCAGCACCATCAAAACCAAGCAATCATCTGGGCGCACCTCGAGATTGCCCGCGCTGCTGCTCTTGCTGCCAGCTTTGGGGTACTTGATTTTAACGACCCAAGTGCCGTTTATCATGACGATTTATTACAGCCTGTTCAGGTATAGCCTGGTCGATCCGTTCAAACGTCCGTTTATCGGACTCGAGAATTATTTGACGCTGTTCACCGACCCATTGTCCGTGCCAGTGTTGGTCAATACCCTCGTGCTGGTCTTGAGCGTGATTTTCTTGACCGTGGTGTTTGGGGCGTTGCTGGCGTTGCTGTTCAATCGCAAATTTTTTGGTCGCAACCTCGCCAGAACCTTGTTCATCGGACCATTTTTTATCATGCCCGTCGTGACCGCTCTAATCTGGAAAAACTCGCTGTTAAACCCAGTGTTCGGCTTGTTCGGCGTGGTGTCTCGAGCCTTTGGTGTTGAAGCCATCGACTGGTTGGCACAGTACCCCATGCTTTCGATCATCATGATGGTCACCTGGGAATGGACGCCGTTTGCGATGCTGATTTTGCTGACCAGTTTGCAATCGCTGCCCGTCGATCAACTCGAGGCGGCAAGGCTGGACGGTGTCAACAGTTTTCAAGAATTTTGGTACATCGTGCTGCCGCACTGGACACGGGCGTTTGAGGTCGTGGTGCTTCTCGAGGCAATTTTTATTCTGCAAATTTACGGCGAGATTTACATTGCCACCAGCGGCGGTCCTGGCACCGCCACGACCAACCTGCCGTATTTTATTTTTCAAAAAGCCTTCGGTGAGTACAGCATCGGCATGGCATCGGCGGCGGGAGTGTTCGCCGTGATTCTGGCAAACATCGTGACCGCGCTGTTCTTGCGCCTGGTCAACCGCAACGTCAACGTGAAGGAAGTGAAATGATGACCGCAGCGAGACGATCACGTCCTCAGAAAAACCCGAGCCACCCGTGGCGCAGCTTCCAAAATGTTTCACTGGCTTTGCTGGCATGGTTGATCGCCCTGGCGTTTTTCTTCCCGATTTTATGGATGATCATGAGCGCCTTTAAGACCGAAGACCAAGCTTTCACCACGCCGCCAATCATTTTGTTTCAACCAATTTTTGATAATTTTACTCGAGCTTTCGCCAAGTACGGACACGCGTTGCTGAATTCTTTGCTGGTGGCTTTTGGCTCAACGCTGCTGTCGTTTTTGCTCGGTTTGCCCGCCGCGTTTTCGATGGTTTTTTACCCGACCAAACGCAGTCGCGGCACGCTGCTCTGGTTTGTCTCGACCAAAATGATGCCGCCCGTCGGTGTGATTGTACCGTTGTACCTGATTTTTAAAGACCTGCATTTGCTCGACACCGTTTGGGGTTTAACGCTGATGTACACCACCATGAACATGCCCCTGGTGATCTGGATGATGCACAGCTACATCTCCGAAATCCCCAGCGAAATTCTCGAGGCTGCCAAAGTGGACGGCGCAAGTTTGTGGCAAGAATTTATCAACATCGCCATGCCGCTCGCGGTGCCTGGTATCGCCTCCACCGCGCTGCTGTGCCTGATCTTTGCCTGGAATGAAGCCTTTTTTGCCCTCAACCTGACCAACGTCGATGCCGCGCCGCTCTCGGTCTACATCAGCGCCTTCAAAACCTCTGAGGGTCTGTTCTGGGCGCAGCTTTCAGCCGCCGCGACCCTGGTGATTCTGCCCGTGATGGCGTTCGGCTGGTCGGCGCAACGTCAATTGATTCAAGGTCTCACCATGGGAGCAGTGAAATAATGCCAACAATGCGTGCCGCCGTGATCACCGAAAAATACCACCTCGAGACCCGAGACATTCCCGCACCCGAAGTTGCTTCTGGCGAGGTTCGGATTCGGATTGCCGTGACCGGCGTCTGCGGCACGGATTTGCACCTCTACGGCGGTCATTTTGGCGCGGTCTTTCCGCTCGTTCCAGGGCATGAAATTGCTGGCGTGGTCGATCAGGTGGGCGCTGGCGTGCGTTACCTCAAAGAGGGTGATCGGGTCGCCCTCGATCCCGTGATCTCTTGCGGCGCGTGTCACCATTGTCGCCGAGGAATGCGTCACCACTGCGAAAACTATCAGGCGCTCGGGGTCACCAGGGCGGGCGGTTTTGCGGAATACGTGATCGCCCCCGAGGGTAATGTCTACCCCGTTGGAAACCTCGACCTCGAGGTTGCCGCCTTTGCTGAACCCTTGGGCTGCATTGCTTGGGGCATCAAACGCCTGCAACCCGAACCCGCCAGCAAAGCATTGTTGTTTGGCACTGGACCCATCGGTTTGTTGCTGATGCAAGCCTTGCTGGTGTCTGGCGTCTCCGAAATCACCGTGGTCGAACCCAACTTGGAGCGCCGCGCCCTCGCCATGCAACTCGGCGCAAAACTGGCGCTCGAGCCTGGCAAAGACTTAAAAACCCAACTGTTTGACCTCGAGCCTTACGGTTTTGACGTTGTTACCGAAGCCACAGGCGCGCCCGCCGTGATTTCGCAGATGATTCAATACGCCACCCCTGGTGGCAAAATCTTGTATTACGGTGTCGCCCCCGACGATGCCAGGGTTGAAATCAGTCCTTACGAGGTGTTCAGGCGTGACCTGACCATTCTGGGCAGTTTTTCACTGCTTGGCACAACCCCCATTGCGCTTGAGTGGCTGCAATCAGGGCGGGTGCAAGTCAAACCCCTCATCACGCACCGTTTGCCGATTGAACAACTCAAACTCGCGCTCGAGTACAAAGATCATCCTGGCATGAACGGTTCACAAAAAGTCTTGATTGTTCCGTAAGTGAACGATTTAAAAATTAAAATATACAATGTACGAATTGAAAACTCGAGGGATGCGAATTGAACCACGGTAAACCAAAAGCTCGAACCATATTTTAAAAAATTAACGTTCTGTTAGGGGCGCACAGCCATGCGCCCCTACGCAAGAAACCCACACAACGAAAACAAAAATTCAATCCCAACCTCAAAAGGAGTCACAACATGAGCAAACCCAATTTCAACCTCGAGAATCAAATCGTGATCGTCACTGGCGGCGGTCAAGGCATCGGCTTTGAAATCGCTCAAGCCATGAAAGCTTCCGGTGCGTATCTGGTGATTGCCGAAGCCAACGCAAGCACTGGCGAAGCCGCAGCCCACAAGCTCGAGGGAGATTTTATAGCAACTGATGTGACCAACTCGAGCAGCGTGAAAAGCATGGTGGCAGAGGTCATCAAAAAACACGGTAGGATTGACTGCATTGTCAATAACGCGGGCATTTGCCGCAACACACCGTCCGAAGATGTGACCGATGACGAATGGCGTTTGGTCATAAGTGTGGATTTGGACGGCGTGTTTTACTGCTGCCGTGAGGTCGGCAAGCACATGCTGACGCGTGGATCGGGCAGCATTGTCAATATTGGTTCGATGTCGGGTAGCATTTCCAACCGACCACAACCACAATCGGCATACAACGCTGCCAAAGCTGGCGTGATTCACTTAACCAAATCCTTGGCTGGCGAATGGTCGCCGCGTGGTGTGCGTGTCAACAGCATCAGCCCTGGTTACATCGGTACAGCCATGACCAAAGCAGCGCTGGAAAACCCCGTATGGCGTGACATCTGGCTCTCGAGCACTCCGATGGGGCGTTTGGGCGAACCTGCTGAAGTTGCTGCTGTTGCGGTGTTCCTTGCCAGCCCTGCCTCGAGTTTTATGACGGGCAGCGACGTGATCGTTGATGGGGGTTACACCTCGTGGTAATTCCCCAAACCATGCGCGTCGCCGTGATGCACGGCATTCGTGATGTTCGCCTTGAGACTTGGAGCGTGCCAACACCCAAAGCCCAGGACGTGTTGGTGAAAATCCAGCGCGTTGGGGTGTGCGGCAGCGATGTGCATTATTTTACCGACGGGCACATTGGGCGTTATGTGGTCGAAAAACCCATTGTGCTCGGACACGAATCGGCGGGTGTGGTTGCCGCCGTCGGAAGCGAGGTCACGCATTTAAAAGTCGGTGATCGGGTCAGTCTCGAGCCAGGGTATCCGTGCCGAAGGTGTTACCACTGCAAACGTGGGCGCTACAACCTCTGCCCAGACATCACCTTCATGGCAACCCCACCCGTGGACGGCGCATTTGCCGAATACGTCGCGTGGCCATCTGACTTCGCCTTCAAAATTCCTGACAGCATGAGCCTCGATGCCGCCGCGCTTCTCGAGCCTCTGGCTGTGGGCGTCTGGGCGGTACAACGCGCCCAAATCGGCATGGGCGCAAGTGTGGCAGTGTTTGGCGCGGGACCCATCGGTTGCACCACCTTGCAAGCCGCCAAAGCCGCAGGCGCGACCACCATCATTGCGGTTGACCTCGAGCCGTTTCGGTTGGATTTGGCAAAACAACTGGGGGCGACGCACACCATCAACGGACGCGACCCAAATGTGCTCGAGCAAATTCGCGCCATCACCTCGCCCTTAACGGGTTTGATAGGCTCGAGTGCAGGTGTGGATGCCGCCTTTGAAACGGCTGGTTCGCTGCCCACCTGCCGTATGTCGATTGAAGCCACACGATCTGGTGGGGTGGCGATTCTGGTCGGCTTGCCCGCCGACCCACTCGTGTCGCTCGATATTGTTGCTGCTGCGTCTCGAGAGGTGGACATTCGCGGACAGTTTCGTTACGCCAATTGTTACCCCGCCGCGCTCGAGTTGGTGGCGCAAAACCGCGTGAATCTGGACGCCATGATTACGCACCGTTTTGGCTTGGAGCAGGCGCATCAGGCGCTCGAGTTTGCGGACAAGGAAAAGAAAACCTCGATGAAGGTGATGGTTGAATTTGATTGAAGGATGAAGTTGTTTTTTGTTTAAAATGGCTTCACTGTCTCGGTGATTGGTCAGTTTCTCGAGCACAACCCACCAGTCCATCGCTGTGGAATTTGGGCTGATGCTCGAGAACAACTCATATGGTGAAGAACTCTTGTAAAGTAAGTTTCGGATGCCAGTGGTCTGGCGCAGTGCTCGAGACACGTTTTTAGCTACACTTATGGCACGTTGGCATTTCAAGGTTGTGTTGGCGGTTCGGCAGCATCCAGAAATCGCCAGGGGATTGGTGTTTCTCCACCTCGAGGATGAAACGCGGCATTGTCAGGGGATTGTGCATCCTGCTCTTCAACAAGGCAGTGGAGCTGGTGGCTAACGATGTTGCGCTTATTTGAGTGTCAGCACAATGGTTTCTTTGGGTCGTCCAAATTGTGCAATGACCAGTTTTGGTGCGCCGTTGGTATTCGTCCAACTGACCACAATTTCATACGTCCCGCGACCGTCAACATCGCCGCTGCGCTCGAGTTTGGCATCGCCCTGAGGGGTCAGAATCAAACGATCCAGCAGCCCTGGTCCCAGTGGACTGCCCGCATTGTCCACTGGGGTTACAAGCACCCGTGTAAAGTTGCGGGCATTGCCTGCAACAATGAGTTTCTCGAGGCTGACTTTGGTTTTGCTGGGCGAAACTTTGGTCTGGACGTTGACGGTTTGTTCCGCCTCTCGAGTGACGCAAGCTTTGGCACGGCACAATTCAAAGACCGCGTGAAAAACGTACTGCCCGTCAAACTGGGTCAAATTGGCTGGCAGGGCGACCTCCCAGTAATGGTCGTTGGCGGTGCCATCGCCATTGGTGGCATCGTCGTTCAGGGCAAAGCGTTTGGTTTCGGTGGGAATCAGTTTTCCAGTGCCGTTTGGATCAAGCCTGGCAATCGTGGCTTGGCGTGGACTTAAAGTATCGCCCTGAAGGTTTTGTGGTTCTTTCGCGCCGTTCTTTGCCACCAACGCATTCAAGCTCAAAGTTGGTCGTGTGACCCGCACGCTGGCTTTGATCGAATCGTAACCAGCAGCCGACCAGTACGACACGGGAATGTGAAAGGTCGGATGCAGGGATTCGCCGGTGTAATAATTGCTGCGGTAGGCAAAGGGTAAAACTCGAGCTGTGGCGCGGGTCAACGAGGTCATGAAGTAGGGTTCGTCTTGGGGTTTGATGTCGCTGCTCGGACGTGCCACGATCAACGCACCACCAAGTTCGCTGACGCCCTGAACGATGTTGGTCTCAAGACTTGGTTTTAATTCGTAACTGTCGGCGGACATTCCTGGCATGTTCATTGGGGTGCGGAACAGCAATTTTCCAGCCGCCAATTGCCCGTCCAAGTTCAGGGTTTTGAGGTTGGTCTTGCCCGCTCGAATTGCCCCCGCGCAACGCAAGATCGCTTGGGCGCCAGCGGTTTCTCGGTTGTCCGCCACAATAAATTTTGGTCCCTGGGCAAAGCACAACAATTTTGCCAGCGGCGCATCAAAAGGCTGGTCTTTGTTTTCATGACTGACGCTCGAGACGATCAGGTCGTAATCTTGCCCACCTTGCGCCAGTTTTTCGGCAAAGGCTTTGGGGTCGTTTTCAACCTCAACCGTGCCGATGCTGCGTCCAGCCTCAGTGAAGATGGCAGCATCGTAAATGCTCAGGTGCTCTTCAAAGGTTTCGTGACCGTGCGGGTCTTCAAAGTACAACACGCGCCTGCAACCCTCGGGGCAAAGACGAGCCAGTTGCGAACGGATCAGGTTGATCCCCGCAACGTCATCCTGAAAAGGATAGGAAACAAAACCGTTGATAAAACCGCGATGTGGTCTTATGGCTCGAGCCAACCAGCGCCCGTCACGGTCTGCACTCGAGACATTCTTGATGCGCACAATGTGCCAGGTTGGACCGAAGGTGCTTTCAACGTTTGGATCATTCAGGGACAGGCTTGTGCCATCTGGTCGGGTGATTGCCAAGCGCAGCGCACCGTTTGGCAGTGGGTGTGTCCAGGACAAAACAAACACCAGTTTTTGATCGTCGAGCGCCCCGTGGATCAGTGGCTTGGAGGCAATTTGGTTGGCTGGCAGCGTCTGGATTGGGTCGGCGCCAACAAAGGTATCGAAAATATCGGCGAAGCAAAAGACAAAAAACTTTTTTAACTCGAGCGCACTCGGTCCACTGATGTAAATTCCACCTTGGCGTTCGCTGAGTTGTTGCAGTTTTTCGCCGTCCAAAGTTCCGGGCGTTCCAAGCCCAACCGAACAAACATGCGTGTCGCCCAGTCCAGGCGCGGCGCTTGAAATCAGCGGTGCGGTGTTTTCCATGCCGTCGGTCAGCAACAAGATGGCTTTGCGCGGATTCGCACCCGAAGCCACCAAGGCTTGCCCTTTGGTCAGACCATCACCGATGCTGGTTGAACCTCCAGCCGCAATCAAAGCCAGTGCGCTGGTCATGCTCGAGCTGGCGCTGGCGACAGCGGTTAAAGGCATGTCTGGCACGGCGCTGGCAGTGGTCGAAAACGAAACCATCCCCAACTTGTGCGCACTGCCATCCTCGAGCAAATCGGCAAACAGGGCGGAGGCATCTTTGGCGGCTTGCAAGCGTGTGCCGCCACCAACCGCAGGCAGGTTCATGCTGCCAGAACGGTCAAAAACAATCGCAATATCGTTGGCTTGATGGGTGCGCCAAGCGTCTTGAATATCATCAAAAATATGATGATAGCGGTAAAACACGGGGTCTCGAGGTGAGGTCGAGGGAGAACCCATGTCGGTCGCGGCGGCAAAAGAATTGGCGATTCGACCGTGGTTGGTGTCGTGCCAATTGATGACGGCATCGCCAATGGCGGTCAAAGACGTGAACGCATCGAGCGTGCCTCCGGCGGCGGGCAACCTGAACTGGCTGGGCAACGCCAGACAGGTTGGGCAAGCCGTATTTGCCGGACGACCCTGGTGCGGTGGCGGAATCAATGCGCCTGGCGCAGCCTCCCAGGTTTGAATGAAGCTTTCGCCAACACTGGCAAGGTAACGGTCATACGCCAGCAAGAACTGCTTGTGAAAACCAAAAAAGCGATTGCCCCAATTGGGTCCAACATGATTTGGATTCGCGCAGTGCCAGTTGGCGTGCAGTTGCACCACACTCTGCGGGCTTGGCGCTGCGCCACCACACGCCCAAGGTTGAGGAAAAATGCCATCAAGGCTGGCAACGGGCAAGGCAAGAAAATTGCTGGTGTCGGTCACATGGTTAAAATCGGCTCGAACCGTTTGATCTGCCAGGGTAAGCACTCCAGCCAGAACAACCAAAACCATCAACTTCAAAACGGGACGCATTTTTCGCATATGTTCTCCTGATGCTCGAGAAATATGTTGCTCGAGCTTTGAGATTTGCTTGAGAGAAAAGCCGTACTCCATCCGCTCGAGGGCTATCAAACCCTCGAGCGACCGTGCCTGATCTTGTTGGTTTCAACTCAGTTCAACCGAGAACCCTAAAAAGTATGTTGACCTCGACCAATGAACCAAAACATTCCAAGCTTGAAAAATTCGTAGCGCTCCAATTGCGCGTATTGGATGGTGCGCATGGCGCACCCTACCCGAACTCGAGCAGTGTCTAATTCCATGCTGAACGTCTCGGTGATGTGCTGGTGAAAAACTTTACGGTCCAGTGGCGTTAAAGGTGGTGATCCAGTCTTTCACTTCATTGGCATCCAATTTTCCGTCTGGCGGTACATCGGTGTCGGTGGTCGTCAGGTCAGCCCCAAATTTTGGCATTCGCACACCGACCGCGCCTGTTGTGATGCGCTGGTACAGGACGCTCGAGCCAAGGTTGTTGGGCACGATGTAACGGCTCGAGCCTCCAGCATTGGTTGGGGTGTTGAGCAGCGCGTTGTAGGTTGCGGCTGGGGTGGTCACGGCAAATTGAGCCAGCCCGACGGAACCGTGACACGACTGGCAGTTCTTGGTCAGGATTGGGTAAATCTGGCTTTCAAAGAACGATTTTGGATCGCTGCCAGGTTGGAAGAACAAGCCGCACTGGTCATTTGGGGCGGTTGACCAAGTGCCCGTTCCTTGACCGAAAATTTCCAAGAATCCTGGCATGTTGGGGTTCAGGCTGCTCCAGAAAATATCGTTGGTGCGTTGGGCATGGGGCATGACTTTTTCACGGCAAATACGGCTCTGGATTTTACCGATGTCGGCTTTGAATTGTGCCACGGTCACGTAATTTGGGGCGCTGTAAGGCTGCGCCACATGACAGGTGCGGCAGGCTCGAGCGAACACATCGCGGTACATTTGGTTGTCCTGATGGTTGGGGTTGCCCGCCCCGCCCGTGTCCCAGCCGGCAATCACTTTGGCTTCCTGTTGGTCGCCCGCGCCGCCTGGATACCAAGCATCAATCAATTCACCGATGGGGCTGCTGGGTGCAATGTCGTTCGCCACCTGCTTCACGATCTCGAGGTTGAGGTTTCTGAAGTCGTTTTGCTGGGTTGCTTTGGGTTTGGTGGCTGGAAATTTGTAGTAGTGCAGGTCAAACGGTAAGAACTTTGAGTTCTTGTTGAACATGTCGCTGCGGGCGGTGTACGCGCCTTTTTTCGGACCGCTTGGGTCGAGCGGGTCGGCGGCGGTATCCGAACTTTTACCGCCGTGACAGATCACGCACAGTTGCGGAATCGGACGTTCGCCATGACCGTCAAGGTCAGCTTTTTTGACCCGCACGCCGGTGAGGGTGTTGTAGGCGTAAAACTTGACGGTGCGTTCGTTATCAGGAAATTCGATTGGATCGCCAGGGGCATTTTCGACCCTCGAGTATTCCATGGTGACCGTGGCATCGGCATGACCCGCAACAGGACCTTTGGCGGCTTCGTCGGCGTCCGTTTGGTCGTCGCGGAACAGTGGCGGTTGACCGTAATTGGTCACGTAACAGGCGTAATCAAACTTTGGGGTGGCGATGGTGCTGTCGTTTGCCACGTTGCGTCGGCAGTGCATTTCACGTCCAAAACCCAAATCGCCGCTGTTGGCATAGACCGCCGAGAATTCGACCTCGCCCGTTGCTGGGTTTTGTGCTTGACCAAAGCGATTGAACGCTTGAAATTGCGCCAGGGTCAAGCGTTGCTGACGAGGATCAGATTGCGCATAGTAATCGTCGCTGCCCGCCTCAATCGCGCTCGAGATGCTCGGGTCACTGACCGCAAATTCAGTAATGTTGCTCGACTCAAAATACAAACCCTGCAAGAATTCGTATTGCGGGTCAAGTTGCGCCCCGTTTAATTTTTTCAATGTGACCCTCGAGCCACACGGTCCGACAGGGTTGCCACCCACTTCTTTGTAATACGTGCCATCGGCATTTGGCGTCGGCGGTGCGCTGGGCGAGGTTTGTGGTCCGCCAGTATTCACCACAAAAATTCCGGCGGGCACATTGCCGCTCGAGCCATCTGGCAGCACGCCAGGAATGATCGGGGTCAGGGCAATGTCTTGTTTGTTGGGCAGGTTGTAAATCACGCTGTGCTCGCCGCTCGAGTTGATGGTCAGGGTTCGGACTTGAACGGCGGTTGGGTTCACGACCGAGGGTTGGAGGTTGACTTCGACATTCAGTGGGAAACTGAACCCTGCGGCTGGATCAACCTCGACGGCAACGCAGGATTCGCCTGTTTTTAAGATATCGGCGTTCATGGTTGAAAAGTGTTTGGCTTTGGCGACATACGCGGCGTTTGCGCCCGAACCGGTCAGCACAGCCTCGCCCTCCTGTTTCCAGACTCCCGTTTGTTCGTTGTAGTACAAGAACGGAATTTTGGTGGGCAAGGTCGCGCCAGGGGTCAGTTGCGTGCCATCCACCGGAATCGTGACTTTGGCGGTCATGCCTGGTTTGAGGTTAAAACGCTGATTGCCCGCGCCAACATCAATGCTGCCCGCGCCAAAGCTTGCCATGCCAGCAAGTTTGCCGTTGCCATCCAGGGCGCTGTAATCGCCAGGCATTTGGGTTGGCGAATTGAGATCAATCGTCGAAAGCCCAATTTGCACTGGACCTGTGGGGGCTTTTTTGGTTTTGGGATTCTCGAGGGCGTTGGCGGGAATCTCGACCTTGATGCCATTGCGACACGGCACTGGGCTGGTTTCAAACTGCCCCTCGACCTTGGCGGCTTGGGCAAAGACCCGAGCCACCACAGGGTTGGATTTGGCGAGCAAACGCATGATCTGGCGTGCCGCTTTGGGGTCTTTGAAGGCTGCCTCGCTCAAGGATTGCGGGTTGCCACGACCGTCTTGCCATTCAAACAAGCCTGGTTGAGAATATTGTTTCCAATCGATCTGGCTCGAGCGTGAACGGGCGGCGGCACAGTCTTTTTCATCGCGTTTGTGTTGAAAGGTGATGGCTTTGGTCGGGTCAAAAGTGGTCACCGCAGAGCGCCGCAAGACCCAGCGCTCGCCGACCACCGAGCTGGTGTAAACAAACGAAGCCGTGCCAAATGCCGCCTGACCTGGTGCGCTCACCCCAGGCTGGCGGATGTTGAGCACGTACTTGTCACCGACAGGGACCTCGAGTTCGACATGACCTGAAAGGTCGCTGTTGGTCAAACGCCCGTTCACGTCCACCTGAGCGCCAGCCACGGGTTTGCCGTTGGCATCAACCACCGTACCGTTGAACGGCACGCCGCCGTTGGTGGCACGAACCGTGATCGTGCTGCGGGTGTAGCCACCGCGCCGGTCGCCCACCAAAGACACGACCGTAAACAAGCCATTGCGCGAGGGCACTTTCCAGCTTAATTCTGGCGTGGTGTTCGGTCCAACCGTGCCCCCACCTTCGGGCAGCAACCAGCGATACTCGAGCGAATCGGCGTCACTGTCATCGCTGACGGCGGTTAAGGTGATGGTGTTGCCTGGGGCGACCTGTTGAACGAGCTTGTTGTTCAGGCTGGCGCTGACCAGACGGGTTGTGGGCGCAGAATTGGAAAAACGAAAATCGAACTTGTAGCCAAGGTTGGGAATCAGTGTACCCATGAAAATTTCGCGCTCGAGGTTTTCGTTTTCGATGCTGGCACGAAATTTAAATTTTTCGGCGTTGGGGATGTTGGGCACAATGTACTCGCCGTGGTTGTTGACAAAACCCTTGTAGCTGCCCTGGTTGCTCTGCATCTCAATGGTGGTAAACGCATTGACGTTCATGAACGGTTCAAAACCACGTGCCAGCCTGCCCCGCCTCAAGCTGATCGAACCGTAAATCGCGGCGGTTTTATCGCTTTGAACGGGTTGAATCAGGACATGCCCCAGGTCGCTCGAGACTCGAAATTCTTTTCGGACACAATTGTCTGCAAAACCTTCGGCTTTGACGCACAGCATGTAAACGCCAGGGTCATCGGCGCGAAGTTGAAAGTGACCGCTTAAATCCGTGATGCTCGAGGCGAGCGGTTTGGCGAGGTCTTGGGGGTTTGCCAAAAAAACCACCGCGTGGGGCAGCGCCACCTGGATGGCTTTTTCAAATCGGTCACGCACCTGGGCAAAGACGTAACCTCGTGCGTAGACGGGTTCTTGTGCCCCAGGTTGTGCACGTCCAGGTTTGGGCACGAACACAAGTGCCGCCAAGATTGCGAACGCCACCAAAACCTGAGTGAATTTCAGCCTCATATCACCCTCCTTTAGGGTTGGGAATTGGTCCAATCGTCACAGTGAGCTATACTGTGACCCTGGCGAATCTTGAGGTCCTTAAAACCAAAAATGCAATACTTCTAAAAGATATAGTTTCACATTACACCCAATTTAAATCTGAGGCTCAAAATTGACTGTTTTTGTGTTGGGAACAAGAAAATCCGGTAGATTTAAAAATAATGCCAACCTCAGACTCCTTGCATAAATCACTTTCCTTGAGTGCCTAAGCAGGGGTGGTGTTCTCGGTATTTGCTGTCCGTTCAGTGCCGTGATCGAGGTCAGTGAGAATGCCGCTCGGCTTGTATTGGTATTGAGTGAAACGGTTCAGCGCCTGCGAAGTTGGAAGACAATGGTAACAATGGTAATCGAATCGGTGATTCCACTGATGGCGAGTGTTGCCAAAAAAAGTGATATGGCATACTTTCATGCACCAGATTCAAATATTTGGAACGAAATCTGGCGTTCATAACGGGTAGAATTGCGTATTTAGCAGCAATATTTCTTCGTGGGTGTACAGTAGGCATTCTCCAATCCGGATGGAGCACGAGGTGAATCATGACAGAGGCAAAAGTTGATCTGACTGGCACCGAGTTCATCGTCAAATTCGAGGGCGTGGAATTGCACGCCGACGCGAAAAAGCGTATCGCAGCAGGGATTCAAAAAATGGTTTTAAGTGAAATCGCCCACCTGGATTTGAACCACGAAATCAGACCCGCCTTTCCAAAAGAATGGTTGGGCATCTGGCTTGATAAGCTTGGCACACGGTTTACCGTCCCACAGCTTCATGTTGGACCAGGACCACGCGGCTAATGGACGGCAAGCCCCTCTGCCCAAGCAGCACCAGCACCCCAGGAGCAATCTTGTTGGGTGTGGTGCTTGAGGATGGAAGCGTGGGGTTTCTCGAGGATCGGTTGGTGATAGACCAAGATTTTGTGGATCGTGCCAGGCAAGGTCGTCGTCCCGAGCAGCGCTTTCGGTTCAGCAGCCCATGTGCTCAGGGTGCATGTCATCAATGGACTGGATCGCGTTGTGGTGTGATTGACCATGTGCTCGAAATGGCGAGTGAAACGCAAATGGTCTTGCCGATGATCGATACCTTGCCAAACTGTTCGATTCGCAGTGATTGCCGATGGTTTTCACAATCTGGTGCGGATGCGTGCCATGTTTGCCCATTGGTCATCACCGATACTCGAGAAGACATGGTTGAAATGGTTGCACCATAATTGCGATTAAAAAACGATGTCATGGCTGGACTGCATTTGCCTGAATCACGCTAGCAGCCCAGCCTTTGTTTGCTTATTTCACGTTTAGAATCGTGGCGCGCCTTTCAACTCAGGAATCGGATAGCCTTCAGGCACGCTCAACCACTGCGTATCGACCCTCGAAGCGGCATGAACCATTGGCATCGGCACGGGGATTGGAATCGGGAGGGGCGGGAAACTTTCGGTAAAACACATCCGCCAGAAGATCGGCACCCGAGGGCTAAACTCGAGGATGAACTTCGATTGTGCTGCAAAAAACACGGCATCGTATGCAGTGCAAAAGCGATCACAAGTGCAATGACTTCACACTCCCGCTCAGGGTAGCGCTTGGAGAACGCATTCGCACGTTCCGTAAGGCTCGAGGCATCAATCAGGACGATTTTGCGGATTTGGTGGGGATTCAACGTGCTCATGTGGGATTGATTGAGAACGCGAAAGTTGAACCGCGAATTGGGACGCTGTTCATGATTGCTCAAGCGTTGAGACTCGAGTTGGAGGAACTGGTGGCGGGTGTGAAGAACGAGCCAATAACCTGACCGTCCAAAAGAGGACTGCAATCTGAGGTTTTCTCAAGCAAAAGCACCGTGCCAATTTCTCGAGAGATGTATTTTATTCAGACCTTTAGATTGCTGGTAGCGTCAGGGTAGCCGCAGCTTGGGGTTTCAGGGCGTAAAACGAAGAGACGCGGACTTTAAATCCGCGTCTCTCACATACCTCTTGTGGTGGCCCGTGCTGGATTCGAACCAGCGACCCACTGATTAAAAGCAGGTTTTTAGAGAGAAACATCAGGGTAAGTCAGTCCTATTCAATTCAAGAAATAGCTATTCAAAACGATACATTCCTTAAAATCAAAGTAAGTGAGCTGTACACCTTTTAACTGACATGTCTTGAGCCATAGCACACGAATAGCACACGGAATTCAGTCCCTCGAGCGACGGGTTGCCAGCACAGCAACCCAGTCTGGCATGGGAAGAAGCGATAAAGTTCGTTTCAAACCAAGATGATACATCAGCAATTGCAACAAGTCCCTGGTGGTCTTCCAGCCACCCCCGCCCACTTCGAGCCTGGCGTTTGAACCCTCGAATTTCACTTCCGGCACGAACGTCATAAACGCATCCAAACTGACTTGTTGCGGTTCTGGTGTAATCGGCAAGTCTTTGAGCCAAGTCCAACCCAATTCAGGATTCTGCTCATGACGACGCGCTCGAGCCTGCAACTTGAGGTTGTTCTCAAACGGATTGTTGTTCTCAATTTCAAACAAGGCAGCAACATTTAAACGCAGCGGCAGCACACTGGATTCCAAAACTCGAGTTTCAACCCGTTTTTGGTACGAACCATTTCCTTGAGGGCAGAATACCTCAACCTGCTGCTGGGTTGGGTCTATCAACCAAATTTCAGCGGCTTGATGCTTCTGGTACATGGCAAGTTGAACGCTGCCATCATAATCTCGAGTATCGCTTTTGAGGACTTCAACAATCAGTTCGGCGGGTCCGTTGTAATGGTATTCATGAACACGACTTGGGTCAAGTTTTCCAACATAAATATCGGGCATCAAAATATCGTTTCCACAGCGCATCACAAAGCCAAAACCAAACGATTCGATCAATCCAGTACCTTCAAGCTCGAGCAAGCCAAACCGCAATTTTTGCAGCACCTGATGATGCAACCACCAATCGCTGGCTTGGCTCTCAAACAAGTCAAAACTGCTCGAGGCTGGGATTGGTTGTTGTTTCCTCCATGCCTCAAGTTGGGTCTGGTCTTCTGGGACACCGAGTTGCTTCAATGCCAACTGCCACTGGGTTTGATCGGCAAGCTCGAGGATCTGCTTGAGATTCCAGCTTTGCAACAACAGTTGCAACATACCGATAGCACCATTGGGATGGCGACCAATGACCACCGAGCCACCAAGCAATTCGATTTTGCGTTCTAAATCCTGCATTGATTTTACCCAACCACAATGATACCTCGTGGTTTGTTGGCATCCACCATTTTGCGTACCCGTTGTACGCCGTATGGCAAACGCAACATCGTGCACAAATTTGTAAGCTCGAGCTGATGAGTACCAAAGCCACCCTCAGCCACGGCAATCACTTTCACTTTTACCTCGAGGCATTTGACGATGCCAACGTCTATCTCGAGCTTGACCACGCCGAATTTGAGGTCAGTCGGCAATCGGTAATGGTACAAATTCCAATGGATGTCTGGGTTTCGATGCACGGTGTGGGCGTGCCAAAGTTTGATCTGGCGATCAAAACCGATGCGCAGTTGCTCGAGATGGTAACGACTGAAGTGATCGAGCGTCGTGTCAGATACAAAAACGCCAAAGACAAACGTGCTCGAGCCTTGGAGAATTTATTTGGTTGTTTGACGTTTGGCTTGGCAAGTGATTCAAAAGCCAAGCAAATTGAAACAGGTTTAGGTTTTTACCGTGCCAAACGCGACCAACAACAAAGCATCCTTGAACAGGCAGCCCAGCACCAACGAAGCTTGACACTCTCGAGCGGGTATCTCGAGCCATAACAGTTTGAGGCAAAAGGATTTTGACCTGCAAGCACTCGAGCAACATTGGGGCTTGAACAGCCTCCAGAATCACGTCATCGAATGCAGCTCGGGTTGGTTGCCACGGATTGAGAATTTTCTCGCTGAATTTTTTATCTCTTGGGTTGAGTCATGCTGAGCAATTTGGTTTTCAAAGAGCTGGCGTGAGGTCTGGTGGACGGCGTGCCTGACTGGCTTGCTCAAAGGCATAAGCAAAGCGAATCAGCATGGGTTCTTGCCAAGCCCTGGCGGTGAAGGTCACACCCACGGGCGTGTTATCGGCGGTGTAGCCCGCCGGAACAATGATGCTTGGATAACCAGGTCGCGCCGCGATGCCATAACCCGAGTAGATTGGAAACAGCAAAGCATCAAGGCGATGTTTTTTGATGGTCGCATCAATCCCCAAACGTTGCGAGAGCCGCAAATCCTCGGCGCGGCGATAGGCATAGATGGCTTCCTCGAGCTTGCCGCCGGTGGACTGGGCGGCTTGAAGGATCAACTGCCCGTATCGCAGCATCTTTTCGGGGCGTTGCTCGTTGTAGGCGATCAATTCTTTGAGGTTTTTGATCGGCGCGTTTGAACCGAGCGTTTTGAAATAGCGGTTGATATCGCGCTTGAAATCATACAACAACACCTCGAAGTTGAAGCCTGTCAATTCCTGCGCAGTCTGAATTTCGGCAGGGTCAACGATGGTTGCGCCGCAACCTCGAATGCGTTGTAACGCATCTTCAACAATCTGTGCCTGCTCGGGCGAGAGCATCTCCCAGTAGACCGCTCGAGGTACACCAATCCGTGCCCCTTTCAAGCCGTTCGGGTCAAGAAAGGCAGTGTAATCTTGGGCAGGTTTGGCGCTCCGTGTGGCTGGGTCGCGTCGGTCTTTGGCGGCAATCGCGGAGAGCAACATCGCCGCGTCGCGCACCGTTCGGGTCATTGGTCCAGGGGTGTCCTGGGTGCTCGAGACGGGAATCACCCCAGCCCTCGAGACCAGCCCAACCGTTGGTTTGATGCCCACCAAACTGTTTTGATTCGCCGGACTGAGAATCGAACCCGAGGTCTCCGTGCCGATGGCTGCTGCGCAGAGGTTGGCGGCGGTGGCAATGCCCGAACCCGAACTCGAGCCGCCCGTGTCCAAGCCTGGTTTGTAGGGGTTGATGCCCTGACCGCCACGTGAACTGTAACCGTTGCTCATGCCGACGGTCATGAAGTTCGCCCATTCGGTCATGTTGGCTTTGCCCAGCAGCACTACGCCAGCCGCCCGCAGCCGTGCGGCGACGGTCGAGTCTAGGGGCGCGATGGATTTTGCCATCGCCAGGGAGCCTGCGCTGGTGTGCATTCTGTCATGGGTGTCAAGGTTGTCCTTGAGCAGCATTGGCACGCCATGAAGTGGACCGCGTGAACCTTGACTGCGACGCTCGAGGTCGAGCGCCTCGGCGATTTTTAAGGCGTCTGGGTTGGTTTCGATCACGCTGTTTAACTTTAGACCGCTTCGGTCATACGCCTCAATGCGCTCGAGGTAGATTTGGGTGAGTTGCTTTGAGCTGATTTGACCCGATGCCATCGCGTTTTGCAGATCATCAAAAGTTGCCTCGAGCACCGAGAATTTGGTTGGGGTTGCGGTTTTTTTGGCGCACATGGCTTCTCCTTGATTTGGGTTGAGTGACGGCGCTCGAGTCTGATTTAATCGCGCAATCGTGGGTCGAGGGCATCGCGCAGACCATCGCCGAGCAGGTTGAAGCCCAGCACCGCCAAGGTGATCGCCACCCCAGGGAAAATTGCCAACCACGGGGCGGTGTTGAAGAAACTGCGTCCCTCGTTGAGCATCAAACCCCAGGACGGCGTGGGTGGTTGCGTGCCCAAACCCAAAAACGAGAGTGCCGCCTCGGCAAGAATCGCAAAAGCCAGCGAGAGCGTGGTCTGGACGATCAGCGGTCCGGTGATGTTGGGCAGCACGTGTCGCAGCATCACCCGTATGGGACTCGAGCCTAGCGCCTGGCTCGCCTCAATAAAACCTTGCTCCATCACGCCCAAGGTTGCGGCGCGGGTGATGCGGGCAAAACTGGGGGTGTAAACGATGCCGATGGCGATCATGGCATTGACCAGGTTGGTGCCAAATGAAGCCATGATCGCAATGGTCAACAACAAGAACGGAAACGCCAGCAGCACGTCCATCACGCGCATGATCAGGTTATCCAGCCAACCTCGAGCGTAGGCGGCGAGCAAGCCAAGCAAGCCGCCCGCCAGGAGGGCGATGCCCACCGAGATCAAGCCGACCATGAACGAGATTCTCGCACCAAAGATGATCCGCGAGAGTTGATCGCGTCCGAACATGTCCGTGCCAAGCAGGAATTGCACGCTTGGCGCTTGCAAGGTGCTGTCAAAGTTCTGCTCGACCGGATCGTGTGGCGAAATCCAGGGCGCAAGAACGGCACAGAGCGCCATCGCGCCGATCAGCAAGATGCCCAGCAAAAACGAGCGTTGTCGCAGCAGCCGTGGTCGTTTGCTCGAGGGGCTGCTTGGGCTGGAGTCTGGTTTTGAAGAGGTGGAGGTCAGCGCCAAGCCGCGATTGGTTGAGACTGGGTTTGAGGTTGCGGGTTCATCCATAGCGAATCCTTGGGTCAATCACGCCGTACAGCACATCCACGATTAAATTCACGATCACAAAAGTAAACGCAAACAGCATCACGGTGGCTTGCACCACCGGATAATCGCGCTGGTTGATGGCGGTGACCGCCAGGCTGCCGACGCCGGGCCAGCCAAAAATGGTTTCGACGATCACCGTGCCGCCCAGCAAAAAACCAATGTTCAGACCGATCACGGTGGTGATTGGCACGAGCGCATTGCGCAAGGCGTGCTTGTACATCACGGCGCGTTGCCCCACCCCTTTGCTGCGTGCCGTGCGAATAAAATCTTGCGAGAGCACCTCGAGCATGGCTGAACGGGTGAAGCGCGTCAGGATGCCCGTCACTTGAAAGCCAAGCGTCAGGGCGGGCAGCAGCAGTAACCTTAAAAACAACCAGGGTTTCTCGAGCGGCATGGCATAGCCGGCGGGTGGCAGCCAGCGCAACCAGACGGCGAAGATCAGAATCAGCAAAAACGCCAGCCAGAAATCGGGGGTGGAAACGCCCAACAGCGCGATGCTCGAGATGGTTTGGTCAACTGTTCGGTTTCGGCGCAGCGCCGCCAGAATCCCGAGCGGAATCGCAAGCATTAGTGCCAATGTCATGGCGGCAAGGGTCAGTTGCGCCGTTCGCCCGTAGCGGGTGCCCATGTCCTCGGCGATGGGTCTGCCCGAGCGCAAGGACTCGCCGAGGTTGCCGCGCAGCAACTGACCCAACCAGACCACATAACCCTCGAGGATCGGTCGGTCGAGGTTGAGCTTGTGACGCAGTTGTGCCGCGATTTCGGGGTCGGTGTTGGTGCCGAGCATCACCGCCACCAGATCGCCAGGGATGGTGCGGGTGAGGATGTATGACACGGCGGTGATTCCCAACAAGATGGGAACCACCGCGAGCAGGCGCTTGAAGGTGTAGATCAGCATGTCAGGTCTTTCTTCATCGTGCTCGAGTGTTATGGATTGTTCAGTTCTTTAGCCAGACATCCTTCAAAGATTCCATCGAACCGGTTGCATAGTGAACATAGCCTTGCACCTGGGGTCCGAACGCCTCGTATTGCTCGTTGATGTGCAAGAAAACATAGGCGGCTTTCTCGGCGAGCAGGCGTTGCACCTTGCGGTAAAGCACTTGCCTTGTGCCGCGATCCACCGAGGTGCGTGCCTGGTCGAGCAGGCTGTCGACCTCTTTGTCCGAGAACTTGTAGAAATTGAATTTTTCACCCGTGCGGAACTGATAATACAAAAAGTCATCTGGGTCAACCGCGCCAATCCAACCCAGGATCACGGCATCAAAATTTCCTTTGGTCACGACATCATCCAGGAATGCACCCCACTCCATCGGGGCGACCGTGATGTCAATCTTGAGCGGTTTGAGTTGGGCTTGAATGACCTGGGCGATGTTGACCTGCGACTTGTAATCTGCGCCAACCTTGATGGTCATTTTGAAACCGCCAGCCAAGCCCGCCTCGGCGAGCAGTTTTTTGGCTTTCTCGAGGTTGGTGATCTGTTCTTTGCAGGAGGCAAACGCCCAGCTCTTGGGTGGGATCGGACCGCAGTTGATGACCGTGCCCTTGCCAAAAATGGCGGTTTTGACAATCTGATCGCGGTTGACCGCATAAGACAAGGCTTGGCGAACCTTGATGTTGTTGAACGGCGCTTTTGATTGATTCAGTCCAAGGTAGTCGTACCAGGTGCCAGGTCCACCCGAGAGCTTTACGGTGCTTGAAGTCTCGAGGCGGTCAACCTCGTTTTGTGGGACGCTCATGATCAAATCAACATTGCCCGTCTCGACGTTGGTGATGCGTGCCGTGTCGTCTTTGAGCGGTTTGAAGATCAAGGTATCGAGGTAGGGCTTGCCCGCCTCCCAGTAATAGGGGTTGCGTTTGAGGGTCACGTTGTCGTCTGGCGTCCAACTGACAAACATGAACGGACCAGAGCCGAGCGGGACTTTGTTCGGGTCGTTCTTTTCGGCGTAACCATCGGGCATGATCCCCATCAGGGTGCCGCCGATTTTGGTTAAAAACGGCGCAAAGGTTTGCTCGAGGCTGATGACAACGGTGTACGTATCGGGTGCCGTGATGGACTTGACCTTGCCCAGATCGTTCTCGCGCGGGCTGGCAGTCTTTGGGTCGATGACGCGCATGAGCGAGTAGACGACATCTTTGGAGGTCAGGGGTTTCCCGTCACTGAATTTGACGTTCTTGCGAAGGTTGAAGGTGTATTTCAACCCGTCTTTGGACACCGCCCACTTCTGGGCAATCGACGCCGTGACATCGCCTTTGGGGGTGATCGCCAGGAGCGAATCGTAAATCTGCTCATCCACCACCGCGCTCGAGTATGCCGAGACCGTGTGCGGGTCAAGTCCGACCACATCCGCCTGTTGCGCCACGGTCAAGCTGCCGCCCTTGGTCTGTGCCAAGACCATGCCGAGCGCCAATGTGCCCAGTGCAATACCCCAACCAAACCACTTTGCCATCGTTTTCATCACTGACCCCCTTTAAGAAACAATCCGTTCGTTGCCGTCAACGTCACGCTCTGGTTGGCTCACCTCCTCGGGTATTTTGCTGCTGATTTGCCGTCTTTGTCCGCCGAACAAAATCGCGGATGGTGGCAAAAAACGCTTCGGGTTCCTCGAGGTGGGGCATGTGACCCGAGCGCTCGAAAATTTTCAGTTCCGCGCCTGGAATCCTTGCCTGGATATCGGCTGATTTGTTCGGCGGGGTGATGTAATCGTCGCGCCCAACCAGCACCAGCGTCGGCGCGGAAATTTGCGCCAAGCGTGAACGCGTGTCCCAACCCTTGAGCAGCTCAAAACCGCGTTTGGCGGCAGACGCGCAGTAAATCGTCGCACCCATCGCTCGAGCCGCCAGCTCAGGGTCAAAGTTGTAGTAGTACAACGGTCCCAGCTTATCCATCATCTTGGCAAAGTCTTCATCTGACTTTGGTTCGAGTGAATCCAAAATCTCGAGCATCTCTGGCGTTGCGCCTTTGCGGGTGGCGTGCATTTTGACCTCATTGGCATAATCAAAAACCGGCGCGGTGTCCATCAAAAAAGCGTGAGACACACGGTTTGGATAGCGGATGGCGTATTCTTGGGCAATAAAACCGCCGTAAGAACTGCCCAGCACAGCAACCTGCTCAAACCCCAGATGGGCACGGAGCGCGTCCGCATCGGCGGCAAATTGTTCAAAGTTGAGCGTCTCGAGGGTTGGGCGACCCGAGCGCCCGTTGCCTCGGTGGTCAAAATAGATCAGCTCGAAGGTGTCGCCCAGCGCATCCATCCAGGGGTGCATGTACGTGTGGTCGCAACCCAGTCCACCGTGCATGACCAGGCAGGGCAGTCCATGACCACGGCGAAGGTAAAAAATAGCTGTTCCGTTCAGTTGCACGACGGGCATTGGTGTGACCTCCCAATACTGCGCTGAAGACGGTGATTGCTGCTGGCACTGAAAACGATCAAGATTGGTAAAAATCGCTTAAATTCCCGCGCACGCTCTCCCAGGGGAGATCAATACTCGAGAACTTCGTCATCTGCTGACAGTGGCTTGGTTTTTGGTTTTGACAACTGCTTCACTCGAGGCTACACCGAACGGTGGAACTTCGTTTAGTGAAAGGAGAGTAACACGTGGATGAATGCTTGTCAATCGCCGCATTTGTATGCTACTGTTCAATTATCTTACGCAATGCGTCAAAAAAACAATCATGAATTACGCAGACCTTGACCCCCTCGATCACCAAATCGTGACCCTTTTACAAGAAGACGGTCGCATGGCTTTCCGCGAGATGGCTCGCCGTCTAAGTGTCTCTGAAGGCACGATTCGGCGGCGCTACAACGCGATGGTCAAAAACGGTTTTCTGCAAGTGCTGGCGACCGGCGACCCTGCCGGATTTGGTATCAAAGTGGATGCCATCACCCTGGTCAAAACCGTGCCTCGAGCCGCCGAGGGTGCCGCCAAATCAATCGCCACCCTCGAGGCGGTGCGTTTTGTTGGCTTGGCGATGGGTCCAGCCGACATCGTGGTCGAAAGCCTGCATTCCTCAATCGACGAGTTGTACCGCTTTATCTCCCACACGCTGCCAGACGTTCCTGGAGTCTCGAGCTGCGAAACGATTCAGGTCGTCAAAATTTTGAAAAACACCTGGGACTGGCAGGCGTGGCTCAGGCGCGAGCCAGCAAAGGAGGTCGTGGTATAGGGGTTTGGTGCATTCGCAAGGCGGCAGTCCGCAATGCTCTCAATCGCTTTGACATGGGGAGGTCACGATATGACATTTCGTATCAAGTTGTTTTCCGTGTTGGCTGTCACGCTCGGTTTGGGCGTGGCATTGAGTCAAGGTCCAGGACCGACAGGCAAGCTCGTGATCGCGCAAACCCAAGACCCACACTCATGGGACCCGATTGACACCTTCCTGCTCTCGTGGGGCATGGTCGGCTCAAACATTTTTGACGGACTGGTGGACCGTGGACCAGACCTGAAAATCAAACCAGGTCTGGCTGAGCGCTGGACGTTTTTGAAAAACAATTCGGTAATCCGTTTTGGCTTGCGCAAAGGCGTGAAATTCCAAAACGGCGAGGACTTTGATGCCAGCGCGGTCAAATTTACCTTTGACCGACTGCTCGGACCCGAAGGTGCCAAAGGTCCACAGCAAGCCAATTATACGGCAATCAAAGAGGTCAAAATCATCAACAAATACTTGGTGGATTTCATCATGGATCGCCCCGATCCGGTGATCATCACCAAGCTCGCCGGTTACGGCGCCAAGATCATTGCACCCCAATATTATGCTGAGGTTGGCGACGAAAAATTCAACAACCTGCCCGTCGGCACCGGTCCATTTCGCCCGACCGAATATGTCAAAGACGATCATTTGACGCTCGAGGCATTCCCTGGATACTGGAAGGGTGCTCCAAAGGTCAAGACCGTGACCTACCGTTTTATTCCCGAGGCTGCCACCCGCGTGGCGGAACTCCAAGCTGGGCGCGTGGACATCGTTCAGGGCGTGCCAGTCAGTTTGGCGAGCGTCGTTAAGGGAATCAATGACGCGCAACTTGTCCCCGTTGGAACCACCACCGTCACCGAGTTGCGCTTTAACACCTCCTTGAAGCCAATGGATGACGTTCGGGTTCGCAAGGCAATGATCTACGCGGTTGACCGCGACACGATCATCAAGACCATTTTGCAGGGCTATGGCAAACCGATTGCCAGCTTCCAGGGCGAAATTTCTTGGGGTTTTGACCCCAAACTCAAACCGCTGCCTTACGATCCAGAAAAAGCAAAGGCGCTGCTTAGCGATGCCAAAGTACCCGCCGGAACCGAGCTTGAAATTGACTTTGCCGACAGCGACGTGCAGTTCCGCGAGGTTGCCCAGGGCATTGCTGGATACCTGCAAGCAATCGGACTGAAAGTTTCGCTCAAGACCTTCGAGCAGAACACCTATTTCAGTGACATCATCCCCAAAAACAAGACTGGTCACATGTACAACTTTGGCTGGGGCGGTTGGACGCTCGATTTTGATAACACCGCTTACCTGCTCTATCACAAAGGCGAGTACTGGAACCCCGTGTTTTCTGACCCCAAAGTCGAGTCGCTGCTCGAGCAGGAGCGCGGCACCTACAATCAAAAAGCCCGTCAAAAATCGATGCAGGAACTCGCCCGTTACCTGCAAGACGTCGCCATCGAGATGCCGCTTTATCAAGGGGTCAACCTGTGGGGCATGAACAAACGCGTCTCGGGTTGGGTCGTGCCACCCGATGACCGCAACCGTCTGCTGAGTGTTGCCGTTAAATAATTTGTTATTTGAAAAATCCTGCTCGAGGGGGTTTCGTGCTGCGTTACACAGTCTTCCGACTCGGACAAGCGGTCTTTGTGATGCTGGTGGTCACGCTGCTGGTGGCGTTTGCCGTTCGACTCTCGGGCGATCCGGTGGTAGCCCTTTTCCAGGGCGCGAGCGCCCCCAACAAGACCGACCTCGAGCGGATTCGCAAAGCCCTCGGCGTGGATCGTCCTTTTTTGGTGCAGTACCTCGAGTTTGTCGGTGGCTTGTTGACCGGCAACCTCGGCAAGAGTTTTCGCAACGACCAGCCGGTCAGCGAGTTGATCAACGAAAAAGTTCCAGGAACACTGATTCTTGCCGCCTCGAGCCTGCTCTTCTCGATTGTGGTTTCAGTGCCGCTGGCGATCAGTTCTGCGGTTCGCAAAGGACGCTGGGTTGATCGCCTGGTGCGTTTGCTTTCACTGATTGGGCTTTCGTTCCCGAACTTTTGGCTTGCCATCATGCTGATCTTGATCTTTGGAGTCAACCTGCGCTGGTTGCCGCCTTCTGGCTTTGAGGGTTGGCGCTCAATAATCATGCCCGCCGTGACCTTGGGACTGATCCTGACCGCCACCAACGTCAGGTTGTTGCGTGCCGCCTTGCTCGAGGTGCTCTCGAGTCAGTTCATCACCGTGGCACGTTCCAAAGGCTTGCTCGAGCGGGTGGTGCTCTACAAGCACGCGCTTCGCAACGCGGCGATTCCGGCGGTCACGTTTATTGGTTTGCAGTTTGGCGGCTTGATCGGCGGTGTGGTCATCATCGAGCAGGTGTTTGCTTGGCCCGGTCTGGGATCGCTGGCGCTGAACGCCATCAGCCAACGCGATTATCCCGTCTTGCAGGGCACGGTGGCGGTGCTGGCATTGGTGGTGGTGGTGGTCAACCTGGTGATCGACCTGTCTTACGGCTTGATTGACCCGCGCATCAGTGTCACATGAAGCGCAATGAGGTGTTCAACATGAGCGCATCACAACCACTTCCTCGAGTCAAACGCACTTTGAATTTTGACCTGGTGCTCGGTCTGGTGCTGCTGGGCGTCTCGGTGTTTTCGGCATTGCTCGCTCCGGTTTTTGCACCGCTCGGTTCGGAAAGCATGAACCTTGCCAATCGCCTCAAGCCACCCAGTTTGGAGGGGCATCTGTTTGGGACCGATGCCATCGGGCGTGACATCCTGACCCGAATTCCCCACGGTGGGCGAATTTCACTGACCGTTGGTTTTGTCTCGGTTGCCCTCTCTTTGATCGTCGGGGTCGGGATTGGCTTGCTGGCGGGATTTTACCGTGGCTTGCTCGACATGGTGCTGATGCGAATCGCGGACGTGCAACTTTCATTTCCATTTATTCTGTTGGCAATCACCGTGATCGCCGTGATTGGACCAGGCTTGTGGAAGTTGATCTTTGTCATGGCGCTCACCCAGTGGGTGCAGTATGCCCGAATGGTGCGCTCACAGGTGCTAACCTTGCGCGAAGGCGACGCGGTGCAAGGCACTCGAGCGCTCGGTGCCTCCGATGCCCGCATCATCTTGCGCCATTTGCTGCCCAACCTGATCGGACCCGTGATTGTGCTTGCCACGCTCAACGTTGCCAACAACATCCTGCTCGAGTCTGGTCTGACTTTTTTGGGACTTGGGATTGACCCACTGATTCCCTCATGGGGCGGCATGCTCGCCGATGGACGCAATTACATGCAGACCGCCTGGTGGGTTGCCACCTTTCCAGGGCTGGCGATCACGGTCACGGTGCTCGGTTTCAACTTGCTCGGAGACTGGCTGCGGGATCGCCTTGATCCGCTGGATCGAGGGCGCAGCAATGCAAGCTAAGGACACGCAACAAGACGGCTCGAGTCAAGCGCTGCCAAATGCCGAAAACCCCTGGGACCGCTTGGCGGCGGTCATGGCAATTGCCGATGCCTCGAGCGTCGAACTGCTGATGCCGTTTCCACCCCATGCGGCACGAAAGATGACGGGCTTGAACATCCGCAACACCGCTCGAGGTACACGTCATGTCTGGAGCGCCACTTTTCCTTGGGAGGGCAAGGTTTGGCTGAAGGCACTGGGTGACATCCGTTTGGGCGCAGCAAAGTCAGTGCAGGTGCTCGGTTACCTCTCCGAGCCGCCCGAAGTCCGACGACAGTTCGCGCTTGAAGCCCAAGCACGCTTGCGGCGCAAAGGGGTACAGGCTCGAGTGACAATTCGCAGCAGCTACAAACCCGCGCTGTTCTGGTTGCTCGAGGAGGTGCTGCCAAGATTGCGCCAACTTGGAGCGGATCGCTTGCATGTGCAGTATCCAGTTGTCCCCAACGCCTCGGCGGGACGTTTTCTACAGGAATTGTATCCAGCCTCGAGCCTGTGTGAACGAAACGGAATCAGCCTCGAGATGATCGCCACCCAAAGCACCCAAGTGTGCTATCAAGCCACCGCCTTTGCGGGAGACAGTCAACTGTGGGACGGCACTTGTCTCGCCCCTCAATCGACACGAACACTGGAAAATGAGACGGTGCTTTCACCCACGGGTTGGCTCGAGGTGCGCAGCGACTCCAAACACTGGACGCGTCAAATTCCAACCGATGGCGAACGCTTCTGGACTTGGTACGAACGCGAGGTGTTGCCGCAAATTTTGGCGCTCAGCCCCAAAACGGGACCGTTTTTTCAGTGTTTGACCGTCACGGGCAAGCTCTCCGAACCCGATCTTGCGCTGAGCATCGAACCCGAACGTGTCTCAATGCTCGAGGCGCTCGCTGAAGAGGTTTATTTCAGCAGCCTCGAGGCGTTCCAGCGTCACGTTGGCGCACCGGCTGGCGGACGGGGTTTAAAGGTCGGCAAAATCGTACCCATCTTCAGCGAACACCTCGGTCAAGATGGGCAGGCTCGAGTCACCCTGACCTTGCTTGGAGAGGGTTCACTTGGCGTCAAAAGCGCTCAAGGAACGGTAAAACTTGTGCCTGCGGAGCAGATTATACAGAGCGCTGGAATCCATGCCAGCGACTCGAGCAGGCTGACCCAAAACCCGCAACAACATTTCAAGAGCTTGATTGATGGTTTTAAACCCAAAGCTTCACTGCCCAACGGTCCGCTCTCGGCACGAGACATCTGGCAAGAAATCCAGCGCCTCGGTCAAGTTCCAGATGCTTTGATTCAGGTTCTCGGTTACAGCCTCGAGGGTCGCCCCATTCCGATGATCGGTACTCGCCTTGACCCACAACTTCCGACGCTCCTCTTGACCGCTGGGCAACACGCGAACGAACCCACGGGTCCAAAAGCAGCGCTCGAGTTGCTCGAGGGTTGGTTGTCGAACAAGTCGATCAATCTGGTCGGTGTGCCGCTCAAAAACCCTGACGGTCTGCGGCTTTACCGTGCGCTCAGACAGCTTCACCCCGAGCACATGCACCACCCAGCCCGCTACACCGCGCTTGGCGTGGACGTGGAAGCCAGCCAGCAGCATGAGGGCGCGGCACTCGGGTTGGTGCTGGCTCAAACCCGTCCACACGTGCATCTCAACCTTCACGGCTACCCAGCCCACGAATGGACCCGCCCCTATACCGGTTATGCCCCTCGAGGTTTTGAACTCTGGGCGCTGCCGATGGGCGCGATGGTGATTGTGGTTCACGATGCCAGCCAAAAAACCTTGGCTCGAGAACTCGCGGCAGTCATTGCGGCTGACCTCGCCTCGGACGCTGAAATCTTTGAGCGGACACGCGAGGCACTGCGTCAACGCGCCCCGCACGTGCTCAAAGACCCTTTCGAGCTGATCGATGGACTGCCGTTTCAGTTTTGGGAGCGCGAGGCACGATCCTCGGCTCGAGGTTTGCCAGGACAACCCGAAGAATGCGGCACGATCACCGTCATCACCGAGATGCCAGACGAAACGGTTTACGGCGGGCGCTTTGACCTTGGTGTCAGAACCCAAGTCCTGATTGGGTATAGTGTCATCCGGTGGCTCGAATCTCGAGCCAATTCTGAAAAGCCCTCAACTTGAAAGCGAGGTCGGGTCATGATCCCCAAGATTCCCTTTGGTCGCACAGGTCACCACAGCAGTCGCGCCATCTTCGGTGCGGCGGGTCTGAGCGCGGTCTCGCAAGCCCAAGCCGACCGTGCCTTTGAGCAGCTTTTTGAGTACAGCGTGAACCATCTTGATACCGCCGCCAGTTACGGCGAGTCCGAACTTCGCATTGGTCCGTGGATGCCCGCCCACCGCCAGGATTTCTTTCTGGCGAGCAAAACTGGTGATCGCACGTATCAAGCGGCAAAGGACAGCATTCACCGTTCACTCGAGCGCCTGCGCACCGATCACCTCGATTCGATTCAGTTGCACAACCTGGTTGATCCGCAAGAGTGGGAAACCGCAATGGGACCAGGCGGTGCGCTCGAGGCATTGATCGAGGCTCGAGCCGAGGGATTGGTGCGCTTTATTGGCGTGACGGGTCACGGTTTAACGGTTGCGGCACAGCACCGACGGGCGCTCGAGCAATTTGAGTTTGATTCGGTGCTCTTGCCTTACAGCCATGTGCTGATGCAAAACCCGCAGTACGCCCGTGACTTCGAGGAATTGATGCTCGTCTGTCAGCAGCGCCAGGTCGCGGTGCAAACGATCAAGACAATCACGCGCCGACCCTGGAATGAACGACCACAAACCAGCGCCACCTGGTATGAACCGCTCGAGGATCAAGCCGACATCAACCTGGCGGTTCACTGGGCGCTGGCTCGAGCCGATGTCTTCATTTGCACGGCTGGTGACCTGAAGATCATGCCCAAGGTACTCGAAGCGGCAAACCAAATGGCAGTGCGCCCCAGCGATGCGCTCATGCAAAATTTGCTCGAGCAACGTGAAATGGCTCCGTTGTTCACGTCTTAAATCAAGTCAGTTCGAGAAAAAACCAGCCGCACCCACGCAAAACTCGAGTGGCGAGGGTGCTTTTTGGCGAAATGGATTGGCGGCTGCTGGCAAATTCAAAACACGAAACGTACAACGGTGTCTCGAGGTGTTGGGATTGTATGCTCGAGCCTCAGCCTTGACCGTAAACCTCCTTGGCACGTTTCGGGGTAATCAAACCGTTTTTGATGTCCTCGAACACCGCCTCGGGGCTGCGTTTTTTCGGATCGCCAAAACCCGCACCGTTGGCGGTAATCACCCGAATCACATCGTCTTTGTTGAGCAACAAGCCCGTCAAGACGGCGTGCTTCTCGCGCCTGCCGTCACTTCGGATGATCTCGATGTAATTCGGTGAACCCTCACGCCCACCGTCCAGCGCCCAGGGTTTGTGAATGTTTCTGGTGTACGAAGCCGTTAAAAAGGTGTTGTCCGAACGCACACGGTAATCGAGCACAATGCCTTTGCCGCCACGGAATTGACCCTCGCCACCAGGCTCGAGGTTGAGGCTGAGTTGATCGACATACAAGCCGTACCGCGTTTCGGCAATTTCGACGGGACAGTTGTAGGTTTCGCCATGAAAACCGCAGAAAATGCCGCTGTTGCCATCACGTATGCTCGAGCCGCCCCAGCCACCGATTTGTGGTTCGATGATGGTGAAAAAGCGTCCGGTGTCGGGGTGTTTGCCGTAAACAATCGTGCCCAAAATCGAGGAGAAGTTACCCGCAGGCAAGCGACCTTCCATGTGCGGCGCGAGGCAACGCCAGAGCAGGTCGTACAGGCGCACCTCGACCTCGTAATAAATGGCAAATGCGGCTGGTGGGTTGGCATCAAACACACTGCCCTTACGCGTGATGAGGTTGAGCGGGCGGAACGTGCCACCGTTCGCCACCCCGTGCGGGTCGGTCAGGTTTTTAAAGATCATCTGTGCGGCGATCATCGCCCCGTCACGGCAGGAGTTGTTTGGTCCCGCGTCCTGGTCTGGGTTGTTACGCAAATCTACCTTAAATTCGCTGTCAGTGATCGTGATGGTGGCGCTGTACACCACACCGCTGTCCTGCTCTTCAGAAAGTGTAAACGTGCCTTTGGGCAATGACTTGAGCGCCTTTCTCGAGATCGCCTCGCCGTAATCCATAAAGTGCTTCATGCCCGCCACGAAGGTATCCTGCCCGTATTTTTCGACCAACTCGAGCAAGCGCTTGTTGCCCACCCGCACCGCCGCGATGCCCGCCCAGAGGTCGCCCTGCAAAAAGTCTGGCAGTCGGCTGTTGGTTTTGATGATCTCCATGACGCTTTTGATCGGCACTCCACGGTCAATCAGTTTGATGGCGGGCAAGCGCAAACCTTCCTGAAAAATCTCTTTGGCATCGTTGGACATCGAACCCGCCACCAGACCGCCGACATCGGGCCAGTGCGCGATGTTCGCCGTCCAGGCAATGATCTGGTTGCCAACAAAAACTGGCATCGCCAACACCCCGTCATTCAGGTGCGTGACCCCACCAAAGTACGGGTCGTTGGTGATGAACACATCCCCTGGGTGAATGTCGGCTCGAGGGTTCAGCTCGAGAATTTTTTGCACGGCTTTGTCGAGCACACCCACAAAGGCTGGAATACCCGCGCCCGATGCCGCCAGGTTGCCCTCAAAGTCCGTGATGCCCGTGCCCATGTCGAGCACCTCGTAAATGATCGCGCTCATGGCGGTTTTTCGCATCGCGGCGAACATCTCGTCGCTGATGGCTTGCAAGGAATTTTGAATGATCTCGAGCGTGATCGGGTCAAATTTTGAAGTGCTGGTTTTTTTGGTTTTGGCTTTCATTTGCGACCTCCTTTGGTCACTGCCGCCGTGACCGTGATGTGAACATGACCATAGTCATCCATCCGCACCTGATTGCCAGGATGAATCACCATCGTCGTGCCGCTGGTTTCAATGATCGCAGGTCCAACAAATTTCATGCCAGGCTCGAGCAGATCGCCATCGTAAATATCGGCAATGTGAACGCCCTCGAGCGCGTAATCCACCTGGCGCGTCCCTTTATGCGCCGCTTCGAGTTTGCGTTTGCTGCACGGCAACGTAATCGGCTCGAGCTTGCCCACCTCGGCAGAAGCCACCAGATGCAAGCCCACGAATTCGACGGGAGCGTTCAGGCGATAGGTGTACTCGCGCTCATACGAGGCATGAAAATCTTCGATGATTGCAGGAATCGTTTTGGCACTGATTTTCGCATCGGGCAGCGCAATTTCGACGGTATGTTCCTGATTTTCGTAACGAAGCTTGGCATAACGAATAAAACTGACCTGACTGGCTTTGATGCCCTCGAGCTTGAATTGTGCCAGCGCATTGTCGCTGGTCTCGCGCACCAGTGCCTCGAGCGCGGCGGCATTTTCGGCTTTTAAGCTGGCGAGTTTGGTGATGAAAAAATCGCGCCGCAAGTCGCTCATCATCATGCCCCAAGCGCTAAACACATCGGCGGCTCGAGGAATCACGACCTTTTTGATGCCCAGTTCTTGCGCGAGTGCCACCGCGTGCATCGCGCCGCCACCACCGAAGGCGACCAACGTAAAATCCCTGGGGTCGTGACCACGGTTGACCGAGACAAGTTTTAAAGCATTGACCATGTTGTGGTTTGCCAAGCGCACAATCCCTCGAGCCGCCTCGAGCCGAGAAACCTTCAATTGCTTGGCGACGGCATCCAGCGAACTGCCCACGGCTTTCATGTCGGCTTTGATTTCGCCACCGCAAAAATAATGCTGGTTGATGCGCCCGAGCGCCAGGTTTGCGTCGGTGGTCGTGGCATTTGTGCCGCCGCGCCCATAGGCGGCAGGACCTGGTTGCGCCCCTGCCGATTTGGGACCGACGTGCAACTTGGCAAACTCGTCCACCCAGGCGATGCTGCCACCGCCCTGCCCGATCTCCACGATGTCGAGCACAGGCACTTGAATCGGATAACCCGCCGACTGATGCGTGCGTTCAATCCAGTAATCGGTCTGTACCCGCACCCGACCATTTTCGATCAAGGAACACTTCGCGGTCGTACCACCAATGTCCAGCGCCAAGACGTTTGGTTCGTTCAACAAACGTCCAAGCTCCGCCGCGCCCCAAACCCCACTGGCAGGACCAGACTCAACCATCGTGATTGGAATTTCACGCGTATGCTCGAGCGAATCCACCCCGCAATTGGACTGCATGATGTACATCTGCCCAGCAAAACCCTCAGCCTCCGCGCCCGCCTGCAACCTCGAGAGGTAACGCTCGGCAATCGGTTGCACATACGCCGAAAGCACTGTGGTATTGGTGCGCTCGTACTCGCGCCACTCGCGGGTGATCTGATGCGACGCGACCACCGCCACATCCGCCCACAACTCATGCACCCGCTCGAGCACGGCTTGCTCGTGGGCAGGGTTGGCGTAAGAATGCAGCAGGCAAATTGCCACCGCTTGAACACCCTCTTTTTTGAACGCCTTCAAGATGGCAGGCAAACCCGACAAGTCAAGTGCCTCGCGCTCCAAACCTTGCGGCGACATGCGCCCAGGCACTTCTTGACGCAAAAAACGCGGCACAAAAGGCTCGGGTTTCTGGTAAAACAAATTGAAAAAATCGGGGCGGTTGCCTCGAGCAATTTCAATCGAATCCCGAAAACCGCTCGTGGTAATCAAAGCGGTTTTGACGCCTTTGCGTTCGGTCAAGGCGTTGATGACAACGGTTGTGCCGTGCGCGAGAAACGCGATTTCTTCCATTGGCAGATTGGCTTTGTGGATCACGTTCATCACACCGCGTTCAAAATCGGGCGGGGTGGTGTCGGACTTGGCGGTGACGATTTCTTGCCGACCGGTTTTGGGGTCGGTGCGGAAATACACCAAGTCGGTGAAGGTTCCACCGACGTCGGTGGCGGCGCGAATTCGGGGTGATTGCGGCATGGATTCCTCCTGATGGTATTAAATTGATGCGAAATTTTAATTGCAAAAAATTGTAGTAGGGTGCGCTCTTGAGCGCACCACATTGGCATCACATTGCTCGAGGTTCAAAAGCATTGCCCATGATTTTTTTGTTGCCAAACACAACATTTACATCATTCGTTTCTCGAGGTTCAAAAGCATTTTGTGTGATTTTTTTGTTGGGGTTGGGGGGTGTGGGGGTGCGCTCGAGATGGGTGGGTTTGTGGGCGGTGCGCTCGAGAGCGCACCCTACGGGTGTTGTTTGGAACATCGCGGGGGTGGTTTGAAACATCAAATCACGTCCAATGCGTGTTGAATGGCGGTGGTGATCTCGAGACCACGCTCGAGGCTGTACACATTGATTTCGCTGCGCACACCAAATTCGGGCAGGTAGACGCCTGGTTCGATGGTGAAGCCAAGGCGCGGCAAAACACGGCGTTCGTCGAGGGTTTCGATGCCGTCAAAATGCGCGACATCGCCATGCACGGCAGTGCAGCCGAGGCTGTGACCGGTGCGGTGCAACAAATATTTTTCGTAACCTGCGTCAATCAAAACTTGACGCACAACCTGATCGACTTCAAAGCCTTGAACGTCATTGCCCGCCTCGAGCCTTGAACGCAGAAAATTCACACCTGCATCTCGAGAGGCGGTGACGCGATCAAACGCACGCATGAATTCGGCAGAGGGTGTGCCAAGGTGCGCCATCCAGGTGATGTCTGCAAAGGGATCGTTTTTGGAGGTTTGACAGAACAAATCCATCAAAATTGCCCCAGGCTCGAGCGGGTTGGAATGCGTTTCAGACGGGGTGTAATGCGGGTCGTTGGAGGTTCGTCCAAAGCAGACGATTGGCGCGTGGTCGTAAATCATGCCGCGTTGTTCCATCTGACGGCACATGAACGATTGCAACTCGTATTCGGTTAGCGGTTTTTGGCTCGAGGCATGTTCGCGGATCAAACCGAGCGCCGCATCTTTGGTTTCGGTGAGGGCTTGAGAGGCTTTTCTGTGGTTCTCGAGTTGCGTGTCGCTCCATGCCAAAAACAATTGCAGGATGTCGCCAGAACTGAAAACTTCAACACCCAAGCCACGCACGAGTTCGACTGTGCCAGCATCCACCTTGGAAACATACGGGTTGTTGTTTTGCGGCGAGTATTCCATGACGATGCGTTTGGCATTGCCAAGCGTTTCTCGCAATTTTTCGCTCAGGTCGCTGCGACTCGAGTAACTCGAGGTGGCAAAACCGGTTTCGGGAAAAGAACCGTGCTCGATGGCGTGAACTGTGACGCTCGGGTCGCCCTGTGCGGGAATCCAGACAAACCAACGCCGCGTCAACAAGCCCTTGCCCTCGAGACTCAGAACACGTTTGACGAAGGGGTTCATGCCCCGAAAATCGAACAGCAACCAACCGTCAAGCTTTGCCTCGCGCAAATACGCTTGAACCTCACCGAGTTTTGCTTTGAGCATCCTAGCCTCCTTGATTCATTTTTTGCTTCATCACGCCCGAGACCATGTGACACGCCGCCAGATGATCGCTGCGAACGCTCGAGAGTGCTGGTATTTGAGTGCGGCAAGCATCTTCGGCATACGGGCAACGCGGCGCAAAACCGCAGCCACTCGAGGTCATTTCGCTCGAGAGCACCAGGTTGCGATCCCACGCCCAGACAGGTTTCAGTTGTTCTTCCTCGAGGCTGACCACCGGAATCGAGGAGATCAACATGCGGGTGTACGGATGTTCAGGGTCGCGGAACAATTCGGGCGTGGGTCCAAGCTCGACGTTTTTGCCGCGATACATCACCGCCACACGGTTTGCCACATTGCGAACCACACCCAGATCGTGCGTGATGAACAAGTAGGTGAGCTTAAATTTTGCTTGCAGTTCGACCAACAGGGTCAACACTTTGGCTTGCACGCTGACATCCAGCGCCGAGGTCGGCTCGTCGAGCACCAACAATTGCGGTTCTGCCGCCAGCGCTCGAGCAATTGCCACGCGTTGACGCTGCCCACCCGAGAGCGCATTCGGAAACCGATCCAGGTTCTCGACACTCATGCCCACCACCTCGAGCAACTCTGCCACCCGAGCACGCCGCTCGGCACGGGGTCGCAACTTATGCGTCTCGAGTGCCAGACTGATGCTCTGAAACACCGTGCGGCGTGGGTTGAGCGTGGTCATCGGATTTTGTTGCACGTACTGAATGCGTCGCCTCAACTCGAGCGTGCGTTTGGCGGTCAACGCCGTGCCACGGAACACCAGTTCACCCATGCTTGGCGCTTCGATGCCCAAGATCAGGTTTGCCAGCGTGGTCTTGCCCGAACCCGATTCGCCGACCACCGCCAGGGTTTCACCTTCAAACACCTCGAGGTTGACCCCATCAAGCGCCCTAACGGTGCTGGCACGGGTCTTGTAATGCTTGGCGAGGTTGGTGGCACGCAACAACGGCTCGGTCATGCAGCCGCCCCCTCGTAAAGCACACAGGCAACCTTGTGACCTTGCGCCACCTCGAGCAAAGGCGGCAAGGTCTGGCAGGCTTGGGTCGCCTGAGCGCAACGCGGATGAAAGCGACAACCC
Source organism: uncultured Deinococcales bacterium (assembly GCA_964247135.1). Classification (GTDB taxonomy): domain Bacteria; phylum Deinococcota; class Deinococci; order Deinococcales; family JAAFIG01; genus JANXTZ01. Next base: position 48,867 of record CAXTTL010000001.1, on the reverse strand, counting down.
AAAGGAGGCTTGGTGTAATCGGGCACAAAACCATCGATCCCCTGCGGCAAATTGGTGCCCGTCAATTTCGGCACACTCTCGAGCAACGCCCGCGTGTACGGATGCTTGGGATTGGCGAAGAGTTCAGTGGTTCTGGCTTCCTCGACCACGCTGCCGGCGTACATCACATAGACCCGATCCGCAAACTCGCGCACCACGCCGAGGTTGTGGGTAATCAAGAGCACCGCCGAATTCAGGTTCTGCGTCAATTCTCGCATCAAACGCAAGGTTTGCTCTTGCACCGTGACATCGAGCGCCGTGCCTGGTTCGTCCGCCAGTACCAACTCGGGTTCGTTGAGCAGCGCCATCGCAATCAAGACGCGCTGATTTAAGCCGCCCGAAAGTTGAAACGGATACGCCTCGAGCACTCGCAAAGGATCATTGATCGCCACCTGAGAAAGCGCGTGCTTTGCTTTCTCGAGCAAAGCAACTCGAGAAATTTTCGGCTCTCCACGTCGGATCACCGCACCCATCTGATCGAGAATCGTAAAGGTTGGATTGAGCGAAGCCATTGGGTCTTGAAAAATCGTACCAATGCGCCGCCCACGAATCTCACGCAATTTCTGATCGCTGGCAGCATTGATCTCGAGGTCATCAAATTCGATTGTGCCCGAAACCATGATGTTCTTGCCGCGCAACAAACCCAAAATCAAACGCAACGTCACAGATTTCCCGCAACCCGACTCGCCCACAATCGCAACCCGTTCCCCGCGATGCACCTCGAGGTTGACCCCCGCCAGCACGTGCGAAACCCCCTCGAAGAGTTTAAATCGCAAATGGAGATCGGTGATTTTTAAGAGAGGCGTTGTCATAAATAATTCACCCGTAGGGTGCGCTCTCGAGCGCACCGCCCACAAACCCACCAACCCCGAGCGCACCACCCCAACCCATCAAAAAAACCACAAAAAATGTTTTTGAATCTCGAGAAACACATTGTGCAAACATTCATTTTGGCAACAAAAAAACCACCAGCAATGTTTTTCAATCTCGAGAAACGAATGATATAAACGTTAATTTTGGTAATAACAAAATCATGGGTTGCGGGTTTTAATCTCGAGGGATGGGGTGTCAATGCGGTGCGCTCTTGAGCGCACCCTACAGCGCACCGAACGGTTCGCCATACATTGCACTGTACAACCCACAACACGGCAAAATCGTGGTTCATACCTCCACGTCCAAAAGATCGCGCAAGCCATCACCGAGCAAATTAAAACCGAGCACGCAGAACAAGACCGCCAGTCCAGGAAAGACCGAAATCCACCAGGCATCGGGCAGGTATTTTGCGCCGTCGGCGACCATCGAACCGAGGTCTGGGGTGGGCGGTTGGACACCCAAGCCCAGAAACGACAAACTCGCGCCAATCAGAATCACAAAGCCCATGTCGAGCGTCATTTTGGTCAAGATCGAGGGCAGGCAATTCGGCAGAATCTCGCGGAACAAAATATGGAATCTCGAGGCGCCCATCACCTCGCTGGCGGTGACAAAACCCTCGGTGCGGATTGAACGGGAGAGGTTGTAGACCAATCGCGTGTACCATGGCCACCACATCACGGTCACCGCCATCATGGCGTTAAACAAATTTGGCTCCAGAAACCCCAAGACCGCCAACGCCAGCACCAAAGGTGGCAATGCCAGAAAAACATCGGTGATTCGCATGATGACCAGTTCGACGTGCCGCCCAAAATAACCCGCCATCAAACCCAGAATCACACCAATGGGCACAGCCAATGCCAAGACCACCACGCCAAGCGCGAGCGAGACCCGCAAGCCAAAAATGATGCGCGTCAAAACATCACGCCCAATGGTGTCCGTGCCAAACAAATACTGCCATGTCGGTGCGGCAGTGCCCGCACTGAAATTCACAAACTGCCCCGCGTGCTTCGGGTAGGGCGTGATGATCGGCGCAAGAATCGCCAGCAGCACCACCAACACCACAATGCCCAAACCGATCACTGACAGCGGGTTTTGTGAAAAGCGATACCAAGACCTCGAGCGAAAGATTCTGGCAGGAGAAAGTGTCATCCTCGAGCCTCCTCGTGAAAACGAATCCGAGGGTTGACGTAACCAACGATCAAATCCACCACGATGTTGACCAGTAAAAAGAACACCGCGATCACCAGGGTCGTGCCGACAATCGCGTTCAGGTCTTTGTGCAAAATCGCTTGCACGGCGTAACGCGCCATGCCGGGCCAGTTGAAGACCGCCTCGACCAAAAACGCCCCGCCAAGCATCGCGGCAAAATCAAGCCCTAAAATGGTCAGCGTCGGAATGAGTGCGGGACGCAGCGCGTACTTGGTGGCAATCTCGAGTTCACTGATGCCAAAAGCTCGAGCCATCTCGATGTAAGGCTTGCCGTAAGAATCGAGCATGTTCGCTCGAGTCAGGCGTGCGGTCTGCCCCAAACCCGCAAACGCCAGCGCCGCCGCAGGCAAGATCAAATGCCTCAGCGCATCCCAGAACATTGCCCATTGCCCCGTCAAAATCGAATCAAGCATCAAAAAACCTGTGATTTTCTTCGGCAGCAAAAACGTATCCGATTGTTGCCCAGCCACGGGCAGAATCGCCACCCAATAGGCAAACATCAAGATCAAAAAAATTGCCCAGACAAAATTGGGGGTGACCACCCCAAGAATCGCAAAGACTCGAGCCACGTTGTCGGGCAAGCGATTGCGATACCGCGCCGCCAGCACCCCCAAAGGCAAACCAAACACCACCATCAACAAACCACTCGCCAGTACCAACTCGAGGGTGGCTGGGAAAAACTGCTCGAGGTCTGCCGTGACCGCGCGCCGCGTGTACAAACTCGTGCCAAGATCACCCTTGAGTAAACGCCGCACAAACTCGAGGTACTGCAAAGGCAAAGGGCGATCCAGGTACAACTCGAAGCGCAAATTCTTGATGGATTCTTGTGATGCCATTGGACCAAGGGCGATGCGGGCGGGGTCGCCAGGGATGACTCGAGCGATCACGAAAACCAGGATTGAAACGCCGATGAGCACGACAATGGAGGAGAACAGGCGACGGGCGATGTAGGTCAGGAAGGTGAGCATCAGGGGTGTACCTGAATGGGGGATGCGGGTGATTGACGGTCTTGAAAGCGTGGGAACATGTGGAAATTGGATGTTTTGGGGGTGTGCTCGAGATGGGGGGCGGTGTGGTTATTGGTGGTGGGATTGTTGGCGGTGCGCTCGAGAGCGCACCCTACGGGGGATCGGGATAAAATTGCGGGAAATCGGTGTGCGGATATATCACATGCACGAACATCCCAAAATCTTATACTCGAGCCATGCCGAATTATCGCCGCGCCAATGCCCCTGGCGGCACGTTTTTTTTCACGGTGGTCACGCATCAACGGCAACCCATTTTGCTCGAGCCTGCATTTCGGGCAGCGCTGCGCGAGGCGGTGACGCGCACCCGAAGCCATCATCCGTTCACGATTGATGCTTGGGTGTTGCTGCCCGACCACCTGCACACCATTTGGACACTGCCCGAAGATGACACCAATTTCAGCTTGCGTTGGAACATGATCAAGCAATTGTGCAGCAAAGCCCTGCCAGAAATCAGGAACGACTCGAGGTTGAGCGCGTCTCGGGTGGCGCGACGCGAAACGAGCATTTGGCAGAGGCGGTTTTGGGAGCATCAAGTTCGGGATGATGCCAATTTTGAACGCTGCATGGATTACGTTCATTACAACCCGGTCAAGCATGGGTTGGTCTCGAAGGTCAGGGATTGGGAGTGGAGTACGTTTCATCGGTGTGTTTCGCAAGGGGTATACCCAGAAGATTGGCGCGAGGGTTTGAGGGTTGAAGAGAAATTTGTGGGATGAAGGTGACTGGTCGATGTGTGTAATACGTTGTGAATGAATGCGAACGAAACGAAATAGATTTTTTTATCAATTTGAAAATCCATAAATTTACAAGTCGAGCAAAACCTTCAACTGTGATTTTGTAATCTCTCGGACGTAATCTCGAGGAATACATGAATCTCGAGTCGTATGCGTATTTTTTGGGGATCAATTTATTAATTCAGAATGAACCACATTAAAACCATTCACATGCCCCGCCCACCCCGTAGGGTGCGCTCTCGAGCGCACCGCCAACAATCCCACCACCAATAACCGCACCGCCCCCCAAAAGGTGGCTCGAGAAACCAATCCCTCGAGCCACCCCATTTCAATCAGTTGTTGACTTCAATCAACCTGAACAACCAGTTCGCCCCAATCGTGGACACGCTCTGCCCTTCATTCTCGAGCGTCGGGACTTTGACGTAATCTTGTTTGGCGAACACCGCCAAGTTGTCGTAGGCGTAAATATCCGATTGCATTCCAACCAGGCGTTCTTGAACTTTTTTGTACAAGTCCATGCGTTTGCTCACGTCGCTGAGCCGGCGGGCATCATCGAGGGCTTTGTCGATCTCGGCATCTTTGACCCAACTCGAACTCCAGAAGGTGCCTGCGGCTTTGCTCGAGTACATCACGTACAAGAGTCCGTCTGGGTCTGGGTAGGAAAGCCCGGTGAAGAGCGGGTAGGTGTTGGGTGTTTGGTCGGCTTTGACGAAGCGTTCGGTGAGTGTTGCCCAGGGGAGTTTGGTGAGGTTGACTTTGATGCCAATCTCGCCCAGGTTTTGTTGCATCAACAGCGCCATTTTTTCTTCAAACGGCGCTTCGGCGACCCAAACCATGTCCACCACGGCTTTGTCGAGTTGGTTGGCGTACTTGGATTTGGCGAGGGCGGCTTTGGCGGCATCCAAGTTGCGTTTTGGCGCGACCAAAGCTTTATCAAACCCTGGCAAGCTCGCGGCGATAGGACCTCGAGCGGCAACACCTGCCGAGATTTTATCGGTGACTTTTAATGCGGAAACCAGTTCGCTGTAATCAAAGGCGAGCGCCATCGCTTTGCGGAAGTTCACGTCGTCGGTTGGGGCGCGTTGGGTGTTGAGTTTAAACATGAGCGACCCGCCGCTGCCTTCGGTAATCAGGCTGATGCCTGGTTGAGTTGCCAGGGCTTTGAGGACTTCTTGCGGATGCCATTGGCTCGAGATTTCGTGTTCTTTGCGTGCCATCAGGGTGCGCATCGTGGCAGATTCGACGCTGTACAGTTGGCGCACGACATCTGGGGCTTTGGGATTAAAGCCCAGGAAGTAATCTTTGAATTTCTCGAGTACCGTCAGGGTTTGCGGGTTGTGTTGGGTCACGCGGTATGCGCCCGAACCCGCGTCGTTGCCCGAGAGGAAGGCTTGTCCGTAATCGCCGTTCGCGCCGAACTTGCCGTCTTTTTTGTTCTTTAACACCAGGTCTTTGTTGACGATGGGCAGGCGCACCAAGGTCGAGAGGAAGGGTGCATACGTGCCTGAAAGGTCAAATTGCACCACCGTTTTGCCGACGGCTTTGACGCCAGTCACCCAGCCTTGGAAGAGGTAAGAAAACCCCTGATCCACGGCTTTGGTGCGCTCGTAACTGAAAACCACATCGCTTGCCTCGAGTGTGCTGCCATCGTGAAATTTAACGTTCGGACGCAAGGTGAAGGTAAAACGTTTGCCGCCGTTGGAAACGGTCCATTTGGTGGCAACGGATGGTTTCACCCCGTTGTCTGGGTCTGGCATCACCAGTGTATCGTAAACGTTGTACGCCAGCACCGATGCCGAGTAATCATTGCCAATGTGCGGATCGAGTTCGGCGGGTGCGGCATTGTCAAGCCGCAGGATGCGCTGTCCTTGTCCAAGAGATTGCGTCAACGCCATACCGACTGCCGCCACCATGCACAGCCCGAGAACCACCAGTTCTTTCTTCATACCGCTCCTCCTTTACCGCTCGCGCCAGGGGCGCTTGTTGTGGCATTTCCAAACCAGAACCAGATCAGTTCTGAATCCTCGAGTGCGTAGGTACGGTGGGCTTCAAGGGCGGGAATCATCACGACCTCGCCGTGTTTGAGCGCGGTGGTTTGCCCGCCCACCTCAATCTCGAGTTGTCCTTTTAACAGCACCGAAACCTCGTGTTGCTCGTGGCTCGAGTATCCCGCTGGGGGTATCCAATCGCCTTTTTGAACTTTGGCGGTGCCCATTCTTAACGAAGCGCTGGCTTCGGCGGGCAGCTCGAGTTGATCGAGGACTTGCAGTGGGCGTTCGGGGTACTCGAGTGGGAAGACTTTCACGGTTTCACCAAGTGTTGTGTCATTCAAACCTCCTGGGGTTTAAAACAATGGCGGGGTGTTGACCGTTAAAACCTGAACCTCTTCGTTGCTGTCGTTGCGCCACAAATGACGAATGCCAGATTTGTAATGCACGGTGTCGCCAGCTTTGAGATGGTGTTTTTTCTTGCCGACCTGCACGGTAATCTGACCTTTGATCACAAACACAAATTCTTCGCCCGCATGGTGAAAGGCTTCGGAAGCATATTTGGGTGGCAAGACCACGAACAGCGGCTCGAGTTCGCGGTCGTTGGTGGTCGAACCAAGCCTTGCGTAACGCAGGTTTGAGCCATTAATCGAAAAAAAGTGTGGCGCGTGAATCGAATGCACGGGTTCGTCGGCTTCTTCGATTGCCAGAAAGTAACTCATGCTGACTTCCAAGCCTTGGGCGATTTGTTTGAGCGATGTCACCGAAAGCCCCGCCAAGTTGCGTTCGACTTGAGACAGGAACGCCGAGGACAAGCCAGAGCGCGTCGAGAGTTGAGCCAAGGTTAAATCGAGCTGTCTGCGCCTGGCTCGAATCGCTTTTCCGACATCCATGTTCGCCTCTGGGGTCTTGTTATTGCCATCTAATTTTGTTAACAATAGTGAAGAAAATTTGATCTGTCAATGGTTTTGAATTGGTCTCAAACGGATTTGATTTTGCTGTTTGATAAGCTCGAGCCTCATTTAATCTGTGCCTCACCCCAGAAGGGAGCATCATGATTCGAGTCGGGATAGACGTTGGCGGAACCAACACCGATGCCGCGCTGCTGGATGGTTTTGATGTCATCCGCACCATCAAAACCCCCACCACCCAGGACGTGACCTCGGGGGTGCTCGAGGCGCTGCGAAGTTTGTTCGAGGGCGCAAAGCCTGCCGTGGATGCCGTGATGATCGGCACGACGCATTTTACCAATGCCATCGTGCAACGCCGCGAGCTGGCTCAGGTCGCCATCATTCGTCTTGGCGCACCTGCGACTTTGGCGATTCCGCCGATGACCGCCTGGTCTGAAGATTTAAAGGCTTGCATTGGCGAGCACATGTTTTTTGCCAAAGGCGGCAACGAGTTCGATGGTCGCCCAATTTCGATTTTTGACCCAAACGAAATCTCGAGCATCGCCCAGGAGATCAACGCCAGGGGTTTGAGCAGCGTGGCGATCACCTCGGTATTCTCGCCCATCAATTACGACCTCGAGGAACAAGCGGGCAAGATCATTGCCGAGCATGTTTCCAATGCCAAAATCACCTTGTCACACACTATCGGGCGTGTGGGGTTTCTCGAGCGTGAAAACGCCACGATCTTGAATGCGGCGCTGCAACCTTTGGGCAAGAAAATCGCGCAGGCTTTTGCCGATGCACTCGAGCAAGCTGGCATTGATGCCCCGTTCTTTCTGACCCAAAACGACGGCACATTGATGCCTGCGGCTCGAGCCGAGAACTTTCCGATTTTGACGGTTGCCAGCGGACCAACCAACTCGATGCGCGGCGCGGCGTTTTTATCCAAACTCAAAGAAGCGGTGGTGGTGGACATTGGCGGCACAACCACCGACGTTGGCGCTTTGGTGCAAGGCTTCCCACGTCAGGCGGGTGTCGCGGTCGAGGTTGGCGGGGTTCGCACGAATTTCAGAATGCCCGATGTTTACAGCATCGGTTTGGGGGGCGGCTCGCTTATCAAAGGCACAGAAATCGGACCGCAAAGTGTCGGTTATCAACTCGAGCAACAAGCCTTGGTGTTCGGCGGTCAAACCCTGACTGCCACCGACATTGCGGTGGCGGCAGGACTGGCGCAGATTGGCGACTCGAGCAAGGTTTCAACGCTCGAGCCGAGCATGGTCGAAGCCACCGTTAGCGCCATCCAAACAAAAATTCTTGCCGCCGTAGACCGCGTGCGTTTGACCGCCGTCCCAATTCCAGTGATTTTGGTCGGTGGTGGCGTGGTACTGGTGCGCGGCAAAGTGGGCGACCTCGAGACCATCCGCCCAAATCATTTTGCGGCTGCCAACGCGGTTGGGGCTGCCATTGCACAAGTCAGTGGCGAACTCGAGAAAGTCTATTTGTTCGAGCAGATCAGCCGCGAGGCGGCGCTTGAGGAAGCCACCATTGAAGCCAAGAAACGGGCGGTCGCTGCGGGGGCAAAACCTGATTCGCTCGAGGTCGTCGAGATCGAAGACGTGCCCTTGAGTTACCTGCCCGGCAACGCCACCCGCATTCGCGTCAAGGTCGTTGGCGACCTCGAGAGCCTCAAGAGGGGGATTTGAAATGCGCTTGATTCAAGCCTATCACATGGAAGCCATCGCTTTGGGTGGCGCGGTTCTCGGCACGGGCGGCGGCGGCGATCCTTATGTCGGCAAGGTCTGGGCGCAAAGCAACCTCGAGCGTCATGGGGCGGTCAAACTGATTGAAGTCAGCGAACTCGAGGATGATGATCTGGTCGTGCCCGTTGCCATGATGGGCGCACCGACGGTGATCGTCGAAAAACTGCCCAAAGGCGACGAGCCGATCTTGGCGTTCAGGGCGCTCGAGGCGTACCTTGGCAAGTCCGCTCGAGCCGTGATGTGCATTGAGGCGGGTGGACTCAACTCCACAATTCCGTTCAGTGTCGCCTCGATTCTGGGTTTGCCCTTGGTGGATTGCGACGCGATGGGACGCGCTTTCCCAGAACTTCAAATGGTTTTACCCACATTGCACGGCATTCAAGCCAGCCCGATGGTCATGGCAGACGAAAAAGGCAACAGTCTGGTGGTCAACACCATTGACAACAAATGGACAGAACGTTTTGCCCGTTCGGTGGTGGTGGACATGGGCGGCGGCGCCACCGTGGTGCTCTATCCAATGACTGGCGCTCAGGTCAAACGCGCCACGATTCACGGCACGCTCAGTTTGATCGAACGCATCGGTCAAGCGATTTTTGAGGCTCGAGCCAAACGCCACGATCCCGTTCAGGCGGTGCTCGAGGTGACGCACGGCACACGTTTGTTTCATGGCAAGGTCGGCGATGTCTTGCGCCGCACCGAGGGCGGTTTTGCTCGAGGTGAAGCCAGCTTGATGGGGTTTGATGCGAATGCGGGTCAAAGCCTGAAAGTTTTTTTTCAAAACGAATTCTTGCTCGCCGAACAGGGCGGTCAAGCGGTTGCCAGCACCCCCGATCTGATCGCCATGCTCGACCTTGACACGGGCGAACCGATCACCACCGAAGTCTTGCGTTACGGTTTTCGCGTGGCGGTCATTGGAATGCCTTGCGACCCACAGTGGCGCAGTCCAGCCGGACTCGAGTTGGTTGGACCTGCATACTTCAAGTACGATACCGAATATGTTGCGCTCGAGCCAAGCTGATGGCTTGCGATGGTTGCCGACTTTTATTGATGTTGCGGATTTGAGTGTATTGCGTTTCTCGAGTCATGTGGGGAGGCACTGGAATTTGTTGGATTCAAGTCATGACAAAATCCCAGCTCAATGGTCAGCATTGCGCTCTTCGTGTTAAAACATGTTAATATGTGTTAGATAGTCAACTTCTTGCCGCAGTGTCTTTATTCGACTGACTTTTTGACACGTCACAGCCATTGAACTTTCCAAACCAAGCAACCCTCTGGCATTGGGGATCATTCCCTTGTGCGCGATGCAATTTCTGACACCAGCAATCCGGTTAGACCGGTCTGGACAAGGAGGAGTAAAGATGAGGAAACAGCTTGTTGCAGGCGTATCTGTCGCCATTGGTCTCATGCTTGCCATTGGCTTCTCGAGGGCACAAAGCCCAACCGAGGTCACCTTATTGTCTAGCCCGGTCCTGAAAGTGAAGCCATGCAGAAAGTCCTGGATGGGTACAACAAGGGCGCGGGCACAAAAGACGGGGTCAGTGTCAAACAGATTCTCTTTTCGAGGCAAGGTTATTTTGAGAAAGAAGAGACGGATTTGGCGGCAGGCTCGAGCGAGTTTGATCTGGGCTTGATCACGACCTACACGCTGGGTCGCTACGCGCCCTATCTTGCACCGGTTGACGGTTATTTGAACAAAACCGCGATTGCGGGATTCTTGCCCTCGGCGGTCAGCTCCTTAAATTTTGGCGGCAAACAGTACGGTGTGCCGACCGATGTCAGCAATCATTTTACCTACTATCGCAAGGACTTGACGCAGAAACTCTTGACCGATGCGGCTTGGCAAAAACGTTACGGCGAGATTTCAAAAAACATCCTTGGCAAGACCATGAAACCCAAAGACCCAGAGAACTGGACTTGGGACGATTTTATTGCCGTGTCATTGTTTTTCACCAAATCGCTCAATCCAGATTCGCCAACCACTTACGGCGCGGCATTGCAGATGAAAAATTTGCTCTTTAACATCATGATCTGGCAAAGCACCCTGGTCAGTTATGGTGGCGATTTGTTTAACGCCCAAGGCAAACCGACCATCAATTCCAACGCGGCGCGTAAAGGGCTGGCGGTTTACACCACGATTGCTCAGAACAAAGCCGTGCCACCAGGCGCAACCAATTACGAGTACGCCGAGGCGAACGAAGCCTTCCGCACCGGTCAGGTGGCGGTGATGCTTCAATGGAGCGCCGCCTTCAACGAGCTTTCGGACAAGGAAAAATCACCGCTGGTGTTTGACAAGGTTGCCCTTGCGCCAATGCCAGCCGGAGCCAAAGGACATAAAACCCATGTCCACAGCCTCGGCATCGGGTTGAACAAAGCCAGCACCAAGAAAGACGCGGCGGGCAAGTTCCTCGAGTATCTTGGCACAGAAGGCGCAGTGAAGCTTTATGCCGACGCTGGCGGTTTGCCACCAGTGGCGAGCGTCCTGAAGGGCATGGCAAAACAACGCCCCGAGTTCCCGATTGTCGCCGAGCACCTCGGCAAGTACGGCTTTGTGGTGACGGGAGGAACCGCCGCCTATGCCGTTCCGGTCTACACCGCCCTTGCCGAAGAGTTTTCGGCGGTCTGGGCTGGGCAAAAAAGCGCCGATGACGCATTGAAAGCCGCCAGCGACAAGATGGCGAAGCTTGCCGCAGCCAAGTAAAACGGGCAGGCTCGAGCAGCATTGCTGATCGCTTTCTCGAGCCTGCATTTGTATCAAAATTATGACCCAAAAAAAATCCCAGCCGCCCAAACCCGATTCCACCGCGCGGTGGCTGATCGCGCCGTTGGTGATTTTTTTGACCTTGATGCTGGGGTTTCCAATCCTCGCCAACCTTTATTACAGCCTGACCAGCCTCTCGTTTCGCACCTTGCGCAACCCGAGCTTGATCGGTTTTGCCAATTACCTCGAGACGCTTCAAGACCCGAAATTTTGGGAGGCGCTCTGGTTCAGCGTGCAGTTTGGCTTGATCTGCATGAGTCTCGAGATTGTCTTGGGTTTTGCAATGGCGCTGATTTTTCAACCGCTGCTCGAGCGTCACAAGCCCTTGCTGGCGTTGCTGCTCTTGCCGATGATGATTTCACCAGCCCTGTTGGGGGTCATGTACCGTCTGATTCTGAACGATTTCGTTGGGGTCGTGCCGCGTTATTTGCAAATTCTTGGCGTGCCGCCCATAGACTTGTTTGGTCCTCAGACGGCGCTGGTGACGCTGGTGGTGATCGAGATTTTGCAGTGGACGCCGTTTGCTTTTTTGATTTTGTACACCGCCTTGCAAGCCTTGCCTCAAGAGTTGCTCGAGGCTGCAAAAATTGATGGCGTAAATTTTTTGCAGACGCTTGGCTTTGTAATGCTGCCTCTGTTGACGCCTGCCATTTCGATTGCCGCGTTTATTCGCTTTATTGATTCGTTTCGGGTGTTCGATCATATTTTTGTTTTAACGGGCGGAGGTCCAGGCACGGTCACGACCAGCATCGCCATTTATATTTACAAACGTTTTTTTCAGTCCGACGCGCTGGGTCCAGCCATTGCCGCGTCGATTTTGTTGCTGTTGGTTTCGGTCATTCCGTTGCTGGTGTCGATGCGTTTTGCGGTGCGGGGTTCTGGACGTGATTAAACCTCGAGCCAGCCTTCAAATTTTGCTCGAGACGCTACGTTGGTTGGCGTTTGTGGTGGTCGTGGTGGTGATCAATTTCCCGATCATTGCCACGGTTGCGACTTCGCTCAAATCCATAGCCGATATTTACAAGAATCCGCCAGTCTGGATTTTTCAACCGACCCTCAAATATTACGTCACCGTCTTGTCCGACCCGACCTTAAACTTTCCAAAGTTTTTGATCAACAGCCTTGTCATTGCCTCTAGCGGAACCGTTATTGCCCTGGCGCTGACCTTGCCCGCCGCGTATGCCATCGTGCGTTTCAAGCTTGGCTCGAGGTTTCTGTTGCCAGTCGTGACAAATTTGCGTGCCGTTCCTTTGATTATTTTTGCGATTCCGTTTTACCTGATGTTTCAGGTGCTTGGTTTGCTCGACACCCAACTTGGTTTGTCATTGATTGGTGCAGTCATCAACATTCCCTTGGCTTTGATTTTGTTTGTTGGTTTCGTCCAAGATTTTCCGCTCGAAGTTGAGGCGGCGGCGCGGGTGGACGGCGCCAGCACCTGGCAGGTGTTCCGTTTTGTGATTGTGCCACTCGCCAGACCGATCATGACCGCCACGGCAATATTGTCTTTTATTTACGTTTGGAATGAATTCTTATTTGGCTTGATCCTGACCACGCAACGCGCCACGCCCGTCACGGTGGGTTCGACGCTGTTCATCACCTCTTGGGGGGTGAAATGGGGCGAAATCAGCGCCGCCATGATCCTCGGCATCTTGCCGCCGTTGGTGCTTGGAATGCTCAGTTACCGCCAACTGGCTCGAGCGCTCACGGCGGGCGCGGTCAAGGGATAAAACCTTCAAATCCCAGAACTTGCTTTTTTGTTCGAGCATCTCTGGGTGTTGATGGTCTTTGTGTTTGTTGTGATGTGTTGACATTCGTTATAAATTGTTACAATATGAACGGGATCAAGACAATTGGAGGAGGCAAACTATGAAATGGTACTCAAGGGGAGTTCTGGTCGCATCGTTGTTGGGCAGCGCAGCCGTGGGGATCGTCGTGACAAATCTGGGTGTCGCTCAGGGCGGCTTAACCCTTAAAATCGCCTGCGGGACTGTTGGCAGCCAGCAAGCGCTGTGCAAATCTGCCGCCGACAAATGGGCGGCAAAAACCGGCAACAAGGTCGATGTTGTCCCCAATGTTGCCTCTTCCAACGAACGCCTGGCACTGTTTCAACAGCAACTCTCGGCGCAATCATCGGATGTGGACGTGTACCAAATCGAAAACATCTGGCCCGGCTTGCTTGCCGATTATTTTGTTGACCTCAAAGAATACGTTCCCGAAGCCACAATCAAAGAATTTTTCCCCAGCATGATCGAAGCCGACACCGTTGACGGCAAACTGGTTGACCTGCCCTGGTACGGCGATGCGGGCTTGTTGTACTACCGCAAAGACCTGCTCGAGAAATACGGTTACAAAAACCCACCGACCAGTTGGACGCAACTGACCAGCATGGCGAGCAAAATCCAGCAGGGTGAACGCAAAGAAAACCCAAACTTTTGGGGTTACGTCTGGCAGGGCGCAGCCTATGAGGGCTTGACTTGCGACGCCCTCGAGTGGGTTTACTCGTTTGGCGGCGGCACGATTGTGGACAACAAGGGCAATGTCACGGTCAACAATAAAAATGCGGCGGCGGCGCTGGACATGGCAGCAAAATGGGTCGGCACGATCTCACCAAAGGGCGTGACCACCTACAAAGAAGAGGATTCTCGAGGGGTCTGGCAGGCGGGTAACGCGGCGTTCATGCGAAACTGGCCCTACGCCTTCCCGCTCGGCAATGGCGACACCAGCCCAGTCAAAGGCAAGTTTGACGTGACCGTGCTGCCCAAAGGTCCTGGGGCAAGTGGCAAGAACGCCGCGACCTTTGGTGGTCACAGTTTGTCGGTCAACCGATTCTCGAAGAATGTCAAAGCCGCCGCCGATCTGGTGATGTACCTGACCAGCACCGAGGTTCAAAAAGAACGCGCCATCGTCGGTGGTTACAACCCTTCGCGCCCTTCGGTTTACAAAGACGCAGATGTATTAAAAGCCAGTCCATTCTTGGGGCGTTTGTACAGCGTTTTCGCCAACGCCGTGGTGCGCCCCACAACCATCACCGCAACCAAGTATCCTCGAGTCTCAGAAGCCTTCTGGAATGCCGCCAATTCGGTCTTGACGGGTCAAGCAAAGGGTGCTGCGGCATTGCAAGCCCTCGAGGATGAACTTAAACGCATTAAGGGCGCAAAGTGGTAATCAAGTTTTGATTGATCAGTCCCGCTCGTTCCAAGAGGATGGGCGGGACTTGTTGTTTCTCGAGACTCGAGGCTTGTTGAAGGGATTGGCTTGTGCAAGAATTGAAACGCTCTCAACATCCAACTCGGCGTTTTTCCTTGGCGGCTTGGCGGGCAAGAACCGCCTGGTTGTTGTTAGCGCCGAGCTTGTTGATTCTGCTGCTTGTGGCGGCGTACCCGTTGTTTCGCAGCATTCAACTGAGTTTTTTTGATGTCAGCATCTTAAAGTTTCCGTTGCAACCTATTTGGGTCGGCTTTGACAATTACATTGCCCTGGCAAGCGATCCGCGCTGGTGGCGATCTGTCTGGAACACCGTGGTCTTCACGGTCATTTCAGTCGGACTCGAGACTGTTCTGGGGCTGGTGATCGCGCTGCTGGTTCACAGCGAATTTCGCGGACGGGGTTTGGTGCGCACCGCCATGCTTGTACCCTGGGCGATTCCTGGGGTCGTCTCGAGCCAGATGTGGCGTTGGATGTTTAACGATGTCTACGGCGTGTTCAACGACATCTTCATGAAATTGCGGATCATCGGTGCGCCGATGGCGTGGCTGGCAGAACCCAAACTGGTGTTGCCCGCCTTAATCATGATTGACGTTTGGAAGACCACGCCGTTTATGGCATTGATTTTACTGGCTGGTTTGCAGGGCATTCCCAAAGAATTGTACGAGGCGGCTCGAGTGGACGGCGCGAGTGCGGCGCAGCAATTCTGGCGCATCACGCTGCCGCTCTTAAGACCGAGTTTGTTGGTCGCGCTGATTTTTCGCACCCTCGACGCCCTGCGGGTCTTTGACATGATTTACATTGTGGCTGGCACCCAAATCGAGACCATCAGCATGTCAATTTACGCACGCCAGCAATTGATCAGTTTTGGCGCACTCGGTTACGGCTCGGCGGTTTCGACGGGCATGTTTTTGATTCTGGCGCTCTACATCACCGTGTATTTGGTCACGCTGAAAGTCGAGGTCAAATGAACCTCGAGAAACTCAATTTGCGCCAATTGGCAGCTCGAGCCGTGTTCTGGTTTGGTCTGGGCGTGTTGTTGTTTTACCTGTTGTTTCCATTTTACTGGGCGATTGTCAGCTCCTTAAAAACCTCCAATCAATTGTTCGCCACGCCAATCAGCTATATTCCGCAAACGCCGCAATGGCTCAATTACGCCAGTGTTTTTACGACCCAACCGTTTGGGCGTTTTTTGTTCAATTCGTTCCTGGTGGCTGGCGGCACAACGCTGTTGTCTTTGTTGTTTGGCGTCTTTGCCGCCTACGCGATAGGTCGCTTTCAATTTCGCGGGCGGCAACCGATTTATTATGCGATGCTGGCGGTCACGATGTTTCCGCAAATCAGTGTGTTGGGCGGTCTGTTTGTGCTGATTCGGACTTTGGGTTTGTACGATACGATTCTGGGTTTGATCTTCAGTTATTTGCTGTTTACCCTGCCGTTTACGATCTGGATTTTGACCAGCTTTGTCCGCGAAATCCCCAGCGAACTCGAGGAAGCCGCCTTTATTGACGGCGCATCACCGTTTCAAGCCCTGTATAAAGTCTTGCTGCCGATGATCGCGCCTGGGCTGGTGACGGCTGGTTTGTTGGCGTTCATTCAAGCCTGGAACGAATTCTTGTTCGCCCTGACCTTCAGCGTCAACGAAAACTCGAGAACCGTGCCGGTGGCAATCGCGCTGTTCAGTGGCTCGAGCAGTTTTGAATTGCCCTGGAATCAGATCATGGCGGCTTCGGTGGTGGTGACGGTACCATTGTTGGTCTTGGTGTTGGTCTTCCAGCAACGGATTGTGGCGGGTTTGACGGCTGGGGCGGTCAAGGGCTGAAAGGAAGGCTATGGAACTCGAGGGTCAGGTGGCGTTGGTAACGGGCGCGGTGGGTGGAATTGGTTCTGCCATCGCCAGGGCGTTTGTGGAGGCTGGCGCGGCGGTGGCATTGCTTGACCTGGCATCGGAGAGCCTGACCGCGCTCGAGGCGGATTTACGGGCTTCTGGTGGGCAGGTGCTGGCATTGGCGGCAGACATCACCCAAGCCGCAGAAGTCTCGAGCGCCGTTCAAGCCAGCCTTGCCCATTTTGGACGCCTGACCTGTTTGGTCAACGCGGCAGGAATCTTGCGTCAAGGTCGGGTCGATGCGATGCTCGAGGCGGAGTGGGATGAATTGATGGATGTCAACGTCAAGGGCGTTTTCTTGGTGTGCAAGTACGCCGTGCCAGCCATCAAAGCGGCGGGTGGCGGCTCGATCATCAACCTGTCATCCGTTTCGGCATTTGTGGGGTCGGACGGCAGTTTTGCCTACACTGCCAGCAAAGGTGCGGTGCTCAGTTTGACGTATGGCATCGCCCAGGAACTTGGACCGTTTGGCATTCGGGTCAACGCCATCTGTCCAGGCTGGGTGGATGCGGGTTTCACCCATCAAGCCATGCGGCAAGCCCCAGACCCCAGCCTGCTGATCGCCCAGGCTCGAGAGGCGCACGTACTCGGACGCATGGCAGCCCCCAGCGAGGTGGCGGATGCGGCGGTGTTTCTCGCCTCGAGCCGCGCCTCTTTTGTCACGGGGACAGCGCTGAACGTTGACGGTGGTTTTATGATCAAGCGTTGACGAATGAATGTTGCCTCGCCCACAAGCACAAGAAGGACGAAAACCTTGAGTCTCAGGTGTAGGACAAAACCCCCTTCTCCTGATGTTGGGAGAAGCGATTCCGCCCGAAGGTGCGTCTTGGAATCAAGAAGGGTCGGGGATGAGGGTGGACAGAACATTGCTGCTTCTTGTGTCCAGGAAATAAAATACGCTTGGGTCTGGGTAATAGTTACTGCGCAATCCGAACGTCCACCCCCAATGCTTTCAGGCGGGCAATGTCCGCCGTTGGCGCGTTGGCATCGGTGATTAAGGTCTGAACTTGGCTAAACGGCAACAGCGACGAGAACGAGCGTTGCCCAAATTTGCTCGAGTCGAGCAGCAACACCACATGATCCACACTGGCAACCATCGCGCGTTTGACCTGAATCTCGAGCGGGTTGGGGTCGGTGATGCCGCCTTCAATCGTTAAGCCGCTCGCGCCAAGGAACAGGGTTTTGCCGCGCAGTTCGTGAAAAAACTGTTCGGCTTGAGGACCGACAAACGTGTGCGAGACATCACGCAAGATGCCACCGCAACTGATGACCGTCAAATCTGGTAACAATGCTGCGGCTTGGTTGATGGTTTCAAGTCCGTTGGTCATGACGGTCAAATGCTTGTGCTTTAAGTGTTTGACCATTGCCGAAACGGTTGTCCCCGCCTCGAGAATAATAAAATCACCATCTTGAATAAAATGTTTGGCGGCGTAGGCGGCAATCAATTCTTTTTGTTTTCTGTGAATTTTGCGTTTGGCAAAATACAGGGGTTCATTGATGGTTTGGTTGTCGTTACGAATTGCCCCACCGCGCACAAAGCGCAGTTTACCCAAAGCCTCGAGCACTTTTAGGTCGCGGTAAATGGTCATGTGTGAAACGCCAAACCGAGTGCCGAGGTTTTCGGCGGTGACGCTGCCCTGTTCGTCAACCTGTTCGGCGATGATTGCACGGCGCTGTTCTGTTAATATCTTCGCGCCTGGATGGTTGGGCTTGGGCATCATAGTTCCTCTGGGGCACAATAGCGCGGATGGGTATTTTCAGTCAACGAAATCAAGTTGCAAAGCGTTATATTTTGTTATATCTTGAGACATTCGTTCAAAAGATCAACTCGAGCGATCCATGCAGGAAGGACACCCATGCTCTCGGTCTCGCCGTACCTCAAACACATTGATTTGACCAGCGCCCAGATCGAAGATGCCGTCTGGGTTGAGCGTCGCCTCAGCCAACTGCGGGGCTGCTTTGCCGACCCAAAGGCTTACGACACCGCCCTCGAGAATGACGACCCGCTGGTTTACAGCGTTTCAAGCTTCGAGCCTGCCAATGACGCTGGCGATTTGCACATCGGACTGGGCAAGATCATGCCAGGTCGAGTCGGGTCAGAATATTTTTTGACGCGCGGTCATCTGCACGCCTGGCGTGAAGCCAGTGAAATCTATATCGGACTTTCGGGCGAAGGTTTGATGCTGCTCGAGACTGAGGGCGGCGAAGCCAACAGCCTGCCACTGACCGCCAACAGCATCGTTTACGTTCCAGGTCATACCGCGCACCGCACCGTCAATGTTGGCTCGAGTCCACTGATTTACTTGGGAATTTATCCAGCCCAAGCCGGTCATGATTATGCCGCGATTGCCAGCAACAATTTTCGCCAGGTTGTGATGGAACGTGAAGGTCAGATGGTCGTCATGAACCGTCAAGAATGGCTCAAGTCATTGTCGGCTCGAGTTTAAAGGAGCAGTGGCGTGAAATCCGATACAAAGACCTTTGTCACCAAGCCGATTCCCGAAACCCAACCCGCCGTCGCGCTGGTCGAACGTCCTTGGGGTTCGTTTAAGCAGTACGCCAACAACAGCGAGGTCACGGTCAGCCTGATGAGCGTCAAACCTGGTCAGCGCCTGAGCCTGCAAGCCCACACGGGTCGCAGTGAACTCTGGATTGTGCTCGACGACGGGGCAGCCGTGCAAATTGATGACCTGATTGTGCATCCAAAAGCCGGTGATGAACTCTGGATTCCCGCCAACGCCCGCCATCGCCTCTCGAGTTTGGGTCCGACCGTGCGGGTGCTCGAGGTGGCGTTCGGCAATTGGCAGCAGGCGGACATTGCGCGTTTTGATGACGATTACGCCAGACCCAGCGATGGAGACGGCGCGTGAACGACCCCGAGCCTTGGCGCAAAACCACGCAACGCCTTGCGCCCGCCAAACACACGGCATCAAGCCCTGGCAATTATGATCTGTACCCAGGTTTTTCGCTCGAGTCTGGCAAAATCGCTTTGGGTTTCGAGGCGCTGGCAGACCTGCTTGCCAACCCGAGTTGTGTGGTGCTGGACGGTTACAGCGGCGTTTTCTGGGAGGATTTTCGCAGCCGTCTCGAGGATGTTTTGAAAGCCCGAAACATTCGCACGGCTTGGGTCAACGTCGAGACAGCCCTGCGACCGAACGCCGAAATTGAAGCGCTCGCCCTGCCATTCTTGGGCGGCGATGATCCGATTTTTGGCAGTCGTTTTACGGGGACGCTCGAGGATTTTTTTGATGCCACCAAACTCGAGAAACTGCGTCCTGACTCGCACGCCCAGATCAGTTTGATTTACGGTTGCGGTGCGAGCCTGGCGGGTTGGAACGGCTTGTTGGTCTATCTTGATCTGCCAAAAAACGAGATTCAATTTCGCGCCCGCGCCGGCACGGTGACCAACCTTGGCTCGAGCATGGTGACAGACCCGAAAACCATGTATAAACGCTTTTATTTTGTGGATTGGGTGGCGCTGAATCAGCACAAAGCCAAGCTGCTCGAGCGGATTGATATCATCCTCGATCATCAACGCCCATTGGAGCCAACCCTCATGCGCGGCGACGATTTTCGGGCAACGCTCGAGGTCATGACCCACAATTTTTTTCGCGCCCGCCCGTGGTTCGAGCCAGGTCCTTGGGGTGGACAGTGGATCAAACAGCATGTGCCCGAACTGCCGCAGGGTGCGCCCAATTACGCCTGGAGTTTTGAACTCATCACGCCCGAAAATGGTTTGATGCTCGAGCATGATGGCTTGTTGCTCGAGGTTTCATTTGATTTTTTGATGTTCCATGACCACCGCGCCGTGCTGGGCGAGGCAGCCGAGCGTTTTGGTTTTGAATTTCCGATTCGTTTTGATTGGCTCGACACGGTTGGCGGCGGCAATCTGTCCTTGCAGGTTCATCCCAGTCCAAGCTATGTCAGCGCCCATTTTGGCGAAACTTTCACCCAAGACGAAACCTATTACATCCTCGAGTGCGACGACCATGCCGAGGTCTACTTGGGTTTTCAAGAAAACCTCGATCCGCTCGAGTTTCGCAATGCCCTCGAACAAAGTCAGGAACACAACACGCCGCTCGAGGTGGACCAATTTGTGCAGCGCCACCCCGCCAAAAAACACGATCTGTTCTTGATTCCTCACGGCACGATTCATTGCTCGGGCGCAGGCAGTCTGGTGCTCGAGATCAGCGCCACGCCCTATATTTTTACCTTCAAAATGTACGATTGGTTGCGGCTGGATTTGGATGGTAAACCCCGACCCCTCAACATCGCCAGGGCGTTCGAGAACCTTGACTTCTCGCGGCGCGGAATGCAAGTCCAAGAGCTGATCTCCAAACCCATCTTGCTCGAGTCTGGCGACGGTTGGCGGGTGTTCAGGCTGCCAACCCATCCAGATCACTTTTATGACATTCAGCGCCTCGAGTTTCAAGATTATTTTGAAGCCCGCACCGAAAACACGTGTCATGTCTTGTGTCTGGTCGAAGGAACTTCGATCATCCTCGAGACGGCTGGTGGTTTGCGTCAGCAGTTTCATTATGCCGAAACTTTTGTGATTCCTGCCGCCGCAGTTTCGTACCGTCTGCGCAACGAAGGCTCCAAACTTGCCAAAGTCGTGCGGGCTTTTGTCAGACCGCAACCCGAGGCGAACGCATGAGCCAATTGGTGCTTGGGATTGACGGCGGCGGCACCAAAACCCTCGCCACAATCTGCGACTCGAGCGGTCAGGTCCTCGGGGTTGGACGCGGTGGGGCATCAAACATTGATGACGTTGGACTTGAACAAGCCACCCAAAACATTCAGCGAGCGGTTGATGCCGCTCGAGCGCAGGCGAACCTCGAGCCTCGAGCCTTTGATGCGGCGTTTCTGGGGCTGGCTGGGATTGTCTCAGAGCGTGACCGTGAACTGGTGCGCGGTCTTGCTCGGAAGCTCGAGTTGGCAGCCCCTGAACATCTTGGGGTGGATCACGATTGCTGCATTGCCCTGGCTGGCGGCTTATCGGGTCGGGCTGGCATCGTCTTGATCGTCGGCACTGGCTCGAGTTGTTTTGGCGTCAATTCGCACGGCGATTCGTGGCGGGCTGGCGGTTGGGGATCACTGCTTTCCGACGAGGGCAGCGCTTATTTTCTTGGGCGCGAGAGTCTGATCGCCAGCGTCAGGGCATTGGACGGGCGCGGACCGAACACCACCCTCGCCGCGACCATGCTCGAGCAGCTTGACGTGCATCAACCCGATGATTTGCTGCACCGAATTTATGTCACAGGTTTGAGTCGCCTTGAGATCGCCGCACTCGCGCCCGTGGTGCTCGAGGTGGCAAATGGCGGTGATGCGGTTGCCCTCGAGCTTCTGAAGCGCGGCAGTATCTTGCTTGCCGAATGTGTCAACGCTGTTGCCAAGCAATTGCACCTCGAGCATGAAGCTGTAGAAATTGCGGCGGTTGGTGGCTTGTACGCCGCCAGCGCCTTGCTGCGTTCTGAACTGCAACGCGCCGTCCTCGAGTCGTTGCCAAAATCCCGAATGACCCAACCCGAACTGCCTCCCGTACTTGGCGCGTGTCTGTTGGCGCTGCGACTGCTCGGAGATGTTCCAACCGCCACCATCGAACAATTCAAACTCGAGATTCCCAAAATCATTTGAAAAGAGGCAAGCATGATTGTTCAACATTCAGAATACCAGCACCAACTCGAGCTTGACGACACCACGGGTCTGCCCAAAGCCGTGATCTTGGGTGGCACCCAGCGACGCATCGAACTGCATGATGTTCAGATGTTCTTGACCGTCGCTGGCAATGAGGTTCGCTCGGCAACTGGCGGCATTGATTACGAGGGCGCGTACCCAATCTCGGCAATCACCATTGACGGCTCAGCCCAGTGGTCTTCAAGCCTTGTTGGCGACAAGTGCAGCGTCCCAATCAAGATCGGTGAGGTGTCCGCAAAACTCGAGTTTTTATTCAGACGACACGGCGCTGCCATAACCTTTGGTGTGGTGCTGGTCGGCGACCCAAACTCGAAGCTGCTGATACGCAACCTGACCGTCGGCGGCGACTTGCATTTTGCAACCGGCAAATGGCTGCTGAACGCCCCAGGTAACGGGATTGCTCGAGATACACCTTTTGGAAAAGTCAGCACTTGGACGGGCATCTCGGCGATTGGTGGTCTGCGCGGCTCGAGTGCCGTGTTGCACTTTGCCAACGGGCAAGATTGCGCCGCCCTGTGGTTTCGCCACGAACTCGAGGTCAGTGATATTCGCATCAAAAGTGAAACTGAAAACGTCTTGTCGCTCGAGATCAACACGAACTTTGCAGGTGATCTGGGACGAATCTCGAGCGCAGGGATTGACCTGTTTGACCTTGATTTGCGCGTGCCGGCGTTTCAAGATTTTCCCGAACTCTTCCAAACTTGGTTGCGCCTGACCGGTCACACGACCCCTCAGAACCCGCCAGCCTGGATTGGCGGCGCCAGCATTTACGAGGCGCAGGTGGGGGTTTCGGTGTTCTACCCCGACCACCGTTACGAGCCTTATGCCGACATTGCCGCGCTGACCTGTGACCTCGAGCGGATTGCAACTTTGGGCTTCAACGTGATTCAACTGATGCCGCGCCAACCCTACCCGAGTTACAACGTTCACGATTACTGGGATGTCCAGACCTCCTTTGGCGACCTCGAGCAGATGCGCTTATTGGTGAGCGAATGCCATGCTCGTGGCATCAAAATTATTCTCGATGTGCTGCTGCACGGCGTGCTCGATCAGGAATCGATTGCCGCCGCCGCCGACGGTGTGCGTGGCGGTCCTTACGCCAAACTGGTTTCCTCCGCGACTGCCGACAGTTTCAGTAGCGACGTTGGCGAGTGGAGCGATTACCTGATCGCCTGGTCGCGCCACATCATTGATTTCGAGCCGTACTGGAAAGCAGGCAGCCCGCCCGTATCGCCACTGATTGCCGAGCATCCAGATTGGTTTTTTAGAGACTCCCACGGCAATGTGGCAGGCATTTACACCAAAGCCTTCGATGCCAGAAACCCAGAGTGGCAAGCCTATTTTATCGATGCCATGAAATTCTTGCTCTCAGACCTGCAAATTGACGGCTTTCGTTTTGACGCCCCAACCTACAACGATTTTCCAAACTGGGCAGACTGGGCAAGACACCGTGCCAGCCTGTCCACCCTGGCTTGCATACCATTGTTTGAACGCCTGCGTCCCGCCTTAAAAACCATCAACCCAGAGAGCCTGATGTACACCGAACCATCGGGAATCTTGCTGCGCCGATCAATGGATTTAAACTACAACTACGACGAACAATGGCTGGTCACCGCCATCTCAGAACCCGACAGCCCTCGAGCCTGGGGGGTGCGGAATGCTCGAGGGCTGGCACGTTGGATACAGGACCGCGATGCGTTCTTGCCGCGCGGTTCGCTGACCGCGCATCATATTGATTCGCACGACACGTTTTGGTGGCCCAGTTGGGGTGCAAAATGGCGACGCGAGCAATTCTCGGTGGCGCACGTGCAACTGCTGACCCTGATTTTTATGTCTTTGCCAGGACCATTCATGATGTTCACCGGCGGTGAACAAGGCATCGAACACGTGCTCGAGGCGTTGAACAACCTCAAACAAGAAACGCTAGACTGGGCTGAATTGAAAGTGCGATGGTTGAACAGCGATTCGCTGCCCGAAGATGTCTTCGGCATCAGCCGCAGCAACCCGCAACTCGAGATCATCACCCTCGTCAACCTTGGCGCAAAGCCAGAAACAATCATCCTCCCCCCGAGTCGTCTCGTGGCGAAGGTTCGATTGCAGCTCGGTCAAGCCAGCACGATCACCAATACCAGCACAGGTTTGAGCTTCGAGTTGCCCGCCAGATCAGGTGTTGTTCTTGAAAGCGCTGATCATCGTAGCAGGCTGTAAGTTTTGGTATGGGATTGGCGTATTTTATTCATCAGCGACTGTGATCTCTTGCCTAGCGTTATCAAGTCCCGAGTTTCAAATGCTTTGAGAACAAATTCTGAAAATGCCACAATACTGTCGTAAGCAATTGAAATTTTTTTGGAAGAAATACTTTTGACTGACTGTGAGAACCATTTGGAAAACAGCATTCGTGTGTTGTCGCGCCTCACAAAAGACCGTAACGTGCAAAACACAGTCGAGTGACACGGTGTTGCAGTCGCACTGAACAGTTAAACCCGCAAACATTGTCGTTTTAGCGATAACTTGCGTTCCATACAAGGTGCAAGCGATTTCGAGTCAAGGTGTTGGTTGATCAAAAAACCGTTCAAAATGACCAACAATTGATATCTATAGCACATGAACCCCCTTCAGCATGATTTTAAGCTCGAAAGGGGGTTTTGATGTGTGCCGTGCTGGACGACGTTCTTGTGGTGGCCCGTGCTGGATTCGAACCAGCGACCCACTGATTAAAAGGTAGTCCCAACAGTAAAAACATGGGGATAAGTCAGCACATAAGAATCTACATCCGTATCGTTCCAGACAGTATGTTTAATCGTTCCAACGAGTCTCGAGATAACCTGACTTGAAGGCACTTATTTCGATCTACTACATCCGCGTTACATCCAAAATCCAACATTAAAACAAAAGCATCTCGAGATTCAGGTGTTTTATTCTGTCGTCTCTGAGGTCATTTGATTTGAAGATGTGACGGGATTAGCCACGGGCACAGAATTTTGAACCGTGGTCGTGTTTTGTGGCATCATTGCACCTGCAATCAAGCCCCCTAACCCTCCGAGGAATCCCCCGACGAGTGGAGCATTCAGTAAGCTTACAACTGACCCAATCGCGCCGATGGCAGCACCCGCTTGGATCACATTTGGATTGTTCGGATCAACGGTACTCACGATCAACGCACCAAAAATCAGGTGAATAATTGATCCTCCCAAACGCACCAAAGTTCCAATCAGTGCGCCCATGCCAAGACCATAGACAACAGGGCTTCCTTGGAATTTACCTTGTGAATGAACATTTCTCATGTAGAAAAAACCGCTGAAAATCAGAAGCAACCAACCAAGAAATCCGTTTAAAACGGGAACGAAGTACAGCGCGGCGTAAAGACCGATGGAAACGAGCATGGTACGCAAGAATGGGTTCATGGTGATCTCCTTAACTCGAGCAAAATGGTAAAAGGGGAATGACAAACGACGGTTTTGAAGTGCCACTGATTTTGCCTTTGACAGGCACGAGCCAACGTCTGCTCGTTTTAAGAAACGGGTATGCCAAGTGCAGTACCAAAGTCTTTGAACAAACCTTCAACAACATCGCTCGAGGTTTTAAAAACGGGCAGTGAAATCGCAAACAAAGCACTGTACGGGTTGTCCTTATTGACGAACATGACTTTTAAACCCTGATTTGCTCGGTTTGGGAACGCCTGCGAAAATTGCCCGCCCGTGTCGATCACACCAAGTTTGATGCTTTTAGAAATAGGTACGCCCGACTTGCTGGGAATAATGACGAGCACGTCAACCACCGAGTAAATATTCTGAAACGTTTGGGTTGCTTGAATGGCGTAGAGCATTTTGCCCGAGAGGTCTTTGTTTTCTGCGGTAACAAACTGCCCTAAATTGGTGACGCTCGAGGGACTCAGTAGGTTGTCCGTCAGGCTGTTGTTCAAAGCCGTAAAATCCATGTTCTTTAAGGCGTTAAACATGCTGTCTACTGCCGCGTTCACACTGGTGTTTACAAGTGAAGTTGTTGGTGCTGCTGCCGGTGGAGTTGGCGAACTCGGCGTTGATGGCGCACCGTTTCGAGGGACGGGACGCTCACCAGGGGCGTGCGTGACATACGGTACAAGATCATTGCTCGAGGCAAGTGCTGGGATTTTTGCCTTGAAAAGGTCCTCGATGGCTTTCTTAAAGTCTGTGTCGTTCAGGAACGTACCGATAAAACTCACACCACTTAACGAAGTTTCACCTTCAATCGTTTCACTGACCACCCGTTCTGAGGTCACAATATCGATTGCGGAAATATTAACGGCAAACTTCACGGTGACGCTGGTCACGAATAAAATGGATGAAGCAGAAACACTGCACGATGTGATTTCCCCGCCGAAACGCAACTCTGCGACCTGTTCATTCTCGAAGATGCGAAAACGACCACTGGCTTTTAACTGATCGGTCAAGAGCGTCGAAGTCAGTTTGGAAAGATCGTATTTTTGGCAAGATTCAAAATTGCCCGTTGATCGAAACTGCCCAACACTGACCCAAGCTTGCTTGTCGCTTGTTGCCTGACCAAAACAAACTCCAGAAACCATGACCAAAAATGTTGCAAACATTGCCCAAATAAACGCTTTCATTTTTTTCATCACAACCCCCAAAGACTTCTTAAATCGAATCAGAAAACCTGACCAACAGAGCAAATTCCTATGATCGAGTTAGCGTTTGACTGGCACGAGCCAACGTGCGTTTTGAATGCTGACTAGGCTGGAAACGGTGACCACGAATTGTTTAATCGTGGCATCGGCAAGCTTGAAATTCACCATTCCACCAGCGTCGTTAAGGCACGTCAATCGAAGGATTTCGCCTGAAGCAACGCTGGCACTGTTCGTGGCACACTTGGTTTTTTGATCAAACATTGGGTGATAAGAAGTGTTGTTTGAAACCAACGTGACCAGATCGGTCAGGTTGTACTTGAATGTGACCAATGAAGGGTCTTGATTCAAAAACTCGAGCGTGAAAGAAATTGTTCCACCAAGGTTTTTGGAAAACTTGACATCCTTCAGGGTCAAGGCGGACTTCTCTTGACGCCAGGTATCGTTAACTTTCAGTGCGGCTCCAGCCAGGGTGAGCGGTTCGGTGTTGCGAGCATCGGTAAGGATTTTGTTGCTCGAGTTGACAATCCACGGGAAGCCTTTGCTGTCAGCGGCAATATTCGTTCCACCAACTTCAAGCGGCTTCCATGCCTCCGCGTCCCACACGCTCACCTGACCACCGTCTTGGTACGGGGTGGTGGTCACGGCGAAGACGCTTCCATCTGCTCCAGCGCCAACGTCAGAAAACTTTCCAGGCATGGTTTCCCAGCCAGCCGTGGGTTCGGCATCGCCACGTTGCAACGCGGTGAAAAACCCTTTCATGTCAGTGCTGCGGTACAACACCGATTTATCATCAATTACCCAAGGGTTCCCAAACGAATCGACAGTAATTCTTGAGCAACTGTTGTAAGCAAAATGTGAGGACAATCCACATGTCAAGTCTTTCCCAATGTACTTGACGAATTTCGACCCATCCCATGTGGCAACATCGTTATTTGGTGTAACAATCCAAACAGCCCCCGTTTTGCCAATTGCAATGTCTTCGGCGCGAGAATCCTTAATGATTTGCCAAGTGTTTTTCAAACGACGGTACACATTTCGATGCCCATTGATGATCCAAGGATTACCCTGTAAGTCGATGGCAATTTTAAATGCACCACCTTTGTAGTCAGTTTTGTCGCCATAAAACATACCGTCGTGGTTGCCAATTCCTGTCAGAGAAATATTTTCCCATCCTGTGCCAGCTTTCTTCAAGACTTCATATCCGTCTCGCTCCGCTGTTGTGATCGTTTTCGCTCCAACAATCCATACACTGCCATCACTTCCCACAGCAACATCCGTTGCATCGCCTGGAACAACCTTATACGGTTGCGGCGTTTGGGTTTGGGCGGTGACAGCAAACAATCCAATAGCAATTACCAAACAAGCAGAAAGTACATTTCGCATTGATTTCCTCCAATCTCGAGTTAGCGTTTGACTGGTACAAGCCAACGCGCATTTTGAATTCCGCCAAGCGCCGCAATACTGACGACAAATTCTTTGATGCTCGTGTCGGCAATGCCAAACACCGCCGCACCTTCAGATTCAGACGTGCATTTCAAACGCACCGTTGCCCCCGGCGCGACGGTTTCGGAGAACGAACTGCATTTGCTGTTCTGCCCAAAACCAATGGTGTAGGTTTTGCCATTACTCTCGAGCTTCACGAGGTCCGAAAGGTTGTACTGCAACGCGATGGGGGTTAAATTCTGGTTCGTGAAATCGAGCGAGAACGAAACCGTGCCGCCAAATTGTGGACTGAATTTTGCGTCACTTAAAGCCAAAGCATTTTTGTTTTGCAACCACGGCGCATTGACCGCCAGAATCGTGTCTTTCAGCGTGGCGGGTTCGGAATTGCTCGAGTCGGTCAGGATTTTGTAACTCGAGTTGACAAGCCACGGAAATCCTCTGATGTCAACCGCAACATCAGTTCCACCCACGGGCAGTGGATTCCAGTCTGTAGCTGCCCATTTGAAGACTTGACCACCACCACGGTAAGGGACTGAACTAACGGCAAACACGCTGTTGTCTGCTGCTCCTACACTAATATCTGTAAATAAGCCTGGTAGTCTTGTCCATGCCAAACTGACGTCCTTTGAACCGCGTTGAATAGCAGCAAAATAGTCAAGCATTCCCGTGCTTTTGTAAATTTCTCGCTTGTCATCAAGAATGTAAAGATCGCCATTTGAATCAACTGAAACTCGTTGGCAATAGTCGCCATAACCATTATTAGCAGCGCAAGGTAATTTATCAAAAAAGTAATGTACCCACTGAGAACCAACCCAAGTATATGGTTCTGCGTTTGTTCCTATTGCCCATACAGCTCCATTTGCACCAATCCCAACGTCTTTGAAATCACCGCCCAAAAACTCCCAAGCATTTCTAACCCATCGATAAATATGACTACTTGCAGTTACGATCCAAGGGTTTCCGTCGGGGTCTATTGCAACTTTAACAGCCCCGGATTCCCCGTATCTACTCCTAACCACAGCATCGAGATTAAGCTCTTGCCAACCAGAAAGTGTTTTTTTGAAGATTCCATACCCACCTTCTTTTAACGGTGTCGTACCAATAATCCATACAACACCATCTAATCCTATAGTGACATCCAATGCTTCACCAGGCACGAATTGAAACGACGGCGACTGGTTTTGGGCAGTCACACCCACCAAACCAATCAAGGCAACCAAACACGCGGACAACAGTTTTTTCATACATTCCTCCTAAAAATGCAATTGAATTGGACAGTATGGAAGCAAATAGATTTTGATTCTCGAGACAAAATCTGTTCTGAAAACTATTTTGTTTTCCCACTCAACATGCCGTTGATAACGACACTGCCGACACCAGCATTGTTGGTATCAGGTATTGGAACCAAGGTAACGTTTATCAGTTCCACGCTTATCGTGCTTGCGTTGGATTGAACAATTTTGATGCTCCCACTGGTTGATTGCCATTTTTTGATCGTTGTTGGCGGTACAGGATTTTCGGTGTACACCACTCCATCTGCACTGTCTGGTGTGATCGTATAGACCGCTCCTTCTTGCTGATCTGGTAAGGCAAGAATCAGTTCTCGAAGTGCGCCTTTTTGAGCGTCGTAATTGCCGCCGTACAAACCTCCTATGGGGCGGCTGGTACTTGCCAGAGTCAAATCGGTTAGAATGCCATTGAAACCCGTCGCGTTGCTGAAGGTGATTTTCCCTGCGCCACCCGTTTGCGACGTCAAGTTCCCGCATGAGCTGAGCAAAACCAAAACGAGCAACCAAATCCCCCAGATTTTTTTCATGACTTCTCCTGATTCATTTCCACTAGAGGCGAGAACCGAAATACCAGCACCTGCGCTCGAGATTTACGATTTCTGCTCGAGTGGTCAGACCATACGATTGGCGTATTTCAAAGCTCTTTCACGGGTGTTCCAATGCCGTGTTTGAAAGCCAGCAAGAATGTCAATCATGAGCAAAGTTAGCAACGCGGCTCGAGAAATCTTCGAGCCGTGCTTCACTGCGCGTACTTCGCTCAGGTTTATTGCGCGTTAATTCAGGACGCTTTGGTACGGCTCGAGCGCCAGCAATTCGTGTTCAATCTCTTGCACCCAATCGGAGTAGACACCCTCGAGAAAAGCATTGGCTTTGCGGCGACGGTTTCGGACTTCGGTTGCGTCGTACCACCAGATCGCGTTCGGGTCGAGCAAGAGTTGCCCTTTGCGTTTTTGAACGCTGCCTTTGTAGCCGAGTCTGTCGTGCAACTCGAGCATCAGTTTGTCGAGGTTGTCTTTGTTCTTTTTGTTTGGCATGTCGTCGTAAAGCGTGTCAATCAGGCGTTCAATGCTTTCGGAGCGCTGTGGAGTCTCGAGCAGGCGCACCAGCAGTTGGGCGTGCTTGGCTTTTGGGTTGATGCTGATGTCGCGTCCGTTGACCAGGACGCGCAGCACCCCGCAAGCAAAAACCCGAACTTGGGTTCTGCCCAGCAAGGGCAGGATTTCTGGGACTGGCATGAAGAGCAACTTGCAGAACAACCAGAGTTCTGGAAATTGCGTGGCTTCTTCCCGCGCCAAACGTGAGGTCATGCTCAGACCTTCAAGTTGTTGTTGGACTTCGTTTGGATTTCCTTCGAGGCGGGCGATTTCGGCGTTTAAGATTCGCAGCAGATCGCGGTCAGCGCCAAAAACCATGGTGATTTGCGCAAGGCAGCGTTTGGCTTCGATGACATCGCCAAGCCGCAAGTACACGGCTGCCAACTCGAGGTGGGCTTCGGAAGGATTTTTGATGTTCAAACCCAAGAATTGGTAGAGCGGTTGCTTGGCTTCCAGGGGGCGCTGTGAGAGCCGTAGATTCCTTCCAAGACCAAGAAGGGCTTGACCCCTGTCGGCATCGTCGGAAGCCTTTTTAAACGCATCGTGGTAATTCTGAAGTGCCAAATCCCATTCTCCATGAACGCGGTACAACGCCGCCAATCCTCGAAGCGTCAGGGTTTGAAGCGATTTGATTTTCTTGTGATCCAACACCAGTTGATGTGCGAACCGCAAGTGATGTTCGGCATTCTCGAGTTGCAACTCTCGGAGGTAACTGATGCCAAAATTGTAATGACACCATGCAGCGGAATATGCGTCATGTTGAACGAGCGGCAAGGCGTCACGCCAGCAGGCTCGAGCGTCGGTGTCACGTAACTCTTGGTAACAGCAAGACCCAGCATCAATAAACGCCAAACCAATCGCCCAACCCGTGACATGAACGCCTTGTGGTATTTGGTTGTTTTGCCAATCGAACAGCACCGCCCGAAGTTGCACCAACTCGAGCGACCAATCCAAATGCAGTTGAGACTTTGCCCACAGAAGTCGTTTTTGCTGCATCACCAAGGCATTCCCTTGAAGCCCAACAAGTGGCTCGAGAATTGCACATACATCCGAGAAACGTCGGAGCATGAGCAAGGCATAACTTTTTTCGAGCAACAAATCCACTCGAGAATCGTTTGGGAACAATGGGATTGTTATTTCCGTCCAAACAAGTAAAGCGTCTGCTTCTTCACAGGCAGCCAGCACCCTAGCATACGCACACGCCCAATCCATGCTCGAACGGCGTTGTGTTTCGGGAATCGAATCCCAGGCTTCACGCAAATGCTGCCAATCCGCGAATTTCTGCGCGAGCTTGGCAGCACGTTGAAACCATTCGAGGGCAGCTTCGGGCTGCGCGTTCTGAAACAAACGCACTGCCGTCCCGCTGACCTCGGTTAGTTTGAGTTCCCCCACGATTCACATTCTAACGTGAGATATTCAAAAAGGGGTGGTTATTCACCACCCCAACTCGAGTTTAGCCACCACCACCTGCTGGTTTTGCACCATCATCTGCAAGCAACACCGCAGGCGCGGAATGCACCAATACTGAGTGTTGCACAGCTATCACACCAAACAAGAATAAAGCCAACGCAAGGCTTACACGAACCAACTTTCGAGCAGTATTATTCATACGATCTCCTTGTTTGGGGCAGGGCAACGTCAGATTACATGTCGAAAAACTAGCACATAACCGAACTGTTGATCCTGGACAGTTTGAGTTTTCCCCACCTACACATTCTAACGCAAGATGAGTAATCAGATGGATAGTTAGTCATCTTCAACACCCAGTTTTGATTTCAGCCACCTGTTGGTTTTGTTGAACCATCATCTGCCAGCAACACCGCAGGTGCGGAATGCACCAAAGCCACACGTTGAACCGCAACCACACCAAACAAAAACAACGCCAGCGCAAGGCTCACACGAGCCAACTTTCGAGCAGTATAATTCATACAGTCTCCTGATTCGGGGGCGAGGGCGCAGCGTAGTCCGCCAAGAGTTCGCTGCGCTCACTAAATTTTTGAAACCGAACATCACCGACTTTGCGCCATTAAAAAAAGTCCAAATGTTACCTGTCCTTTCCGCTCGAGCGAGGGAACAACCTCGAGTGACCAAAGGGTATCGCTGGCGTGTTTCAAACGTATTTCATAAGCAAAATAATCCTCGAGTTTTTGAGGCTCGAGGATTGAAAGGCGTTTGGGTTTGTAAGGGTTGAGGGAGGCTCGAGGATTGGTTTAGGGAAGCATGACTCCCGTCATGACTTGAATGGGCAAATTTCTTTGAATAAATGTGCCATCACCAAGCTGACCACTCGCATTTCGTCCAAATGTCCACAACGTCCCATTGGGTTTGACAACAAGTGTATGTGCTCCTCCACTTACAACACTGATAGCTTCGGACATGACTTGAAGTGGGGTGTAACGTCCGTCTACAGTGCCATCACCTAACTGACCATTTAAATTGTATCCAAAAGTCCATACTGTACCATCCATTCTCAGCACTGTTGTATGTGCAACACCTGCACTAACATCTGCGACTCCGACCATTGATTGCGATGGGTCATTGTAGTCAGATGATGATCCTGTACCAAGTTGCCCCGCAGCACCCAATCCAAATGCGAGTAGTATCCCATCGGGTTTGATCACCATCGAATGCCCATAGCCACCACTCATGCTTGAAACCCCGCTCATCACTTGAAGAGGACTCTGCGTATCGTAGTGCAATAACGTCCCAAGTTGACCATACCCACCCCAGCCCCAACTCCATAGGTTTCCATCTGCCTTCAAAGCAAACCCGTGATACGAACCAGCGCTCATGGCGACGACGTTTGTCATAATTTGTTTTGGGACTGAACTATCAACCAATGTACCAACGCCAAGCTGTCCACGATCATTTGACCCAAAAGACCATAAAGTTCCGTCTGTTTTAAGTGCTAATGAGTAATAGCGACCTGCACTAATACTTATTACATTGGTCATAATTTTTACAGGTGTTAGTCGAGTTGTAATTGTTCCATCTCCAAGTTGACCACCAAGATTCCAACCCCATGCCCACAATGTTCCGTCTGCTTTAAGTGCAAGTGAATGATCATTTCCGGCACTGACACTGATGACATCCTGCATCACTTCTACAGGAATAGATCGACTTGTTGTACTTCCATCTCCTATTGCTCCATAAGTATTGATTCCAAATGCGAACAGTGATCCATTAGATTTAATAACCAGAGAATGGTCGTAGCCGCCAGCAACACGTTGCAGGCTAGTCACAAATACTGGAAATAAATCTGATTTTGAGGAATCTAAGCTACTGGTCGCTTTCAGTGTATAAGTCCCGTATTGTGAAGCTGAAAATTCGACTTGATTCCCATTTGGGATCAGTGTTGTATTTGAGGTTGGCGAAACAGACCAATTTACCGCGCCCAAAGATGGTCTGATCGTGGCTTCAAACATTTTAGGCACATTTCGATTTATTTTATTGATGGTGTGTCGAACAGCAATATCGTTTCCGACTTGAATAACAACCGCAGCCTGCTTGCTGGGGTCTTGAACGCTGGTTGCTGTTACTGTCCAACTGCCTGTCTGGTTTGCTGTAAATTTGGTTGTTGTACCGTTAATGATAAAACTTGCGCCGTCAAGCGGTGAAACACCCCAAAGCACATCGCTATTGCTGAACCCCAAAAGTTTTGCTGTGAAAGTATGCTCAATCCCCACAAAAGTCTCGAGATTTGCTGGACTAATGCTGATTGTTCTTTGAACCGTGATACTCAAGGTCGTGGTTTTGATCGGATTTGCGGTGCTCGTCGCAGTCAGAGTGTACGTTCCAGCCAGATTCCCCGTGAACGAAAGCGTGTTGCCATTTGGGGTCAAACTCGCTCCTGTGGTTGGGCTGACATTCCAAGTGACATTGGTGTTTACCGCATTTGTTACCACTGCGCTCACCTCGAGTGGCACACCCGCATTGATGGTTTGTGCTGCATTCGGGGTCAGGGTCACAATGGCATCAGGCAAAACGTTAATAGTTGAAATCCCTTTTTTGCTGTTGTCGCTGATACTGGTTGCCGTCAACGTGTATGCCCCTGGAATAGTCCCAGAAAACACGGCACTGCTGGCGTTGCTCGAGAACGTCACACCTGCTGTTGGGGTCACGCTCCAAGTCACATCCGTATTGGACAAACCTGTTACGGTGGCACTGAAGTTTTGACTCTGCCCAATCTGTAAATTCACGCTGTTCGGCGCAACACTCACGCCAGCGCCAGCACTTGCGGCATTGATGGTGATGTTGACCGTGCCACTTTTGCTCGGGTCTTGTACGCTGGTTGCCCGAACTCGAGTTGTACCACTGACGCTTGGCGCAGTGAAGGTCACGGTTGCACCTTTTGTTGCACTCAGGCTTCCACCACCAGTTTCGATTGCCCAGGTCACACCACTGCTAAAAGCACCCGTTCCTGTCACGGTAGCGGTGAAATCTTGGGTCGCAGCCCCCGCCACGGTTGGGGCATTGGGGCTGATGCTCACGTCGTTGATGCTCGAGGTGGCAGCACTGACCGTGATGGTGGCGCTGGCGCTTTTGCTTGGGTCGGCAAGGCTTTTGGCGATCAGGGTGTACACGCCTGCGGTGTTTGGTGCGGTGAATTTTAGGCTGCTGCCACTGCCCGCATTGATGCCGCTGCCGTATTCCCAGGTCACACTGGTGTCGCTGTTTCCCGTGACGGTGGCGGTAAACGTTTGGCTTTCTCCAGGTTTGAGCGTGATGGTACGTGGCTGTACGTCCACACTGATCGTGCTGGCATTGATTGGTGCAACAAACAATAAATTGGCGGGCGCTCCAAAGCGAATGTTTTTGACCACGTTTTTGCTGGCGGCATCAAGCAAGGCTTTTTTGGCACTGGCAGGTGTGGCATTCGGGTTTGCCTCGAGATACAACGCGAGCGCTCCGGTCACGTGTGGGGCTGCCATGCTCGTACCGCTTAAGGTCGCAGAACTGTTGTCATCGCTGATGCCTGCGCTTTTGATTTTCTCGCCTGGTGCGAAGATGTTGGTGCAAGGACCTTCGTTGCTGGCTGCCATGCGTTCATCAAAACGGTTGACGGCTCCGACCGTAATCACGGAACTGTTGCCACCAACGTTTGCGGGGCTGTACAAGCACGAACTGTTGCTGTCATTTCCAGCGGACACAATCACAAAAATGTTTTTGGTCTCGAGGTTTTTGATGGCTTCATCCATAAAAAGTTTTTGCCCATAAGTTTGAGTTTGACGGCTTAAACTCAGGTTGATGATGCTCGGGTGGTTTGGGTTGCGGTTTTTCAAAATCCATTCGAGGGCATCGAGGATTTGTTCGTCGTGGTCAAAATGACCGTCGCAATCCAGCGCCCGCACTGGGATGATGGTCGCGCCTTTTGCCACGCCAGAGTTTGATCCTGCGACAATGCCCGCGACGTGCGTGCCGTGTCCGTTGCAGTCATCGGTGCTTGGGTCGTTCTTAAAAACGCTGTAACCAGCTTTGACCCGTCCGCCAGCAAATTCGTTGTGGGTGCTTCGCACGCCCGTATCCACAATGTAAACGTCCACGCCGGCGCCGGTGGTGGTGTACGAAAAAGATTGATCCAGCGGCAAGCTGGTTTGGTCTATTCGATCCAGTCCCCACGGGATTTGCGGGTCGGATTGCGTACCTGTGGTGCTTCCACTCAGGCTGAGTTGCAGGTCTTGAACGCTCGAGTCGGCACGTATTTTGGCGGCGGAGGTGGGTGTGAGTTTGGCTGAAAATCCCGTGAACAACTCGGTGTAAACCGAAACGACTTCGCCCCCCGATGCAGTGACAACATCGCTGGCGGCTCGAGCTTTGGCGCGTTGTGACATGCCACTGGTTGTTTTGATCGAGCCAATGTAAGTGCATGGTGCGTCGGTGGTGACATTGATGTACAAGGGTTGCTCGAGCGCAGCCGTGGTTTTCTTGTCTATAAATGCTTTGGCAGTGACCACGTAATTTTTGGCTTCGAGGTAGGTATGCGATATTTCAAAGTTGGCGGTGCGTTCAACGGGACTGCCATCGCCAAAATCGTAACTGTAATCCACCTGGCTCGAGAGCAAACTACCAAATTCGATGGTGGGTGTGATCGTGATGGTTTGGCACATTTTCACGTTGGTTAAATCTGCTCGGAAACTGCCTTTCAGCGTGGCTTCCGAAGGTGGGGGTTGGGTCGGTGGGCAGGCAACCAATGCCACCGCGAGTGTGGTTGCCACCGTCATCAATCGAAAAAACTGCCAGTTGTTCATAATCCCTCCTCGAGTTTGAACAGGTCGAAACGCAGAGAGATTTTCTCCTGCGTTTCTTGAGCGTCATTTTTTTAAGGCGCAATGTGAATCAGGGCTTGCGCCGTTTTGCTGGGGTCTGCGAGGCTTATGGCAGTCAGTTGGTAGTTGTCGGTGACGTTTGTGGGGGCAACAACCGTAAATTCGGTGGTGTTACTTTGACGGGCGCTTCTGGTCTGAACCACTTTTGTGCCTGCGGGCAACCCTCCAAAGTTCCAACTGATATCAGTGTTGCTCGTACCTGTAACAGTGGCGATAAAGGTTTGTTTTTCGCCGCCGTGCAGGTTGGCGAGGCTTGGGGTGATCGTGACCTGAACCTGGGTTGCGGGGGCACTCGTGACCGTGATGATGGCGCTGGCACTCTTCGTGCGGTCTGCCACGCTGGTGGCTTTGAGGGTGTAGACGCCTGGTGTATTCGGCGCGGTAAAGTTTACGGTGTTGCCGCTGCCACTTGTGCCGCCACCGCTGTACTCCCAGAGAATGCTGGTGTTGCTCGAGCCAGTGACGGTGGCGGTAAAAGCTTGTTTCGCGCCAGATTGCAAAATGGCGGTTCGCGGGTCAATGCTCACGCCGACCCCTGATACTGCACTTTGCACGGTGATGTGAACGGTGGCGGATTTGCTTTGGTCTGCCACACTGGTGGCTTTCAGGTAGTACACGCCTGGTGTGGTCGGGGCGGTGTAAGTTAAATTGTTGCCGCTCGAGTCGCTGCCGCCACTGCCGTATTCCCAAGAAACAT
The DNA here is from genome assembly GCA_964247135.1 of uncultured Deinococcales bacterium. Lineage (GTDB taxonomy): Bacteria > Deinococcota > Deinococci > Deinococcales > JAAFIG01 > JANXTZ01. The sequence goes on along the minus strand of CAXTTL010000001.1, from coordinate 11,329 downwards.
CAGTATTGCTCGAGCCTGTGACGTTTGCCACAAAACTGCGTTTCTCGCCGACCTGCATGGTTTGATCGCCTGGTGCAATGGTCACCGACACATTGCCGCCGCCGCTACTCGAGGCGCTGACAAACAAGAGTTTGTTTGGACTGAGGCTGTCCAAGCCAATCACTTTGCCATTCGTCGCATTGGCAATCAGCGCATCGCGCACTTGGGCTGGGGTGGCTGTTGGGTTGCTCGAGAGGTACAACGCGGCTGCCCCTGCCACATGCGGGGCAGCCATGCTCGTGCCACTGATGCTTTTCGCGTCGCTGCTCGAGTTCTTCCATGCAGAAAGGATGTTGACCCCAGGCGCGAAGATGTTGACGCATTTGCCGATGTTGCTAAAACTGGCGAGCTTGTCGGTGTTGTCCGTCGCGCCTACGGTGATGGTCGTACCGTTTTCACCAAGACGAGCTGGGGTGTAATTGCAAGCATCATCGCCCTGCCCATTGCCTGCCGCAACCACGAAGGTGATGCCTTTTGCCACAGTGTTTGTGATGGCTTGCTCGAGCAACGGGGCATGTCCTTGACCACCCAGTGACATGTTGACCACGGCTGGTTTTATCGCGTTACCTGCCACCCAGTCCACACCCGCGATCACCGCGCCGAGCGTGCCGCTGCCACTGCAATCCAAGACGCGCACGGGGTGAATGATGACTTTTTTGGCAACGCCGTACTGTGTGCCCCCAACGGTAGCGCTGGTGTGCGAACCATGACCATTGCAATCCTCGAGTCCCCTGCCATCGTTTACCGCGTCAAAACCATTGCCGATCCTGCTCGTAAATTCGTTGTGACTGGTCAGGATGCCCGTATCAATGCCGTAAAAATTGACGTTGCTGCCGTTCTGGTCGTAACTGTACGAGCCACTTAACGGCAAGTCACGTTGGTCAATACGATCAAGTCCCCAGGTTTCGACTGGGGTTTGCGTGCTGGTGCTTTGTAGCTCAAAATCCACCAGCATTTGATCTACGTTGCTGTTGATGCCGACGCTGGCGGCTTGCTTGTTGTTCATTTGCACCGCAAAACCTTTGATGGCGTTGTGGTATTCAAAAAGAACACTGCCACCAACTTCGCTTGCGATTTTTTTGGCGACACTCGAGACATCACCGACCGAATTATCGAGTTTGACAAGGTAGTCTGAGACGCTGTTGATGGTGGTATTGGCTGGGCAATTTTTGGAACTTAATACGACGATCTGCTGGTAGTTCACGTTGGCGCTCATTGCCGTGTCGCTGCTGCCCTGAAAGAATTTGAGGTTTGGCGTGTACGTCCCTGCTTTGGTGTAGACGTGACTGATACGGGTGTTGCTGGTGCGAAGCAAACCCGTGTTGTCGCCAAAGTCATACTCGATTTCAACACCAGTTAAATTCACATTGGCATCGGGTTTGAATTCCACTTTGCCCGAAACGCAAGCTTCAAACGTGGTTGGGTCGGGGTAAAAATGTCCATTAATGCCAAAAGATGGCGCTGTGGGACAAGCAACGAAAGTCACTGCCAAAGCGAGGTACAATCCAAAGAACCAATTTTTTTTCATGGTGATCTCCTTAGAATTTCAGTGAACTCGATTCTTGTTTCACGGCTGTCTCAAGATCGCTTTGAGGTACTCGAGGACAGCTTGAACAATTTCATTTAATTCCTTGCCCCAGCTAAAAACCTCGTTGATCTCGAGTTTTAGAAGTAAGTTTTGGGCATTTTCAAAAACGGGTTGTTCTAAGGCTGGGTGCTGGGATTGAATCAACCAATCCACCAAACCTTTAGACCGCCGAAATCCATCTTGCGAACCAATAAAACGCAGCGCGTCGGCTATCAAGTACAGGTTCTCGAGTTGTCGCGCTGGCGCTCCAAGTTCGCTTGAGAGTGTCAGGGCGGTGTCTAAACTCTCAAGCGATTCTTGAATATGGCGCTGTTGGGTTTGCACCGCACCAATGCCTGCGTACACATTGCCCAGGTTTTTCTGGTCGTTTGTGCCGCTAAAAACCTCTCGAGCCGCAAAGTAATGGTCAAGGGATGCTTCAAAATTACCAAGGTCACGTTCGATATGTCCAAGCGTGCCGTTGTTGAGGGCAATAAAATGCTGCGTGGATTGCACACCAATTCTGGTGTACAAATCGGTACTCGCATGAATGAATTGCCTCGCTTTTAAATAATCTTTTTGTTCAATTGAAACAATGCCAAGCACGGTCAAGACGTTGGCTTGTTCAAGGGGTTCGTTCAGGTGTTGTAAATTCGTCAGGGCTGCTGTTAGGTGTTGTTGCGCGACCTCAAATTGTCGCGCCTCGTTGGCGACCCTGGCAAGTTGACGGTGGGATTTCGCCGCGCCCAAAGGCTGTTGTTGCTTTTCAAAACCGTGCAATGCTGTCTCAAAGGCATTCTTAGCCGCTTCAAGATCATGATTTAAGAAATTGAGTCCTTGCTCAAGTGCAAGTGTTGGCTCGAGATCAATCAGATTCAAAGCCTTGCACGAGACTGCCACCTGCTCGAGGTGCAATTGGGCTGCCCCAATGTTTTGACGGCGTTCAAGTTGAGCCAAGATCAAATGAGCCGTCGCTTGAGCATGTGATGGTGTCAGGGCGTGTTTTAAGGTGAATCCTGCCAAATCTCGAGTTTCAACCAGCAACCCAAGGTTTTGTGCGAGTTTTGCTTGCTCAGCAATTTGATCTGGGTTTGGATTTGCCGCCCTAAACAGTGTTTCCCACGCCAGGCGTAAATTTGCCAAGTCGTGCATCCACCGAATCTGCTCTTGGTTACTTGCCACTGCCTTCAAGTGATACTCGAGGTGTTTTTCTTGCAAGGCTGTTTGTTGTGTTGGCTCGAGTGTTGCAAACGCCAGTTCACGCAAGACTGGGTGCAGCATCCCGCCCTGCTCGAGCCGCTGCACCAGTGAATGCCGAATCAGTAAGTTCAGGTGTTCGAGGGTACAGTCGCTGACGTTCTGGGCTGCATCTTGCGTAAACCGGTAAGGGAAAACGCTCAACTGGTAAAATGCCTGTTGGGTTTTGGTTGGCAACCGAGCGACAGATTGCTCGAGAATCACCTGTTGTGCTTGGGTGAAAACCTTGTGGTCAAGATGTCCGAGCAATGCCGATAGGTGCTCGTTCAGCGCTTGATCCCCAAAATTCTTGGCTGCCAATTCCATCAACAATGGATAACCCCTCACCATGTTGTAAAAAGCCTGGAGCACGTGTTCATCGAGGTTTTTGCTGCTGCCAGGTTTTTCTTGTTCCGCCAAAGACACCAGCAAAATTTCGGCATCTTGAGGGTTCATTCCTGCCAGTTCGTAACGCTCTTCGAGTCCAATCAACAACGGTGGATGCAGTTGCTCGAGGCGTTCTCGAGAGGTCACCAAGAATTTGATTTTTGGTGACTCAAACAGCACGTCGTTCAGGAAGGCTCGAACTTCTGGAAACGGCAGGGCGTCCTCGAAGTTGTCCAGAAAAATCAGGCGCTCTTGTCCTTTGAAGGCGTGCAGAAGTTCGGTTTGGGGTGGCAGGCTCGGTTGGCAAAACGTTATTTTTGTGGCTGCGGCAATCGCCCGAAACGCATCTTGGGCGCTACGAACCCCCCGCATTGAGACGTGGTTTAAGCCGTCACGAAAACGCCCCAAGGCTGATGTTAAAACCTGCTTTTGTTTGAAAACCTCATGGTTGTACAATTTTGCGGCAAGCAACGATTTGCCAATGCCGCCAGGTCCAAGGATGGAAAGCAAGCGACAATTGGGGTTGGCAAACAATTCGCACAAATGCTCGTACTCGTTCCCGCGTCCCTTAAAACCGAGGGTGTTGATCTTTTCGCCGTGGTTGACATCTCCGAGCGATGAAATGGACTCGAGTAACTTCGTCACCTCGAGATCGGGTTCAAGACCTTCAGGGAGTGACTCCACATAGGCGTCGTACCATTTCCGAGCCAGGTGTGGTTCTCCCGCAAAGAGCGCAAAATCAATGGCGAAACCCACCAATTTTTTGCCCAATTCTGGATTTTCAACCCGACTGCTGACCGCCAGCAGTTGAGTTAAATCTTGAATGGCGTCTTTCACGCTCCCTGGCACCAGGGGGTCTTTGCGGTAACGTTCAACAAGCTTTATTCGTGCTATTAACCAAGACTCAAACAATTCTTGACGAATGCTGGCAAGGGCGTTGAGCAGACCACTTTCGGCTTCGTTTGTGTTTGAAACCTCCAGCTTCATGCCTTGCAAGAACTCACCGTGGTACAAACGGACTGCTTTTTGCCAATTGGATTGTTGGATCGCTTGACGAAACTCTTGAACGTCGTTTTGGATGATGCTGCGGTACTTTCCAGCAAAATTTTTATAAAACAACCCTGCCACCAGACTTCTTTGCTCGCTGGTCAATTCACTTAAATCCTTGGAAGCGCGATGAAATATGGTTCGCACAACACTTGTTTTTTCGGTTTGTCCCACCAAATCCGCCAGAAATTCCAGGGTGCTGAACGCCTCCCAATCGACCCGAGCCACCATGTACGCCAGCAAGCGGGTGGGTTTGTTGGTGCTCAAATACGCCTCGAGACCCATGTGTTGATCCACGAGTTTCGGTAAACCGAGCAATTGCAAACGGAACGTCATGCCTCATCACCTCCACCAACTGTTTTTGGCAGCGTATGAAGTTCGGCATTTGCCAAAAAATGTGGCAACCAGTCCGGCGTACTGTGCTTGGGAATGGCTCGAAAAATTTGGAGCGCCACCAACCACAACCTCACGTCGCGTTTGTGAAGTTGAATGTCTTCAAGCAGTTCCTCGAGCGAACAGTGGTGCATCTCGGTTTGATTGAACACGGTCAGTTCAATGCTGGCTTCCAAAGTCAAGTGGCTGGCTGGCTGCATTGGAAGTCGAAAATCAATGCGTGCGACACCCTGCAAACTCGAGCTTGAAGCCGTGCCAACCAACCACCCCTGGAAAGGCTGCTGAACCTTGCCGCACTCGAGGGAAAACCAATGTTTTTGGGCATCAACCGTCACCGTTACTTCCCGCTGTTGTGTCAACATGAAAGGCACGCTAGCAGCATGGTATTTCAAGGGTATTTCATGGGAGGAAAATTGAAAATCAACCATTGAGGAAGCATAAAAACGAACCTCGAGAAAATCTCGAGGTTGATTCTTGTGCGTGTAAGTGACTCAGGTTTCTTGCGGAGTGTACGATTTACGTTTCAGACAAAAGCCCATGACCCGACGCCCTACAAGTTGTTGTAAGAATTATTTTACCCTGGATATTTTGGAGAGATTTGTGCTGTCTTCAAGTTTGATTGATTCCCCATTTAGAACAAACCCCGCCCATTGATGTGGTGTGTGATGTTGTGAATACTCGAGTTTCGCATCGCGTAGTGCCATTGCAGAAGTTTTCCCGTAGACAAGCTGACGATAAAAAGCTGCCATAAATTCTGCCGTCTCATCATCAGGGACTGCCCACAAACCACCGATGACACACTGCGCCCCAGCCGTGAACAGCGCTTGGTTGAGACCTGCCACACCTTCGCCATTTCGGATTTCGCCGAGCGCACTTCGACAGGCGGAGAGCACAACCAGTTTTGTGTCTTTCAAATTGAGTGTGGACAATCGAAGTGCTGAAATCAATCCGTCAGACGCTTTTTCAAGCAACGACAATCGCGCCCCTGTCAAACAGACGAAAGCCCGTAACAATGGGTTTGGAACATCATCACCCCCGTAGACAAAGGCATGGGTGGCAAGGTGTAAGACTTCTGGCGACTGGACAGCAAAGAGGTTGTTTTCGTTGGCGTGTTCGCCTAAAAACACTGTGGCTTCGGGCAAGCATTGCTTGATCATTTTGACTTCATGACGCGTGGCAGGCAGTCGAGGTAAACGCAATGCTTGTAACCAATCACCGAACACCCAGTCTCCACTTTTGTTATTCTGTTGTGCAGAACGGGTGTTTCCGATGACCCGTGAGAGAAAATCGGGATCACCGAACAACACAGCATGGGACGGATTGTTTGATTGTCTGGTTCGGCGCAAGCGAATCAAATCGCGTCCACTTGGAATGTTTCGGATTTCCATCTGTGTGAGCAAGATTGCTTTTCCATCGTTGAGCAGATCAAAAGGCACGAAATGGAGTTGTCCATCTGGAACAATAACCAATCGCTGAAGACCCACAAGCTGTGTACCCAGTGGTTTCATCAAAATAGAAAAAGCCGTTTGGTCTAGCGACTTGTCATCAGTTTGATTTGTAGCCAAGTTGTGTCGAAATGCTTCAAGAACGGCATTGGCGGCGGCACTCGAGCCAAGATCATGCAAGCGAACATGGCGATCAAGTGAAATTGAAAAAGCATACAGATGGTCTCCAGCGAGCGCATAGTCTACATAAGCTTCGCTTGGATTGAGGACTTCGAGCAGATCACTGGCACTCAATTCACGCAATGCCAGAGCGTTTTGAAAGTCCATCAACTTTTGACTGAGGGCTTGCTGAGAGTGTTAGGGGAAAATAAAGAGAGATAAAATCTCAAGAATTTATCGCTGCTTTGCGGGGTTAATAGCGATTATTGTAATTGCGCTAACCCATCGTGTAAATCCACTTTCTTTTGGATTAGAACTGTACCACCCAAATGAATTGATAGATTTTGAGTTTATTTCAAGGATAGTGAAAATCATTGTGGCAGCTAACGTGGCTGCAAGAAACACAAGATAAGGATTTACTTTTTTTCTCATTTCATGACCTCCGAAATAAGATGATACCAAGATTTTTACTTAGAATTGAAAAACCATTCAGGCTATCAAGCTTTGTTCCGAAAATAAATCGAAACCCCTCAAGTCAAAAAAACTTGAGGGGTTTGCCATTTCGTTATCCCCGCAAGCGTTTCAGTTCTTCCGCCAATGTCCACAATGCCCGATTCAAGCGCACATCTTCCCCTACACTCGAGATTCGCCGCGTGCGCCGTCTCGAGTCCACCCGTCGTTGACCACCTTGCATCAAATTCTCTTGCACCACATTCAAAGTTGTCCACAGGTCGCTCGAGTTGTCCACAGTGCGTCTGGTGTTCAGCAATTGCCCTGCTCGAATCGGCGTTTCTTCTGCGTAACGCAAGGTCAATGCTGCCGTCGCAAATGCCTCCCGCTCGAGCGACTCGAGGTTTACAGACCGCATTTCGCTGACGCTTTCGGCAAGCCCAGGCAGCGCTTGAATCACACGGTAACTCGCCTCCACGATTTCGTCTGGGGCGTTTTTGGTGTGCCTGATTCGGGCATCCATCAGCGAGTTCCCGACCACCAAACCGTTGCTGCACACCAGGCGGTAGACACCCGCCATGATCTGGTAACTCGAGCTTCCATCGTGGCTGTTGACCAGCACCACCTCGGGCAGCCAATCGCCGACTTGGGTGATCTGGTAATCACGGTGACGAAAGCGAATCAGGTGCTTGGCAAAAGCCGCCCGTTCCTGTGAAGCTCGAGCTGCCCGTGCTTTGACCGCCACGAATCCCGCTTGCTCGAGGGCGTGAACCACCACGCTGGTCGGAATAAAGCCGTATCGTTCACTGACTTTTTCGCTGGGATGGGTGGCATAAATGCTGGGGATATGCTCGAGGCTGGCGGCGGGTGCAATGATCTGTGTCATGTTGTCCTCCAAAACAAAATTCCGCTCGAGCTTTTAGGCTCGAGCGGTCTGGGAATGGCGGGTGAACTTACGCGGGACTGGAAACAACTTGTCGCGCAGGCTTTAAGGCAAACTTGGCTTCGACCCGAGGTTTGCGAAAAATCTCCTCGAGGTGCGCGGCTTCAACTTTGAGGCTCGAGTGTTTCTTACCAGCGTTATCTGTCCAAGTGTCGTTGAACAAACGCCCCGTGATGAACACGCCCGAACCTTTCTTGATCTCGGCGTAAGCTTCCGCCAATGCGCCCCAAACGGTGATGTCCACATAATGCGTTTTCTCGAAGAACTGCTTGCCCTTCTTCCACGATTCGTTGATGGCAATCGACAAATTTAGGACAGGAATTCCGGTGTTGGTGGTTTTCAATTCGGCATCTCGGGTCAGGTTGCCACCCACCCGAACCAAGTTCACACCGCTCGAGCCTCGAGTGGTTTTCACCACTTCTGTGACCCGAAGTCCCAACACCTCGAGCCTCGAATGCTTGTCGCCTTCAGCATCCTCCCAACTCGAGAAATCCAATTTGCCCGTGACGATCAATGCCGCACCTGCTTGCAAATCTGCCAGGTCTTCTGCCCTCGAGCCGATCAGTTTGACGGCGTGAAAAAATGTCAGGGTTTTGATCTCATTGTTCGAGTTGATGATGCGCTCTTCGCCTGTGAGCGTGAAGCGCAAAACCGCAGTGCCGTTTGGGGTGTACGCCAGTTCAGGCGCTCGAGCCAGCGTGCCGACCAAGGTAACATCGTTCAGTCCGTACATGATGACCTCCTTTAAGTTGGTGGGTTGAGTTCGTCGTAAGGATTGCCCGTAAACAGTTTTGCCAACGGTACAAATTCGTATTCCTCGCCGACCTGGTTGACCGCACAGACCACACTTCGCGTTTCGCCTGATGCCGAATCCAGACACTCGAGCAATGCCAAATGTCCGTTTGAAGCGGCGGTCAGCAGGGTTTGGAAATTCTGCTTGTCGCCTTTTTGCAATGCCATAGTTCACCTCCTTTCGTTCATTGCCTCGAGCAAAATGCTTCGGATCACATCGGCATGACAAGGTTTGGGCGCACACCAACAGGTCAACTCGAGCACACCCTGATCTCGAACGATGCGATAGAGCCGATTGAGTTCGTGACAGACCTGTAAATCTCGAGCTGCAATGCGGTCTTGTAACCAAGTTTCGTATTGCTGGATCACGTGGTCTCTTTGTGATTCATGCTCGAGCTTGAAGGGATTGCCGAGTGCGCTGGGTCGTCCAACATATTCGCCACGATCACCAACACTGTGTTTGTTCAATACCCGAATCTCAACCATCAACACCTCCTTCCTGTTCTGGACGGCTCGAGCGTGAAGGGATGTCAAGCGCTCTTTTTGACATCCCGAAACGCGAGGGCGCTCGGTCGACCTCAGTCGGTCAAGAAACTTGACCTGATGCAAGCCTCGTAATTGGACGAGGACACCATCGGGTTTCTTGACAGAGAGGAGGTTCACTGCAAGCCATTCACAAATTGGCTCGAGTTGCCGTTGTTGTTTAGCGGCGAAGACCTTTCACCATCCCAGGTGTGCGAACACGTCGTTCGCACGCCCCTGGGCGCTCGAGCGACACCGCACGACCTGGAGACAGGAGTGTTTATGCTTTCTGTTCACCAGTTTGTTTCGCATCTCGACCTCGAGGTTCAAAGCGCAATCTTGGGCAGTAAGGAGTCGTTTCTGGCATTCTTGAGGCAACGTTTCGCTGGATTGAGCGAGGATTGCGCTCAACTGCGACGCGATTTGTACGCGGCGGCTCGAGCCAAGATTCAGGGTAAACGGGTCTTGGTGGATGCGCTGCCGAACGAACGTGAAGGTGCTCAGGCGGTTGTCTACGCGGTGTGCAAGCTGGCAGATCGGTTGCAAGCTCGAGCGTCTGGAGTTCAGGCTTTAAATGCTTGGCATCCAGCCAATCGAAAAGCCGCAACTCGAGCCAATGCCGCAATTTCTGCCCAAGCCAACAGCCTCAAGCCAAGCTCGAGTTTGAGGGTCTACCGCGATGAGCGCTGGACTCCAAGTGAGACAACGCAAAAGCGTTGGCAGGCTGGATACAACGGTGCGGGCGGCTGGGCAACCTCGAGCGACCTCTATCCCCGATTTCCTTTTGTCGTGACGGTCACGGCAAATGGACGGGAGACTGCACGCTACACCTGTCGTGCAGACATGCTGAAGGTTTGTTTCAATGAGGTTGCAAAAGGTCGTGGGCGCTCGAGGAAGTACGTGGCGGCAATCGCGGCGGCGTTGAATCGTGGCGAGCATCTCGAGTGGCAAGTCTCGCATCCAAAGGTGCAAGCTTTGGTGAAGGTGATGCAATTGCAAGCTCAACTGCTTGCCAAGCGTTACCCCAAACTCAGTGCCCCAGTTATTTTGGATGAACTGCCGACCCTCGAGCCACCAGAGGATGCACTTCCACAAGTGGAATGTTACCCCGAGGTGTTTGAGGTCAGCGAGACGTTGCACTTTGAAGCCTCGAGCCGCGAAACGGGTTACGCACGGGTGATTGTGGATGATGAAGAGGTGGCTCGAGTGCGCTGTTGGCGTACCGATGATCCTGTTTCAACTGTCAATCTCGAGCATGATTTGATTCGCGGTGGCACGATCAAGCGGGTTGCCAAACCCCGCAACAGTCGAGCGTTGCAACGCGGCGAGATGCGGGTGATCGAACTCGAGACCAAGGTCTTGAGCGTGCGTGACGACAAACCCAAGTCAACCTCGAACGAGGATTGCTCATGGTTTGTCGCCCCACCCAAACGCGGTTCGGAACGACTGCTCGGACTTGGCACGTCCTGCGGTGAGATTTGGTTGCGTGGCACGGCTGATCTCGAGGTAATGCGTTTGCAGATGCGGCGCTTGAACTCTCGAGTGACTGCCTGAACCTCCTCGCAGGAGAACCAAGAGCGAAACCATTATGGTCTCGCTCTTGGTATTTTTTTTAGTCGGCAGAAGCCATGTGCTCAGGCTCGAGATGCTCGAGGAAACTCAAGTCCTCTTCTGAAATCAGGTTCGGGTCGTCCTCGAGTGTCGCATCGTTGTCGTCAAAGTCATCAACCAATACCTCGAGCTTAACCGTCTCACCAGAATTGTCCTCAAAGCTAAGTTCTGGTGGCGTGAAGCCTTCGGGTAACTTGGTTTTTTGATTCATAAATTCTGCGATGATCTTTGCCTTGGGATTCTCGAGCAGCGCACCCGCCAGTTGCTCACCGAAGGCTGCGATCAAATACGGGCGCAATTTCGCCTTGCGGAAGCCGATTGTTTTCAGGTACTCCTCTGAAACCTCGAGCGCCTCACCACCCTTCACGCCCAGGTGCGCCGCCAGTGCCGCGATCAACGAATCGACTTTGAGCTTGCGGCGGCGTTGCTCGAATTGCCCATCGGTGGCGGTGGCAAAATCTCCAATCAATGTGGCGATCAGCAGACGGTGCAGATGCTCGAGATCAGGTTTTGCTAGGTTGAGCAAGGCTTGAAACGTCTCGAGACGTTTTTCGGGTTGGTGACGCACCAAGCTGCTGAGTTCTAAGCCACTCGAGGGACTGAAACTGAGGTTAGGAATCTGCATCGCATAGGTCTCGAGTTCAGACAAAATGACTTTCGAGGTAAGCGCGTCCACTTCGCCAAGGTGCGTGATCTTAAAGCGAATTTCCTGATCGCCCAGAAAACCCAGCACCGCCA